>NZ_JAWORT010000024.1:0-74052 GCF_033337975.1 Vibrio sp. Vb2880
TTTAAAATACAAAACGCCCGATGAAGTACATCGAGCGTTTTAGTTAAAAAGTGTCAACCCATATCAGGACGGGTCAATCAATTGGCGAAACTGTGTTGCACACATTTGGTGCACCAATGATCCCTTTGTTTTTAGAGCTTTCCCTGCCAAAAAGAGTTGTTTTTCATCTTCCTGATGAGTTTTGGCTATCCGTTTACTTCCTGTCTACTGAGCAACTTCCTGTGCCTGATCCGTTTCACTGTCTTAACCGTCAGACGAGATGACCATCCTTATCTGATAGGCTCCCTACCTATCTAAATCCCTTTCTAAATCACCAAGCATCCGAGCTACATCCTTGGAGACCTAAACCGTGGTCTTAAATCCTTACATTCACTCCCTGTGAACGACTTCTACTTTACGTCATCCCGTTATGCTCACAAGTAATGGGTTGAAAAAATAATCCGCCTATTTTTCTAAAAAATCAAAATTATCATTTAATCAAAAACTTAAAAACACTAACAAGAAAAAGCCAACATCAAGTATGGCAAATGTCTCACAAACTGCCGAGCCAACTATCGCTTTCGTATCCAAACTCGACTGTGATATCTGTCACGAACAAAAATGCCCTAGTGGATTCACTAGGGCATTTTTGTACAAGTTGCTCGAACGATGTAGGGACATCTACCCAACCAGCTCAAGATGCAGGATCTTGAGCGATTTAGGTATATTAGTGCAGACCGCCAACGTATTTAGACAGCACTTCGATATCTTCGTCTGTCATTTTCTTCGCGATGTCGCGCATCATGGCATTCATATCATTACCACGGTCACCATCACGGAATTTTTCTAGCTGAGCTTTGATGTAGTCAGCATGCTGACCAGAAATTTTCGGGAAACCTGAAAGCTCAGTACCATTGCCACGAGGACCATGACATGCAATACATGCGGTTAGGCCACGCTCGGCATCACCAGCGGTATAAAGCGTTTTGCCTTTTGCTACTACATCTTCAGGTGTTGAGTTTTCTGAAACTGGTAGCGAAGCGTAGTAAGCAGATAGGTCTGCGATATCTTCATCGCTCAGTGGCATTGCCATACCACTCATTACAGGATCGTAACGACCTTGTTTACCACCACTTGTCATGCCTAGCTTAAGTTCTTTTAACTGCTTCTCAAGATACTTAGCGTGTTGGCCTGCGAGTTTCGGGTACGTTGTTATTGCACTGTTGCCATCTGCTCCGTGACAGGCGACACAGGTTTGTGATTTTGCTTTACCAGCCTCAATATTACCTTGGGCCCATACTGAGCAACTGGCTAAAAGACTCAAAATTAGCGCTAATTTCTTCATGACATTCCATTATAATTATCAAGCTTCCAGTACCACGGAATGTGAACATACCGCGTACACTCATGGTACAATAGGCGACCTTATGCCGAGCACGGTTATTTTACACATTTTCACAAAAAAGTAATCAATCGACTACACAAAGTCGAGATGGAGTTAACAGTGAGCGTAAAAATTCATTACCAAAATACGCATTTCATCACCAGCGCACCCGATATTCGTCACCTGCCGGAAGACGAAGGTGTCGAAATTGCGTTTGCAGGACGCTCAAACGCTGGTAAATCGAGTGCACTTAACCGTCTAACTAATCAAAAAAGCTTAGCCAAGACATCAAAGACACCTGGTCGTACGCAATTAATCAACCTTTTCAAAGTAGAAGAAGGTTGTCACATTGTCGATCTACCTGGATACGGTTTTGCTCAAGTACCGGTAGAAATGAAAAACAAATGGCAGAAATCTTTGGGTGAATACCTACAGAAACGCGAGTGCCTAAAAGGCTTAGTGGTTCTAATGGACATTCGTCATCCAATGAAAGATCTCGACCAACAAATGATTTTCTGGGCCATCGATAGCCACATTCCTGTGCAAGTTTTGCTAACCAAAGCAGATAAACTAAAAAGTGGTGCACGCAAACAAACTCTACTGAAAGTTCGTAAGCAAGTAGAAACTTTCGGTGGTGACGTTTCTGTTGATGTGTTCTCCTCACTTAAAGGATTAGGTGTCGATCAGCTACGTGCAAAACTGGATACCTGGTTTGCACCAGCACTAGCGCACCTGATAGAAGAAGACGAACAAGAGACACCAGCGAGCGATGAAGAATAATTAACAATATTTGTTAAATTTCTTCGACACGGCCCTGCCATTTGGTGGGGCTTTTGTTTATCTGAACTAAATAACAGGCAATAAAAATCCCCGCCTTCCTGGCAGGGATAACGGGAGAGAAAAATTGGTAATTATTGTTATGTGACGAAGCATTGCTGAACTGAGATTCGATTTCAATAGGTTAAAAAGCGCTCTTGTTTCCTGTTTATCACCAAACATTCACTCCAAAAACACCCAATAGCATTACAATTCAGACAGTTAAGCCAAGCAAAGCTTCAAAAAGATGTAACTTAGTTTCCTTCAAGAAAAAATAATAGTGTGACTGGCGTAAATTTACAGGATGAATAACGCAATAAATTTGAAGGAAAAATCGAGATTTTGCAGTGACTTAGAAAGGTCAAAAAAGAAGGTTTTTGAAGGCTTACTTTAAGCTACTGATCCAAAAGAATAATTTTCTTTCGCCCAATAAAAAACGCCCCAGTCAAAAACTGACTGGGGCGGCTGAATCAGCCTAATCCAATAACGTGAAACAAAAGGTCTGAAAGATAGAACATCTTACCTCTGTACCCTACGAGTATTAATGTACAACAATTGGTCAGAATTGCAAAGAATTTTTGTAGTTTTTTTTCATGAAACTTTTATTAAGCAACATCAAAGTTAACTTTGCGCTAGCTTTTTTAATCTCAAAAAAAAGCCAGCGTTTGTGCGCTGGCTCATAATTAATTGGTTATTTTGGTCTAAAAAATGACTAATGAGCTTGATCCCAGTTATCACCATGACCTGCTTCTGCAACCAACGGTACTTTTAGCTCTGCTGCAGATTCCATCAATTTCTGTACTTTACTTTCAATTTCGGACAATGATGACTCTTCAACTTCAAAGACCAATTCATCGTGTACTTGCATTAATAACTTCACACGACCATTGCCTTCTTCCTGAATCCACTGATCAACCAACAGCATCGCTTTCTTAATGATGTCCGCAGCCGTACCTTGCATTGGTGCGTTGATTGCCGCACGTTCAGCAGCTTTACGACGCATCCCGTTGCGCGATTTGATTTCTGGTAAATGCAAACGTCGACCAAAAATCGTTTCAACATACCCTTTATCTGCTGCCGTGCTGCGTGTGTCTTCCATGTACTGCATCACGCCTGGGTAACGTTCAAAGTATGTATCCATGTACGCTTGAGCCTCACCACGAGGAATGCCTAATTGCTTCGCCAAACCAAACGCACTCATGCCGTAAATAAGACCGAAATTAACCGCTTTCGCACGACGACGTTGCTCACTTGAAACGTCCTCAATAGAAACACCCATGATTTCTGCTGCGGTTGCCGCGTGGATATCTTTGCCATCACGGAATGCATCCAATAAAGCTTGGTCGCCAGAAAGGTGCGCCATGATGCGAAGTTCGATTTGCGAGTAGTCGACCGCTAAGATTTTATGCCCTGATGGCGCGACAAACGCTTGACGAATACGACGGCCGGCTTCGTTACGAATTGGAATATTCTGTAAGTTCGGATCAGTAGAAGATAGACGACCCGTTGCGGTCACTGCTTGGTGGTAAGAAGTATGCACGCGACCCGTTGATGGGTTGATCATCTTCGGCAGTTTGTCGGTGTAAGTTGATTTTAGCTTCGCCAGACCACGGTATTCCAAAATCAGTTTTGGTAGTGGGTAGTCTAGCGCGAGTTCTTGCAGAACTTCTTCATTCGTCGATGGTGTGCCTGATGGCGTTTTCTTCACAACCGGTAAACCCATTTTTTCAAATAGGATGGCTTGTAATTGCTTTGGAGAGTTCATATTAAACTCTTGCTCAGCAATTTCGTACGCTTTCTTTTCAAGCTCATCAAGGCGAGCGGTAATCTCGACCGACTGCGCACTTAGCTTCATTTCATCAATAAAGACCCCAGTGCGTTCAATGCGCGAAAGAACTGGCACTAACGGCATTTCAATCTCTTCGTAAACTGTCTTCAGGCTTTCATCCTGCTCGATATTAGCAAACAAGCGATTGTGCAGACGAAGGGTCACATCCGCATCTTCTGCCGCGTATGGCGATGCTTGTTCCAGTTCGATTTGGTTAAACGTAAGCTGATTTTTGCCTTTACCTGCAATTTGCTCAAAAGAAATGCAGCTGTGCTGTAGGAAGCGAAGCGCCAAGCTGTCCATATCGTGTTTACCGCCGACACTGTTGTAGATATACGATTCCAACATCGTGTCGTGCTTGATACCTTTTAGCTCAATGTCGTAACGAGCGAGTACAGACGCATCATACTTTAAGTTTTGACCGACTTTTGCTTTCGCTGCATCTTCAAGAATTGGCTTCAGCTGTTCTAGTACCCAATCACGATCAAGCTGTTCAGGCGCATCTAAATAGTCATGTGCAACTGGCACATAAGCCGCAATACCTTCATCGACAGCGAATGACAAACCAACTAGATTCGCTAGCATGTAATCTAGGTTATCGGTCTCCGTATCAAATGCAAACAGCTCAGCCGTTTGAAGTTTATCTAGCCAAGCATTGAAGGTTTCTTTATCCAGAATTGTTTCATATTGGCTGCGATCGATTGTTACCGCAGAAGTTTCCATCTCGGCTTGAGAAGAAGAAGCTTGTGAAGATCCTGCAAGCTCTACGGCCTCCACAGATCCAGAACCGCCTTCAAGTAGTTCATTCAACCAAGATTTAAACGTCAGTTGGCCATATAGCTTCACTAATTCGTCTTTATTTGGTTCCGCTTTCAGCAATGATTCTGGCGTTTCCTCAAGCTCAACATCCAATTTTATGGTCGCTAGCTCATACGAAAGCATGGCATTTTCTTTGTTGTCGATGAGCTTTTTCGCCATGGTTTTAGAACCACGGAAACCAAGCCCTGCAATATCATCGAGGTTTTCATACAACTTCGTCAGACCACCAATGCCTTGCAGTAGTGCGGTCGCTGTTTTATCACCGACACCCGGTACACCAGGAATGTTATCTACTTTATCGCCCATCAGTGCTAAGTAGTCGATGATCAACTCAGGTGGAATGCCAAACTTTTCAACCACACCTTCACGATCCATTACGACGTTCGTCATGGTGTTGATCAAGGTAATGTTATCATCCACTAGCTGCGCCATGTCTTTATCACCAGTACTGATCAATACAGGCATGCCCTTTTGTGATGCTTGGTATGCTAACGTACCGATGACGTCATCCGCCTCGACGCCAGGAACACAGATCAGCGGCAAACCCATTGCACGAATAACATTGTGTAATGGTTCAATTTGACAACGCAGGTCATCCGGCATTGGCGGACGATTCGCTTTGTATTCTGCATACATATCATCACGAAAGGTTTTTCCCTTTGCATCGAAAACCACCGCGATGCGCTCAGACGCAAACTGACGCATCATGCTGCGTAACATGTTCACGACGCCGTAAACGGCATTAGTTGGAATTTCACCATTGCTCATGGTGCCCGGGTAGGCGTGAAAAGCGCGATATAGGTAAGAAGAGCCGTCGATAAGGATCAACGGATTTTCAGGAATACTTGCCATAATTGTCTGTATCCAATTCAGTACTTGAGAGATCTGCCTAGGATGCCATGACTGCTGATCTGAATCTATCTTGTTCGCTCGATCTAGGTCGCGTAAATTTTTCCGACTTTATTCACGAAAACACCACCTCCTGTGGATAACTCTGTTTATAGAAATTATCCACTGGTTATCCAATAACAAAAAACACAAGAAAACACCAACTCAAACCATTGATTTATAACAATAAATTCGCATAACGGCGAGAAGATCAACGATCCTAAAATGATCATCGCATGTGGAAAAGATATTAATAGTGACGTCAAATAGAAATCGTAGAAAAGAAAAAAGCGACCCGAATGGGGTCGCCTAGCAGAAGTGGTAAAGCAAATTCTGTAAATAGAGCAGCTTAACCAAGAAGCTATAAATTACACTGGAAGCAATGTGAGCAATGTCGTGTCAAAAAGAATTCGTGCAAGTTCTCGGAAAAATGTTTCATCACTTCTCAACTTTCAGTTAATTAACTTCTGTTAATAAGTCACTCAACGTCCTTGTGAACTTTCCTCATTCCCTAAGACAGGTTTAATAATAATGATTCTCATTTCGTAGTCAACAGTTAAATGAGAAAAAATCTCATTTATTTTCACATTGCTTTAATGAAATGCACTCTAGATTCTCGAAGATTTACTTTTTCTTCAAACTTTTCAATAATATAGCCATTTCTCAATAACAAGCGAAGCATAGCCGGAAACTGGTTTCGAGATTTCACTTTTAATGTGTTGTAGCCTTGTTCTGCCACCCAATCCTCTTGAGCTTCCAAAAGCAGTTGTGCCACGCCTTCATTTCGAGCTTCAGGGACAACACCACCTAACCAGCTATAGAAAACACCATCCTCTAATTCGTAACCTATTTTGAAGCCGACAATCGTGCCATTTTTTTCTGCAACGAGGATTAAACTGTTTTTCTCTTCTAAACGTTGAGTCATGGAGTCTACCGTTTCTCCTTTCGAAAACTCGGTAACACGCGCCACAACTTGAAGTGCTTCTTCCAATGTGCCTTCACGAATCAGCATTGTCATTGTTCTCTTCTCCAAAATAAAAATACCCAAGCACCTTGGATTGTTACTGTTGTAATCCGCCTGAGGTTACTTGGGTATATACAGACGAACAACTCTTGTTGGTCTGGTATTTCTCACTGAGCGATAATTACTCTTCTGTCGCTTCCGGAGTACGATTTAGGTGTTGAGCAGTTTGTGCATTCTCTTCTGCCAACCACTCAGCAACGTCTTTCGCAAAGTACGTTAAGATGCCATCTGCACCTGCACGTTTGAAGCACAATAGTGATTCCATCACAATTTCACGCTCTTTGAGCCAGCCATTCATGATCGCCGCTTTATGCATCGCGTACTCGCCAGAGACTTGATAAGCAAATGTCGGTACTTGAAGTTCAGTTTTTACTCGGCGAACTACATCTAAGTATGGCATACCAGGTTTAACCATCACCATGTCCGCACCTTCATTGATGTCTAGCGCCACTTCGTGAATCGCTTCATCAATGTTTGCTGGGTCCATTTGGTAGTTTTTCTTGTTGCCGCCTTTTAGATTTGAAGAAGAGCCAACCGCATCACGGAATGGTCCGTAGTAGTTCGATGCGTACTTAGCCGAGTAAGCCATGATTTGAGTATGAATGTAGCCCGCGTTTTCTAATGCTTCGCGGATCTTACCAATTCGGCCATCCATCATGTCTGAAGGCGCGACTACGTCAGCACCCGCTTCTGCATGAGACAAAGCCTGCTTAACCAATACTTCTGTGGTTTCATCATTCATTACGTAGCCATCTTCATCGATGATGCCGTCTTGGCCATGTGTCGTGAATGGGTCAAGTGCCACGTCTGTGATTACACCAATTTGAGGAATGTGTTCTTTAAGCGCTCGTACTGCTCGCTGAACCAAACCTTCTGGGTTGTAGGCTTCAGTAGCACATAAGCTTTTAGCGTCTTGGTTTACGACAGGGAAAAGCGCGATTGCTGGAACGCCTAGATTTGCAAGGTATTGTGCTTCTTCTAGCATTAAATCAATCGACAAACGCTCTACACCCGGCATGGACTCCACGCTCTCACGACGATCTTTACCCATAAGAATGAACATTGGGTAAATCAGATCATTAACAGAAAGTTGGTTCTCAGCCATCAAACGACGACTAAAATCGTGCTTACGTAAACGACGCATACGGCGTGCAGGGAATGGACCTTGAATTGATACAGACACCATTTTCTCCTTGTCTGGACGGTTATGATGATCAAATCATCTGGTGAACAAAATCATATCACTCTTGATGCATGTTGCGAGTGACAATCTGGAAAAAGGTAATGAAAAAAACTGAAAATGACCCAGCACTCACACTCAAGTATACTTCGAATACGAAACCAACCATGAAGCACAGAGAGTAACGATGATCGATACCCACGCGCACATCTATGCTAGCGAATTTGATAACGACCGCGATGAAGTAGTACAACGCGCCTTAACGCAAGGCATTAATAAAATCCTGTTGCCAAACATCGATCTGGACTCTATTGAGCCCATGCTACAAACCGAAGCGGCATATCCTGACGTATGCCACTCAATGATGGGGCTGCACCCTTGCTATGTGGACAGCAATGTTGAACAAACGTTGGAGATCATCCGCGGTTGGTTTGAGAAACACAAGTTTATTGCGGTGGGCGAAATCGGTATCGACCTATATTGGGATAAAACCTATCGTGCTGAGCAAGAAATGGCGTTCGTAGCTCAACTTAACTGGGCAAAAGAGATGGATTTACCGGTCGTTATCCACACTCGTGATTCGATTGAAGAAACACTCACTTTGCTGCGACAAGAGCAAGATGGTCGTCTGCGTGGTGTATTCCACTGTTTTGGAGGCAGCTTAGAAGAAGCACAAGCAATCAATGAGCTAGGCTTCCACTTAGGCTTAGGTGGCGTATCAACCTTTAAGAATGGCGGGATGGATAAAGTCATTCCACATTTGGATATGCAGTGGGTCATTTTAGAAACCGACTGTCCATATTTAGCGCCGGTGCCACACCGTGGTAAACGTAATGAACCAGCCTACACTTCTCTCGTTGCACAACGTGTTGCCGACTTGCGTGATGTCGACATCGCAACCATCGATGCCATAACGACTGAGAATGCCAAAACGCTGTTTAATATTTAATTCACGAGAATTGAAAAAAGCGACGAAATCAACGTCGCTTTTTTATCACCTAAACTATTGAATGAACGATTCAACCCGTTGAAATAGTAGAACAATCCATACAAAATTATTGATAAACATAATAATTAACTAGCAACTCTACTTACTTCTCATATCGTCACTTTACTTCGTCCGCTTTGCAAAACTGTCGACAACTCGACACATTATTTTTCTATACTGATTTACGCCCATTAATTAGCACAAATGTAAAACAGCATGAATATGGAAGTTGAAGTGTGTACACATGGTGCTTACTTACAACGCGTACCGCGCAGTTTTTTTCAAAAGCTGCTGGGCATCAAGGAAGTATACGTATGCACAAAATGTGGTTACGTCATGAAAGTTAAGTAATTAGCCCAAGAAAAAACCAACCGCAAAAAAAAAGCGGCTCAATTGAGCCGCTTTTCACATCTAGATTAGCCTTATTCTTCGGTTTCCGCTTCTACTTCTTCGCTTCGACGAGTATAAAAACGCGCGAAGAACAAACCGACTTCAAACAGTAAACACATCGGAATAGCGAGTAAGGTTTGCGAGATCATGTCTGGTGGCGTTAACACCATACCTACGACAAACGCAGCCACTATAATATAAGGACGTTTCTGTCTTAAATCTTCTGGTGTAGTGGCCCCAGTCCAACACAACAAAATAATCGCAACAGGCACCTCGAATGCGATACCAAACGCCATAAATAGCGCCAGCACAAAGTCGAGATAACTCGAGATATCAGTTGCAAACTCTACTCCACCAAGAGAGATGGCGGTAAAGAAGCCAAACACCAATGGAAATACCACGAAGTAGGCAAATGCCACTCCACAGTAGAACAATAGCGAACTAGAGAACAGCAATGGCATGATCAATCGACGTTCATGCTTGTACAAACCTGGCGCTACAAATGCCCACACTTGATACAAGATAAACGGCACCGCAATAAATACCGAAGCAATTAACGTCAGCTTAAGTGGCGTAAAAAAAGGTGACGCTACATCCGTAGCAATCATGGTCGCGCCTTCAGGTAGACGTTCTACTAAAGGTGCGGAAACAAACTCGTAAATGTGGTTAGAGAAATAAATTAGTCCGACAAACACGACCAACACTGCGAGGATTGAGCGCAGTAGTCGGTTGCGAAGCTCCAACAAATGACTAATTAAAGGTTGTGTCTGCTCGACGGTAGACATGGCAAACCTCTTATTAAAAACCAGATCAAAAAGGAGCTACCAATCACTAGTAGCTCCTCCTAATGAGACTATTCGGCTTTCTTATCTGCCGCTGTAACCTTGCTCTCTTGCGCTTTCACGGCCTCTTCGACTGCTGGCTCTGTTTTTACAGGCTCAGCCTCTGAATCGGTGTTCTTTGCGTAAGGACGATTTACAGATTGCGCTGCCTTCTTCAACTCTTCAACTGAAGATTTCAACTCAGGGGACAAATCATCCATCCCCATTTGTTCTGCTTTGCGCAAGTTTTCTTGCAGCTCTTGGACTTTCAGCTCGTGTGACAATTCGTCTTTGACGCTATTTGCCATACTCTTAGCGGCACCGATAAAGCGAGACACGCTGCGAATAGCATGAGGCAAACGCTCCGGCCCAAGAACGACCAGACCAACAACAGATATTAATACCAGTTCCCAAAAACCGATATCAAACACGTTTTACGCCTGCTCTTTGTCTTTTTTCGTTTCAGGAGCAGCTTCTTTTTTCTGCTGCTCTTCTAGACTTTTTGGTTCGAAGTCTGCGTCTTTGTCATTTTTCGCAGGTTCATCTTCGCTCATCGCTTTTTTGAAGCCCTTAACGGCACCACCCAGATCGCCACCGATACCGCGTAGTTTCTTTGTTCCGAATAGCAATACAACAATTACAGCAATGATTAGAAGTTGCCAAACACTGATACCACCCATTCTCTTTACCTCGGGTCTTTAAACAAACAAAAATATTTCAAGAGTTTAACGTCTATTGACGATAAGCTCGCCAACTAAGCAGCCAAAATGTGACACCTGCGATACCGCAGGCCAACGAAAGCTGCTCAAAAGCATCGTTCACCAATATTGCCGAGCATACGACTAAAGTCGCGCCAACGCCAAACAAAAACTTTCCTGTCGCCTGCTGGCGCTTGCTCTGGCGATACCCTTGATAAAGCTGATCCATACGTTGATTCATCGCTTTACCTTGTTTCAGGCTATCGTAAAGTAGCTCTGGCAGTTCAGGTAATTTCTCTGCCCAAAATGGTGCGCGGTCTTTAATCGCATTCACTAGAGCTTGCGGCCCAACTTGATTCATCATCCATTCCTCCAAGAATGGTTTTGCGGTCTCCCACAAATCAAGTTGAGGATATAGCTGCCTACCAAGCCCTTCCACGTACAACAGCGTTTTTTGCAACAGTACAAGCTGTGGCTGAACCTCCATATTGAATCGACGTGCCGTGTTGAACAAATTCAACAACACATGACCAAAGGAGATTTCGCACAATGGCTTAGCAAAAATAGGCTCACACACAATGCGAATCGCGAACTCAAACTCATCGACATTGGTATCCGCAGGCACCCACCCTGAATCCACATGTAACTCCGCCACTCGGCGGTAGTCACGATTGAAAAACGCCAGGAAGTTTTCCGCCAGATAACGCTTGTCTTCGCTATTAAGTGTACCAACGATTCCGCAATCTAGCCCTATCCACATTGGGTTCTCTGGATGTTCGGGTTTGACGAACACATTACCCGGATGCATATCGGCATGGAAAAAGCTGTCTCGGAACACCTGAGTGAAGAACACACTCACACCGCGTTCCGCGAGCAATTTCATATTGGTGCCATTTGCTTTCAAGCCTTCAATATCAGAGACTTGAATGCCATATATTCGCTCAGAAACCATGACAGTTTCATTACTGAAGTCGGGAAAAACTTCAGGAACATACAATTCTTCGCTGCCCTCAAAGTTGCGGCGCAACTGAATGGCATTCGCCGCCTCACGTCGCAAGTCGAGTTCATCAAGCAGGGTTTTCTCGTACTCACGCACGACTTCAACTGGTTTTAAACGACGTGCTTCAGGCATCGCTCCGGCGACTATACGCGCCATTCGGTGCATCAGTTTTAGATCTGAATCAATGACTGGGCGAATATCTGGGCGGATAACCTTTAATACCACTTCTTGGTTAGTGTCTTTTATGCGCGCAGTATGTACCTGAGCAATCGACGCAGACGCCAGTGGTTTGATATCAAACTCGGTAAACCATTTTTCTAACGGACCACCTAATGCTTGCTCCATCTGCTTTTTTGCCAACTCGCCATCAAAAGGCGCGACTTGGTCTTGAAGTAAAGCTAGGGGATCAGCGATATGCGGAGGAAATAAGTCACGGCGCGTCGACATCATCTGACCGAACTTAATCCAAACCGGCCCCAGCTCTTGCAGTGCTAAACGCAGACGTTCACCGAGTGGTTTTTCTGGGTGCTTGTTCTTAATCCAAAACAAGCTTTTGCGCAGTAAAAGCGGAGCTTTGGTCAGTTGGTGATCGGGAAGCAGCTCATCTAAGCCGTATTCCAGTTGTACTTTGGCGATGTGGTATAAGCGCTTTAGTTCTGCTGGCGTCATGGTTTCTCCAATGCAGGCTTATCTGCATCCAGCTTATTCAGCAAAGCCGTTAAACGAGCTTCAATGCGAGAAGCCTGGCTGCGAACCTCATCAACTTGGTCGCAGAAATAGGCCACTTCTAACGGAGCGGGAGCCAGTTTCCATTCTTCAGTCACTACTTGCGCAAGATGACGCTGGTGTTTTTCTGCTTGAGACGCAAGAAAGTTGCCGATGTTTTTTGAACCTTGCACAAAGGTATGTGCGGCGACATCGCCAGTCACGCGAGACAACCACTCTTCAACATCTGGTTTGCAATCCACCATCAACTGAGAGAATTTCTGCGCCAATTGAATATCGCCTTCGAGTTCAAGTTTATCTTGTTTAATAAGACGAGTGATGTTGGCCTGATCGCGCAGCTCTGGTAACACACTCAAGTTGAGCGATAGATAGCAGTTAGGCTGCCCTTCGTAATGACCGAGCACATCAATTTGCTGACTAAAAACGAATGTCAGTGTTTTATTGATCTCTTTCAGGTGAACTTGAATAACTTGACCTTTTAGACGCGCTAAACGACGGCCCAATGCAGGGTCGTCTTTGATCAGTGTATTCAGTGACGTTTCAATCACAGCGGTGATAAGTGGTTCAAATGGCATGCCGTTAACCCTTAGAATTTATAACCGCGATGCAAAGCCACAATACCACCAGTTAAGTTGTAGTATTTGGTGTTTTCAAAACCTGCGTCTTGCATCATGCCTTCCAGCGTTTCTTGGTCTGGATGCATACGGATTGACTCCGCTAGGTAGCGGTAACTCTCTGAGTCATTCGCAACTAGCTCACCGATTCTCGGCAACAAGTGGAATGAATATGCATCGTATACTTTCGATAACGGCTCTAGCACTGGTTTTGAAAATTCCAACACCAATAGGCGGCCGCCTGGCTTCAGTACGCGGAACATTGAACGAAGCGCTTTGTCTTTGTCAGTCACATTACGCAAACAAAAACTGATGGTGATGACATCAAAATAATCATCTGGGAACGGCAGTTCTTCTGCGTTGGCTTGAACGTAATGCACGTTACCCACAATACCGTTGTCACGCAGTTTATCGCGACCAACGTTAAGCATTGAGTTATTGATATCGGCAAGGATGACATGGCCTTCATCGCCAACAATGCGCGAGAATTTCGCCGTCAAATCACCCGTACCACCACCTAGGTCAAGAATACGTTGGCCAGGGCGAGCGCCACTACAATCGATAGTGAAGCGCTTCCAAAGGCGGTGAATACCACCTGACATCAGGTCATTCATGATGTCGTATTTTGTTGCCACGGAGTGGAATACTTCGGCAACCTTAGTCACTTTTTCGTCTTTTGCCACTGTAGAGAAACCAAAGTGAGTGGTTTCATTCTCTAACGCTGTATTGGATTGCAAACTTGTGTCCGTCATTCTAATTCCTCTTAGGCAGCGCTTTCCTCTACGGGGCGTTTGTTGACAGATAAAATCGCCCACTGCACTGCGGGCGATTAGTTTACTTTATCCTCAGCCGGATGTCTTTCTACTAACGGGTCATTTTCTGAAAATGCATCACTCTGCGCTAACTGCGCGAGGTCGGAAGAAATCGGTCGTTTAATTTCAACTCCCAAGTGTTTAAAGCTTTCGGCTTGGCGAATCACATTTCCGCGCCCTGTGGCAAGCTTGTTCATCGCACCTTGATAGCTTTGATTCGCCTTATCCAGCGCACCGCCGAGCCCCTCCATGTCGTCTACAAACAATCGTAATTTGTCGTAGAGTTTTGTCGCACGCTGCGCAATCATTTTGGCGTTTTCATTTTGGCGTTCATTGCGCCATAGATTATCAATGGTGCGCAGTGCCACCAGCAACGTTGTTGGGCTCACCAAAATGATGTTTTGCTCCATCGCGTCTTTAATCAAGCTCGGATCGGCTTGAATCGCGACTTGGAACGCCGGCTCAACCGGAATAAACATCAGTACATAGTCCAAACTCTGAATACCTTTGAGTTTGTGGTAGTCCTTCATGCTTAACCCTTTGATATGTGCACGTAGAGCAGCTAAGTGCGCATTCAAAGCCTGATCGCGCTCAGCATCAGTTTCGGCGTTGAAGTAGCGCTCATAGGCAACCAACGCCATTTTGGAATCCACAACCACTTGTTTGTTCTGTGGGAGATGAACAATGACATCAGGTTGGTAACGCTTACCTGCTTCATTTTGTAAGTTCACCTGAGTCTGATATTCGTGCCCTTCACGCAAGCCAGATTCGGCAAGTACCCTAGCGAGCACCACTTCGCCCCAGTTACCTTGCTGTTTGTTGTCCCCTTTCAACGCTTGGGTCAAATTAACCGCTTCGCGCGTCATTTGCTCGTTCAAACGTTGCAGGTTTTTCAGCTCATGCACTAAGGTATGGCGCTCTTTAGCTTCTTGGCTAAAGCTGTCATTAACGTGCTTTTTGAACCCTTCTAACTGTTCTCTAAGCGGTGACAACAAGCCTTCTAAACTCTGACGGTTTTGCAAATCGACCTTCGCGGTTTTTTCTTCAAACAATTGGTTGGCCAAGTGCTCAAATTGTTGTTTCAAGCGTGCTTCCGCTTGTTCTAAAATTTGCAGTTTTTCGGCATTAGCTTGGTTAATTTGCTCATGGCGAGCTTGCTGTTCACGCAGCTGCGTTTCTAGACGTGATTTGTGTTCACGCATTTGACCAAGCTCATCAAAGTATTGCTGGCGCTCTTGCTTTACAGCCTCGAAGTAACGCAGTTTTTCCATAGCTGCCATCAGCTTTCCGTGCGTTTGACGTACTTCAAACGCGGCTTTATCGCGCTCATCATCTAATTCATCCAACTCTTGCTGAGCATCGGCAAGGCTTTGCTTGACCTGTTCAAGTTGCTGTTGATGTAGCTGTTTTTCTGAAAAAAGTTGTTGCTCGAGAAGCTGAGTTTGGGTGATAAAACGCTGTTTCACCCACCAACCGGCAGCGACACCACTAAGCGTGGCAGCACAAAGAGAAGAGAGAATGAGAGATTGGTACTCAAGAATCCATTGCATAATAGCGAGTTAGCCTGTGTTTTGTATCTATAACAATGGTATTTAGACACTGGATAAATGTCCAGTTTGTTGGATGAAAAATCCTCGCATACACTAGGCCTTCCTATAATATTCTTTCTTCCGCTCAAATTATCCAAACCGAGCGGCACATCATCACGCAGAGGCATCATGAACGAGCGTCGCGCCCTAGGATTTGGGCTCTCAGCAGTATTACTTTGGTCTACCGTTGCAACCGCATTTAAACTCACGCTGGCAGAATTTACGCCGATTCAAATGCTATGCATTGCCAGCATCGTCTCTGCGATTGCACTAACAGTAATCTGTGGTGTGCAAGGTAAACTGGGCCAGTTAAGCGCTACATTTTTCTCAAACCCTTGGTATTACCTACTGCTTGGGTTGATTAACCCTTTGGCGTATTACGTTATTCTGTTCAAAGCATATGACTTGCTGCCCGCATCTCAGGCTCAAGCGATCAACTACAGCTGGGCCATCACCTTAACGCTAATGGCCGCTGTTTTCTTAGGACAAAAGATCCGTGGTAAGGACTGGCTGGCTTGCGGTTTTAGTTATGTCGGCGTGATAGTGATTGCCACACAAGGCAATCTTTTAGGCATGGAATTTGAGAGCCCGTTGGGTGTTGGTCTTGCGCTGCTATCAACACTGCTGTGGGCCGGTTACTGGATTTTAAATACCAAAAATAAGGCGGACCCTGTGGTTGGCGTTCTGCTCGGCTTTTTGGTCGCTATTCCATTCGCCATTGGTTTAAGTCTTTATGAAGGTGCGAACTGGCAGATGATCTCAGCTAAAGGCTGGGCAGCGGTGACGTATGTCGGACTGTTTGAAATGGGGATCACTTTCGTTTTGTGGCTGAGCGCACTCAAATCAACGCAAAACACCGCGCGTATCAGTAATCTGATCTTTGCTTCTCCATTTATCTCACTCATGTTGTTAGCTACCATCATCGGCGAAGAAATTCACCCTTCAACCTTGATTGGCCTGGTATTGATCATCAGTGGCTTAGTCATTCAGCAAGTCTCATGGGGCAAGAAAACCAAAGCGGTAAACGCTTCTTAATCACCTATCAAAAGCCCTAAAAAACGATGCAACAAGTTGGATAAAAAAGAGATATAGATAACATTTTAATGATAGAAAGCACTTTACGCTGCTAGGATTTAGCTACGCGTTGGATACGATACTCACAGAGCCCAATAGCTTACGCTAGATTCTAATATAATTACCTTTGGGCGATTTAGGACTCGTTATTAATTATGTTTCGCTTCGCTATTCCTTCGCCTTTGATGGCAGACTGGCAACACGTTCTGCGACAATGCTGTAATGTAACTCAAGCTCAGGGACAGCTTTATATTCTGAGCGATACTCAGCAGTGGCTATCGACTGAGGTGTCCACCTCAACCCAAAATCATCGTGCTATCGTCGATGTGATAACGCAAGTTGTCGATCACTTTACGCCGACAGATTTTACAGTTAGCCATACCCCCTTTGAAGAGCAAACCTTGAGCATAGGACCGATTTGGCTACCAAATGGCGAATTGCTTGCCGTACTGACACTGACTCACCCTAATGATCAATCAACGGTTGTTTCGGCATGGCTAAGCGCAATGGCGGGGCGGATCAGCTTTGATATCAACTTGCACTGTCCGCAAGAACAAACGCGACATCAAAGCGCGGAAATAAAGCCAACACCAACACTACAAGAGTTTATCGACTGCCTTGAAGACCACGTATGGATAAAAGGCATGGATGGTCTTTATTCGATGACCAACCGAAGCGTAGAAAATGCGTGGCAAAAAACCAACAGTGAAATCATTGGAAAAGACGATTTTGCTCTGTTTAGCCATGAACGTGCGGAAAAATTCATTGATGCCGATAAATTGGTGGTAGCCACGGGCACGCAAAATATTGTTGAAGAATGCCGTCAAATTGATGAAAACAATAACCCCACTTGGCTAGAAACCATTAAGTCTCCTGTCCGTGATCATGCGGGAAACTTAATCGGCATTCTGGGGATGACACGTAACATCACCCGCCGAAAAATGGTAGAAACGCAGCTCTCCTTAGCGTCCCAAATTTTCAACAATTCGCAAGAAGGCATGGTCATTACAGACCGCAATGCCAACATCATTGATGTAAACACGGCTTTTACCCAAATTACAGGTTACCGCTCTGAAGAGGTGATAGGAAAAAACCCACGAATTCTGCGCTCAGGCCATCATGATCAAGGTTTCTATCAACAGTTGTGGCATCAACTCGAAAACAAAGGCCAATGGAAAGGCGAATTCATCAACAGAAAGAAAGATGGCAGCATTTATCCGCAATTAGCGACCATTAGCGCCGTAATGGACGATAAAAACCACCTTATTAACTACATTTGTGTGTTTGAAGATATCTCTGTGCGTAAGGCACACGAAGAAAAGCTGCAGCGCATGGCTTTTTACGATCCATTAACCAATCTACCTAATCGCACCCATTTACTCAGCTTACTCGAACAACACATCGAAAGCGGACACAAAAACCAGCAGACGTTTGCCACCCTATTCTTAGATATCGACCATTTCAAACACATCAACGATAGTATGGGCCACTTCTGTGGTGACCAATTGCTGTCTAAGTTAGCGATTCGTCTGCAAGATGTGCTTCACCTCAATGCGCATGTGGCTCGCATTGGCGGCGATGAATTTGTGATTATTTTGCCAGACATCCATAGTGATGTTGCCTTATTGGAAACCGTCGGCGATATTCTAAGCGTATTCCAGCAACCATTCGACTTGGCAAATCACGACTCACTTCGTGTCTCGACCAGTATTGGTATTGCCTTGTACCCAAGAGACGGTCAAGACAGTGAAACCTTACTGAAAAACGCAGACACCGCGATGTACTTAGCGAAGAAAAATGGACGCAACGGCTACGCGTTTTACTCACCGGATTTGACCGATAAATCCGTATCCCATGTACGCATTCAATCCGCTTTGCATCAAGCAATAGAAAAACAACAACTCCGGTTAGAATTCCAACCGCAATACAACTTGGAACAAAATACGATTGTCGGCGTGGAAACTTTATTACGCTGGCAGCATCCAGAATTTGGCCTTGTACCACCAGCAGACTTTATTCCAATTGCAGAAAAAACAGGGCTGATTCAAAGCATTGGTGAGTGGGTGTTACAACAAGCTTGTTTGCAAGGTAATGCTTGGCTGGACCAGGGCATCGAGTTTGGCAAAATCGCCGTCAATGTTTCTGCGTTGCAGCTTCAGCAGTCAAATTTCATTCAGCGATTAAGTACTATCCTCGATAACACCGGATACCCTGCCCAACGGTTAGATTTAGAGATCACAGAGAGCTTTTTACTGATCGACCCTCAACAAGCCATTGCATCGTTAAATCAATTACGAGAGCTGGGTATTGAGATTTCTCTGGATGACTTTGGAACTGGCTATTCGTCTTTGTCTTACTTGAAAGGTTTGCCAATCAACAAACTGAAAATTGACCGCTCATTTGTCAGTGATGTCCCAAGTAATAGCGACAGCAACGCGATTGTGAATGCCATTATTGCCATGGGAAAAACGCTGTCGTTGAAAGTCGTCGCGGAAGGGATAGAAACTCGGGAACAAGCCGATTACTTATTCGAAAAAGGCTGTATTTATGGTCAGGGATATTTATTTAGTCAGCCAGTGAGCGCTGGAAAACTGTTTCGTTGAACCAGCTTGACCCTCAAGTCACTCTCGCGGTGCCACGTCCGCGGAGGTGATTTGCTTTGCTTGATTTTGGGTTGATTGGCATAGCTCTAGACGATCAACCAAAATATTGATACAAACCAGCAACGGCACACCGATCAATAGTCCCATTCCGCCCCAAAGCCAGCCCCAAAAAACAAGCCAAACAAAAATCACTAACGGGTTTAAGTTAAACCTTTTCCCCAATAGTGTTGGTGTAACAAACTGACTTTCAATCAAATTGAGCAGTAAATAGATAGACACCACCGTCAGCATAAAACTGACCGACTCCAACTGAAGATAAGCAACAAAGCCAAAGCTCACCATGGATATGACAGGGCCGAGGTACGGCGCAAAATTCATCACGCCTGCAAATGCGCCCCATAGAAATGGATCTTCAAGGCCTAGAACAAAAAACACGGCCCCAACACTCAACCCCGCATTCACTAAAGTGATGGTGCCAATGTATCGAGATAGGTCTTTCTGTAGCGCTTTGACCAACTCAATCGCTTGGCGCTGTTTGGCGAACCCATGTAAGTAAGACACTGACTTTCGAAATAAGCTTCGTCCATGATTGAGCATAAAGTAAACCATAAACAGCACGATCATCGCTTGTGTCAAAATCGTCGGCGTAGTGGTCGCGAGCGTTTTTACCAAAGAAAATACGGTGTTGTTCCCGACCTCATCCATACTCATATCGTTGGCGATATTCAATGGAGTATTAAGGTGATCAGCCGAAGCTTTAGTAACTTCGCTTACTTCTTGCGACACATTTTTCACGATACTGGGCAGCTCAGACCACCATTGCTTGGCGGGCTCCGACATGGCGGCAAGACCAATAATTGAGGCGCCAACGAGGAATGACAGCGTCAACACGACGGTAATAGCACGTGGTAAGCCTTTGTCTTCAAGATAATTAATGAAAGGACTGCACAGCAGAGAAATAAAGGTGCTAAGCACAATAGGTAACAATATTGGCTTGGCAAAATACAGCCCTGGGACGAGTAACAGGACGAGAAGCGTTGCACCAATCGCAGTGTTGGCAGGAATGTTCAATTTCGCTGTCATAATAAGCTCAGAATCGGTAAGAAAATTTTGCGTTGAAATCCGCTATTAGAGTGGCTCGCCCTCTGTCGTCGCAGCGTTGCTTACTTGTGTTGCTGCATTTCCATTTTGCTCCGCATCTGACTCATCCAGAGAAGCTGCCGCGACCGGCTTTGTGAGCGAATCGGTAATATCAGACACGCTGCTAACCAATAGCCCCATTGACGAAATAGAAGAAGTCAGTCGAGACAATCGACCTGCTTTTGCTGCGGTAACGGCAACGACAGCACTAATGCCTAATGTCGTCCAAGGGTTTTCTCTCACAAACTTCTTGGTGGTAAACGTGAACATTTCCATCGACAAACAACATTGCTCTAGAGATGCTTTACCTTCCATCCGCTTGATCCGCATGGCTCGATTGAGCTTTTGTAGCGAGCGCATCCCACCCCTCCTGTAATTGTTCTGTCGTATTTTTGAATCCAAGAAATCCAACTAAACGCTTCTGCCACCAGGCTAAAGCAAATAATGCCAAGCCTAATGATGTGATAAATACACCCACGGCAACATATACGTTGGCAGTTAACTGATAAGCCACCACCCCAGAGGCAAGGCCCAAACTGAATACGAACAATACCGACAATAGGGTAAAAACAACGGTACACAGCAAAATCTGACGCACTGCGGACACGTTAACTTTCATCTCCAAGAGGAACAAATCCAACGTTGAACCTGACCATGCTTTTAGCGATTTCGTCAGTTGGTCCAATTGCGCAAGAATGTTGCTCAAACCATTAATGGTTTGTTGGATATCCTGTTCTTCTGCCCCATCAGGGGCTCGGCCGCTGTCTGAAGCCGCCGAGCCTGATTGCTGATTGGTAACTTGCCCTGAGTTATTCATGTGAAGCCTCGCCTTTCTGTTGTGTGGCTTAATCCTTGGTGACCACTATTATTTGATCAGCTTCGAAACCGCCCAACCAGCAAGGAAGGCACAGCCTATGCTCAGCAATGGGCGCTCCTTGATTACATTTTCTGCCGACTTAGTCGCCTGCTGAACTTGCTGTGCACCGACATCCAGCTTCTCTTTGGCTTGGTCTTTCATCGCGCCAACGGCTTCCGTCGTGGCTTGTTCCGCTAAGTGATATGCTTCTTCTAACTGCTCTTGAGGTTTTACTGTGCTTTCTTTTGTAGTAGCCATAACTAGCCTCCATTAATGAGTTGAATAGTGAATCAAGTGAAACAATGTTTGACCTCACTTACTCCCTACAAAGCCATATCCATGCCAGAATTTTAAGTTATTGTTTTTTATTAATTTTATTTTCATTTCGATAAAAAGCCGTATCTGTACGTGTAATTCTTTCCAAGCTTTCCCCGCCATTCTTGTAATTTTTTCTTAGCGCCTTACCGACTGTTAGCAAGTTATTGCAAAAAAAAGACATTAAGCCACTGATTAATAAGACTTAAAATTCATTGGCATACAACCTGCAATTAAAGATGAAACATCGTGTTTGTATTCCATACGCTCAAACACCCCTATCACCAGTAAATAAGGAGTGGCATATGAAAAATGAAAACATCGCCTCAATCATTGAGCTTATCGAAAGCGGAAATGAAATTTACAACAAGGCCATCGAGAACATTGACAACACTTCTTTGAATAATGTGTTGGTAGAACTGCTCAGAGTACGTGAGCGTGCAGTCATTGAGCTCACTCCCTACTCTCTAGCAAGTAACAATGAAGAATCTGCCGACGACACTCCGGTTTCCTACACCATCAAGGCGCGTGAGGTCTACAGCGACGTGATGAAGGAAGTGTCCTCTGACAAAGAGTCTATGTATTTAGAACAGCTTGAAGGTGTCGAAAGCAAGGTACTCAAAGAGATTGAGAATTTGATTACTTCCCACCCAGAGCAGGCGGATAACTCGGTTCTGCTGAAAGTTCGTAGCGATATAAAAAGCTGCAAAGAAAAACTCAGCAGCATCAGCCTTATTAGCTAAAACTTGGTGGTCGCCTTTGCAATAAAGCTCGGTATTGATCAAAGAAATGGCCAACTTGCTTTGGCCATTTCTGACAAGCCCACAGGCGCATTAACATAACCATCACGAGAAATGTCCCACGACAATAGTCATAAATAAAGAGGTCACTATGACATTGGATAACAATCGAGTAAGGGAGCTACTCGTAAAAATGACACACCATCGCCAAACGTGTTTGCCTCTCGTTAACCCGCAATCACATATGACACTCGCAAGAGCGGCATATCGATTCGTGAAAATAGAAAAAGTGATGATCAAAAAGATGGCGAAGCTGTTTTTCGACCAAGATGGTGAACAATTCATTGCAGAAAATGCCACCGAATACGGCGTTGCCGAGCTAGGTAATTACAAAGAAATGCATTTTATGAATAAATTACTGTTAGATGATTTAAAAGCCCTGCTTAGAGCCATTGACGACACCAACTTAACCGCACTTGTTTCTTATTGGTTAGCTGCTTTACAAGTTGAAAACGATGAAATTGAAAAGCACTTACCTCAGGGTGAGTAATTATACTCGCCCTTCTTTCTTCACTTTGTTTAACCCTCATCCCCAATCAACCTAATAAAAAGGTGCAGATAGACAAAAGCCGCTGCATCTACGCAGCGACCTTAATAGCCTTTTTACGACGCACACCAAATCATCAAACAGCACAGAAAAAGCGCCATGTAGAATACGAAGCAAATGGCGCGTTATCCGCGGATTACAGTGTTAAAGCGAAGCTGATTTACGTCTCTGGCTTGGAACAAATACGTTCAATGACTTTGGACGCAGCTTGATTGCCAGTTGCTCATCAGAATACAGTTCACCATCAATCACATACTCAATCGGCTTATTCGCAGAAATAGTGACACTCTGAGCCGTCGCGTATTGAAAATGTGTCGATTCTTCCTGTGCGCCTACGCTCGTTAATGTCAGATCCGACAAGGCGATAAGACGTCCGCCTAAAGACTCGGTGTTATCTAAATATGTGATATGCAGCTTGCCATCATCAGGCTGCGGCGCATCACCACCTTGGGCAAGCAACGTACTAAATGGAGCGATATTCGCAACGACAAAACTATGGACTTCAAGCGTTTGTGTATTCTTGTCGTGGTTTCCATCTTCAGTGGGAGCGTCTAACGATACGGTTAAAGCTTGCGTTTCTTCCGCCACTACAGCATTAAAAAAGCCGGTGAGGTAAGCGAGTTGTCCAAAAACATTTTTCTCTTCTCGCTGAGCGTGCTCGATCATCTTCTGTTCTAGCCCAATACCTAAGACCAACAAAATAAGCCGCTGATTACAGTCCGCAGTATCAATACGTTGGTAGTGTCCGCCAAGCAACGCTTCACACGCTTTTTCGACCGGTGAGAATTTTGCGCCAACGCCATAGAGCACATGACATAACGCATTGGCAGTTCCGAGCGGAACAATACCGAGTTTGAGGTCGGTATCCACCAATTGGCTCGCCACCTCTGTTACTGTGCCATCGCCACCAGCTACGATGATTTGCTTAGCTCCACTTTCTTTTGCCTGTTGTGTTAGCTGCTCGGCGCTGAGGTTTGTGGTGGTTTGATGAATACTCAAGCGATATTTTTTGGTTAGCTCACGAATCAAGTGCTGTTCGTTTTCCTCCCATTTGCCGCCACCTGCAACAGGGTTAACCACCATCCAAGTGGATTGATCCAGCCCCAGTACGCCTTTTTCACTGATCGCTCGTAACGTCCTAATCTGTAATTTATTCAATCTCGCGGTACTGCGTACGTCATTGATTTTTTTCATCACGGATTCAACCGTCAGTGACGGGTCTTTGCTCAGTAAATACGCCGCCACAACAAACACTGAACGACCACGCCCTAACGCACAATGCACAACCACGGCCCGCGAGCACGAGATTTGAGTATCAATCCAGTTAATCGCATGGCGAAGACGCTCTAGCGTTGGGGCTTTGTGGTCGAGTACCGGAATCGAAAGGTAATGAAACTGCTTGTCGGTCATCGCGCTTTCAAGGCCTGCAAATTCTGCGGTGACATCGACAATACAAGAGATCTCATTGGATTCGAGAAAATCTAAGTCACTCTGAAACAAACGGCGAGATAGGTATAAATTGTCGCTGACTTTTTGGATTGGAGGTACAGTATCACGCCGTCTTTCCCAGGCGTTATACGCTCTAGCCCCCAATAAAAATGGGATGAATGCCCAGCGAATCCACCTGACAATCTTGCCATCTTGGTTTTTTCTAAAAATAGAGGGAATGTCGAATACGTAGGCTACGCTGACCAACGCTAAAGAAAGAGATATCCACAAGAACAGCAGACTAACGATAATTTGAGGCGTATAGATAGCGGCCAATAAACTGATCAGAGCGCCAAGAATATAATATTTGATGATAAACATTCGCTCTCCTTGCCTTCAGCGAGTGCACTTTTTAGTGGAAGTTAGAATACGCGGGGGATGGAGCTTGGATACATGAACTTGAGTAAACGCCTTGATTGAGTGCCTTCCCGTGCCGAAATGGCACGAAAAGGTCCAACACTCTACCTAGCTTGCCATCTCTTCAACATAACCATCCGCTAGTTTCATTTTCTGCTTATCGGTCATTACCTTGCCGGCTAACTGGAAGAAACGCTGCTCTTCTTCCTCAAGATGGTGCAACACTTTGTGACGTAAGGTTTTCATTAGGTTGAGCCACGCTGGCGAGCTCATATCGGTTGCATCAAGCTGTGCAATCACTTTATCAATTTCATGATGCTCTGCGATGCCATGGCGAGTGAGATCAATGGTCTTATCGCTATCTATTAAAGGCGCGTAGAAAAATCGCTCTTCTGCCGCTGCGTGCTGTTCGAGTTCCTCTTTAAGGTTGTGGTAAAACTCTTCACGAACGGGGGAATCTCCAGACGTTTCCATCAGAGCATCGAGTAAAAGGCGCTGCTTTTCATGACTCTCTTTCAGTACATCAAATATGTTTTTCATCTTTGACTCCTTATCTGATTGTAAACAATTGGGACAAAAGGAAGGGCGGTGATTGACCGCCCCTCTCTTACATAGCTATGCGTAAAAACCTAACCTGATTCGGCTAACAATCTTGGTCTTCAGCGTTTAGGTTTTCTTTAATGTTTTCACATTCATCTTCAATCGCATTTTGGGTTTCTTCGGCGGCTTCATCTATCTTTTTGCCGGCCTGTTCCATTGGCCCTTCTTCACTACAAGCTGCCAACGCAAACACCAAACCGAATACTGCGGCGATACGGTAAATAAATGACGTAAGTCGCATGGAATCTCCTATCTATTTACGTTTTTTCTTCCCAGCAGAACAATCACTATTGATACAATTAATGACAATAGGAATAGGTAAAATATCACTTGCGCGATAGAGGCAGCAGCTCCTGCAATACCGGTAAAGCCTAATAGTGCAGAAATTAGTGCCAGTGCCAGAAAAATAAACATCCAACGAACCATAGTGTTACCTCCTAATAAAAGTGGGTTAAAAGTGTTACCTCCTAATAAAAGTGGGTTAAATCACTCGGCTCGCTATTATTGAACCACTTCTAGCTTATCAATCACCTTATTTACGTCATTGGTGTTATTTGCAATTGAAATTGCAAGATCATGCTCCGCATCTGAATTAACTTTACCTGCCAACGTTACCGTTTTGCGTTCTGTCGTTACATCAATATCCGTACCACTCACATTGGTATCCATTAGTAGGCGCGTTTTAACTATAGTCGTGATTTTAGAATCGGTCAGTGTAGCTAAAGCTTCTGAATCAGTTTCTTTCTTGCCTTCATTCACTACTGACAATTCGTTGTTTACTTTTTTCACACCATCAAGACCAGTAACAAGCTCTTCGGCAAGTGATTTTTCAAGATCATTGTTTACCGAACCAGAAAGGGTAACGACCTGATTCTCTACATCGGTATTGATATCAAAAGAGTTGAGATTGCTGTTTAGCAGTAGTGTGGTTTCAGCTTTACCATCTAGCCAAGCGTCCATGGATTCTTTTTCCCATTTATCACTCGCTAAGACTGCTGTAGATGAAGTAGCAAGAACTGACGTAAGTACAATTTTAGCTGCGATGTTATTCATGGTAATTCTCCTTTATTGACGTTGCACTTCCCTAGGAGCAAACCATGTGCCAACTTTATAACTCATTGTTTTTAAGTAACTAATAAAGGAAAGAGGTAAAAATGAGATGAGCAATAAAGTATAAGCATGAATTATTTACACGTAAAAAATGTAATTTTTAATCGGTGATAAAGCCTCCGTCACTTGTGCCTAAATAACCTGATAAAACAGAAAGGCTATTTCTCCAGAATCAATTAATAGCAAAATTATTATTTTAAAAATAAAAATCTGAACAAAAGGAAATATCTACTGATGGCTCTCACCGATATATATCAAAAAGGGGCTAACAACATAAAAATACCGAACAAATCCTTAAATCTATGCTGACAATATTTTGTCTTGTGAAGTGAGAATAATCCACGTACATTGTTTCTGTCATAGTAAAGAGGACATTTCTATGTCGATGCCAAGCCTGTTTCTAAGAATACAAGATCCATCACTTAAAAATGCCATCGCTTCTTGCCAGGAACTGAACAAATTTCGTCTGCATGACATCGATGCCGCAGACCAATGGATTGAAGATTTCCTACAACTCAAACCGGAAGTTGCGATTGTTGAAGTCGCCCACTTTACTAGTGCAGATTATCAACGTCTTTCTAATATCGAAGACATCTACGATATGGACTTGATCATCATTAGCTCTGGCGCTCCAAATGAGAACTTGGATAAGCTGATGAACTTGGGTGCTATTTTTCACTACAGAAAGCCCGTTGATATTGCCATTCTGACGGACACCCTGAGCGAAGTCAGCCAGTACTATCAACACAAACAAGATCAAGGGCGTAAAGTGTCCACCAGCGATCTTGACCAATTTGGTCTTTTGGTCGGATCTTCCTCTCCGATGCATCAGCTCTATCGTATGATCAGGCGCGTTGCTAAAACAGAAGCCAACGTCCTTATTGTCGGTGAAAGTGGATCAGGCAAAGAACTGGTGGCGCAGACCATCCACTTAGCGAGTGAGCGTAAACAACAGCCCTTTATAGCGATTAACTGTGGTGCCATTAGCCCTGAATTGGTTGATAGTGAACTGTTTGGCCATGAGAAAGGCGCTTTTACCGGAGCAAATAAAACTCACCAAGGTGTATTTAAGCAGGCAGAGGGCGGCACACTATTTTTAGATGAAATCACCGAGATGCCTATCGAGCATCAAGTGAAGCTATTGCGGGTGCTAGAAACCGGAGAGTATCGCCCAGTTGGCAGTAATACAGTTCATATCGCTAATACTCGCATCATTGCTGCTACAAACCGTGATCCTAAAATCGCCATTGAGGAGCAGTTCCTGCGTGAAGATCTGTTTTTCCGGTTATCGCATTTCCCATTAACGATACCGCCACTGCGAGAGCGAAGCGGTGATATCGTCGGTCTGGCCAAGCACTTTATTGCGCACCGCAACGCCAATGAGGCAAAAACCAAAACGATTCTTGACTCTGCGATCCAAAAAATCGCTGCACACGACTGGCCAGGTAATGTCCGTGAGCTCAAACACACGATCGAGCGTGCATTCATTTTGGCTGATGACACCATCCGAGATGAACATCTTATCTTCGACACACCACCATTGGAAACAGGCACCAGTATCGAAGACCTTGTTCCGGCGGGCGTTTCGCTAGAAGAGCTAGAAAAAGCCGCCATTCTCAATACCCTTGAAGAGAATCAAGGTAATAAAACGGAATCAGCGCAGGAGTTAGGCATTAGCGTGAAAACGCTCTATAACAAACTCGAAAAGTATCAAGACGAGTAACTCGCTATGGGAATACAAAAAGAGCACTGACTTTTATTCAGTGCTCTTTTTGTATCTTATCTTTTATGCAGTTAGGCTGCGTTTGGTGTTTGATTAAACCCACTGCCCCGCAACAAAGCCGCTCGACCAGCACCACTGAAAATTGTAGCCCCCTAGCCAACCAGTCACATCCATCACTTCACCAATAAAATAAAGCCCTTTAATGTCTTTGCATTCCATGGTTTTCGAGGATAAGTGATCAGTATCGACACCGCCGAGTGTCACTTCCGCAGTTCGGTAGCCTTCAGTGCCATTCGGGGCGATATCCCAATGCTCTAGACGCTCCACAATCGCCGCAAGCTCCTTTTGATTGAACTGTTTTAGCGGTTTATCGACTAGCTCTTTACGTTCAATTAAGACTTCAACCAGACGCTTAGGCAGCACTTTGGCAAGCGTATTCTTGAGTGACTGATTTGGATGCTTCTCACGACTGCGTTCTAATAACTCAGCAACATCATCGTTTGGCACAAGATTGATCAACACCTTTTGTCCGGCCCGCCAGAATGAAGAAATCTGTAACACTGCTGGACCAGATAACCCACGATGTGTGAACAACAGGGCTTCTTTGAACATGGTGCCATCTTCAGCCGTAATTTCCGCAGGTACCGCGATACCAGATAACTCAGCAAAGTCTTCTTTGTCTTCTTTATGCAGAGTAAATGGTACAAGCCCTGCCGTGGTTGGGATAACTCGAAGACCAAATTGTTCCGCGACTTTATAACCAAATGGTGTCGCTCCCAGTTTTGGCATCGACAAGCCACCTGTTGCGATAACTAAAGACTCACATTCGACAATCTCAGTACCAGCATGCAAACGAAAGCCTTCATCAATTTTTTCAATCGAATGAACATCGCATTGGTAACGCTGCTCGATGTTCGGCATGTCACACTCAGCTAACAACATCTTCACGATATCTTTGGCCGTAAATGCATCGACACAAAACAACTGGCCGTGATCACGCTCTTCGAACTCAATGCCATGTTTACACACCATCGAGATGAAATCCCAGTTAGTGTATTGGGAGAGCGCCGACTTAACAAAGTGCGGGTTTTGACACAAATAGTGATTAGCTGAAACGTCGTAGTTAGTGAAGTTACAACGACCACCGCCCGAGATAAGGATTTTACGTCCTGGCTTTTTAGCATGATCGAGCACCAAAACACGGCGGCCTCGCTTGCCTGCTTCTGCAGCACACATTAAACCTGCTGCGCCTGCGCCAATTACAACAACATCAAATTTCTTACTCATCGGTAGCTCTTAGACTGATTGGTATCGAATCAAAATAAAAAAGGATGTGCACATTGCACATCCTTGCTTTCTAGGCGCGACATTCTACCGACAAATACCGAAAGGGAAAAGCGCTTAAACTCTAAGCGCTCTGTATGTACGTAAAATCTCAGACAGAACAACTATCTAGATCATCGACTCTTAGAGAATGAAGGCAGCAAGTAGCGTCACGCCGAGCAACGCAGTCGATAGAACAAACAATTCACGCACTCTTTCACACTTACCAGTAAAAATTTCATCGTGGTGATGATGATATTCTTTACTTTTAATGTAGTGATACAACCTCACCTGCTTGGTGACATTTCCATGAGTGGTAAAAAAACCATTACCATCAACTTGCTGATATAACAGCGGATGCGCTTCACGCATGATATAAATTAGAGAACGAAGAGCGGTGAGATACCGGACCATATTAACTCCAGTTACCACCATTAGCGCAAATAAGATTGTGTCTCCACTGATCATCTTTTCCTCCCTACATCTTCAACAATGCTCAAGAGAAAAAGACGACCAACACTTCGTCTTTACCCGCTACTTACAACGTCCCAAAACGCGTTTACGCAGCTGGAGCATCCATGATTGAAGATGAACCTTCTTTCGCCATTTGTGCTAGATCTTTGTCGATGAAGAACAACGCTTTACCGTCTTCACCTACCAGTTCGATCTTATCTAAAATCCCTTTAAACAACTTCTCTTCTTCGTGCTGTTCTGACACGTACCACTGTAGGAAGTTAAACGTTGAGTAGTCTTGGCTAGTAAATGCAACGTGCGCCAGTTTGTTGATTTTTTCCGTGATCATTTGCTCATGTTCAAATGTCTCGCGGAAAACGTCACCTAGGCTAGCAAAGTCATGCTTTGGCGCATCAATAGCGCCTAAGATTGGCATTGAGCCAGTTTCACTCACGTAAGTGAATAGGCGTTGCATGTGCTCCATTTCTTCTACGGCGTGAGCGCGTAAAAATTCAGCCGCACCTTCAAAACCTTTGTCTTCACACCAAGCACTCATTTGTAAGTATAGATTGGATGAGAAAAATTCTAGGTTAATTTGCTCATTCAATTGTTCGACCATAGTTTGAGACAGCATGTTAACTCCTATTATTGTGCATGCAATATACCCAAGTAACCTCGAAATAAGTGACGCTGCGAGAATAGCTTGGTCTGGCAGACACGGCGAAGTTTCACTTCAACTCTAGTCAGTAACACTACGCTTATTTCAGCATATCAAAGTCACTTGGGTATAACGCCACTATAACATGATTACTGAGACAAGACTTTGTACCTACGGCACCGATATGAGATCACTTCAGCAATTTTTTTTTGGGGTTGGTGCTAATCTAAAACTATGACCTTACAAGGAGATAGCAATATGAGTTACAAACACATACTTGTGGCAGTCGACCTTTCAGACGACAGTAAAGTGTTGATTAAGAAAGCCGTATCACTGGCTAAACCTCTGGATGCGAAAGTCTCTTTTATTCACATCGACGTGAACTACGCAGAACTCTACACCGGGCTTATCGATATCAATATGGCAGAAGCGCAACATCAAGCAATGGAAGCATCGCGCACACAATTGGCAAACTTCGCAGAATATGCGCAATACCCAATTGCCCATACTTTAGTCGGTAGTGGCGATTTGAGTAATGAGCTGTGCGATACTATTCAAGACTACAGTATCGATTTGGTGGTTTGTGGTCATCACCAAGATTTCTGGAGCAAGATTCTATCTTCGACTCGACAGCTGATTAACTGCTCACCAGTCGATATGCTGGTCGTACCGCTAAAAGACTGATTGGCGCAGCGATAAAACTTGGTTAGACTGCGGGCACATTTGTTGTTGATAAAGATTCTCATCCATGGCTTATCTATCCGCAGTTACCCTACTTTGGGCATTCTCATTTAGCCTGATCGGCGTTTACCTCGCCGGTCAGGTTGATTCTTGGTTCTCGGTGTTCATGCGCGTGGCACTGGCGAGCCTGGTTTTCATTCCCTTTTTGAAATTCCGTGGCGTTAGCAAACCCCTGATCGCGAAACTGATGACCGTCGGTGGCTTCCAGCTCGGTTTGATGTATTGCTTCTACTACCAATCTTTTTTGCTCCTTTCCGTGCCAGAAGTATTGCTGTTCACCGTATTCACACCCATTTACGTCACGCTAATCTATGACTTCTTGAAAGGTCGCTTTTCACCTTGGTACTTAGTTACCGCAGCAATAGCCGTATTTGGTGCCGCCTGGATTAAATTTGCAGGCATTAATGAAGATTTCCTACTGGGCTTTTTGGTCGTACAAGGGGCAAACCTCTGCTTTGCCATCGGTCAGGTGGGCTACAAATATATCATGGAGAGTGAACCCGTCGATTTGCCACAACACACCGTGTTTGGCTACTTCTACTTAGGTGCACTTTGTGTAGCAACCGTGGCTTTCGCGCTCATGGGTAACCTCGACAAACTACCTACCACTGCAACACAATGGGGCATTCTGACATACCTTGGGTTGATTGCTTCTGGTTTTGGTTACTTTGCTTGGAACAAAGGCGCGACTATGGTGAACGCAGGTGCACTGGCAGTAATGAACAATGCATTGGTTCCGGCGGGCTTGATTGTAAACATTGTGATTTGGAACCGCGATGTTGATGTCATGCGACTCGCCATTGGCGGTGCGATCATCATGCTATCCCTATGGATTAACGAAACCTGGGTGAAAAAGCGCGTAGAGATGAGTTACGCCAATAAGTAACGCAGCTAATCCTATAAACATTTCGACAATAAAAAACGCTCTCCGACTGGAGAGCGTTTTTTGTTTGATTAATGCACTTTGGCTTGTGAGATTGCGTTCATCAAAGCATTAGGTGGCGTTGGCAGCAACACTTCTAGTTTCGCATTGCGCGCTTCAAGCTTGCGCTGACGCTTAAGTAACTTTTGTTGTTTTTTCGCCACTTTTAGCAACTTCTTTTGCTGCTTATAGTGCTTTTTCAGTGTTTTTTTCGCTTTCTTGAGCGATTTTTTATCCGCTAAATCAAACCATACTGGTGCGTCGGCTCTTACTGGCTCCGGAGATTTTTCGGCTTGTTTTTTCTCTTTCACACGCTCAACAACACGCCTCACAATCGCGGCTTTTTCGTTGCTTTGTTTAGTGGTCACTGGAATCGCTTGTGCTGGCAGAGCTTCAACCAATAAGCCACATGCTTGTTGCTCACTCAATGGCTTGTCTTGGCATTTTTGTGGAGGAATTGCGGCTGGCTTACAAAGGGTATCTTTGGCCGATGAAGAGCGTGCGCAAGAACGACAAACGAATTTTGGTGCGACAACTAAACGATGGATATCACCAAGTTCTGCCGCGATCTGTTTGCGACTCATTTTACATAAACGTTTAGCCATTCTACTACTCCAGCTTCCCAGTTATCGACCGCATCACAACAAGTGAAATAATAATAATTCTTAGTTAGATATACAGTCAGGGAAGGGAATTAGCAAGAGAAAACTATCAATAGAGACGAGGAAAGAGAGGCTGAGTCACAGCACGACACACCGTACTGTGACAAGAAAAGTTGAGCCGTCAGGAAGTTATGCCATCGATGCTTTAACGTAGACATCGAAGCGATTTTTTTTCGTTTCAATCGCCATGGTCGGTTTTTTCTCGTTCAGCCAGTTAGCATAGTCTGGGCGTTTAACTACTACACGCTTTGTGGCTAACGCCATGGCTGGTTCTAGTAGGCCATCGGCGTCCAAATCGGCGCCAACCAACGATTGGAAAACGCGCATTTCTTTTTTTACGAGCGCCGACTTCTTTTTATTTTCTGGGTGCGGATACATCGGGTCAAGATACACCACATCTGGCTGGACAAAGTCTTTATCTTGCGCCAATTGCTCTAGCGCATCATGGCTAGAAGCATGGATTAGCGACATGCGCTCAGATACCCAGGTGCCGATTTCGGAGTCTTGTTTCGCTCGAGCCAAGCCATCATCTAACAAAGCGGCTACGACTGGATGGCGCTCGACCATCTGCACTTTACAACCTAGCGAGGCGAGCACAAACGCATCACGACCAAGACCTGCCGTGCCGTCTAACACGGTTGGCGTTGCCCCTTTGTTCAAACCCGCCGCTTTCGCAATTGCCTGGCCTTTACCACCACCGAACTTGCGACGATGACCGACCGCACCACCAATCAAATCCACAAAGATTGCACCCAGCTTTGGCTCATCCACTTTACGTAGCTCCAAACGCTCGGTGGTTAGCACCAAAGCAAAATCGCTATCGTCAGTGTGAGAAAGCTGCCAACGCGCAGCGAGTTCATCAAGATGAGATTGTTGAGACGGGTTTTCACAGATCAATTGCAGTTGCAAAAGGAGGCTCCAATAAAAATCGAGGTAACTGGCGCTGAGTGTATACCTAAGTTACCTATTAATGCTAGGTTGAGCTTGCTACGCAGAGGTTATACAACCGTCAGTTGCTCCACTAGCTCAGAAAGCGGCTTAGGATGGCCAATACCGTAGCCTTGGCCGTAGTCCACACCGAGGTCTATCAAATGCTGCATAACCTGGTCATTTTCGACAAACTCCGCCACCGTCACTTTACCGAGCTGTTTCGCCAAGTCATTGATTGAACGAACCATCACGCGGTCCATTTCATTTACGTTGATATCTTGCACGAAAAGACCATCAATTTTCACAATATCGACAGGAAGTTTCTTTAAGTAACCAAATGAAGATAATCCAGATCCGAAATCATCCAATGCAATCATGCAACCCAAAGCCTTTAGCTTGGTAAACAGCTCAATGGCTTGATCCAGATTACTCATCGCCGCTGTCTCGGTGATTTCTAAGCAGATTTTTTCACACGGCAGAGTCGAACTTTCCAATCGATCCAATAAGAAGTCAATAAACTCTTGATTCCCCATAGATTGACCTGAAAGGTTTATCGAACAGCGACCAAGCTGTTCAACCACCTCAGGACGCTGTTCAAACCACTCTAGTGTTTGAGTAATAACCTGCTTATCAATCCAATGGGCAATGTTGTAACGCTCGGAAGCAGGGATAAACAGCGCAGGAGAAACATAATCACCGTACCCATTGCGAATACGCACCAAAATCTCAAAATACATTTGAGTCTCGTGCTTTTGTAAGCTTTTTATCGGTTGAGCAAACAGTTCTAAACGTTGATTCGACAATGCCTCATGCACCAAATTGACGCTCTGCATTTCCATCTGACGACGCTGCAACTCTTCGTTATCTAAGCTGAATAGATTATAGCGGTTACGGCCTTGCTCTTTAGCGGCGTGACAAGCAGAGTCTGCTTGAGCGTGCACCATTTGTGGCGTATCAGCGGTATGATCGATGATACGGATACCAATTGAGCAACTGATGAACAGGCGTGTGTCTTCCCAAATAAAGAGGTGTTCGCTTAGTGTCGAGATGATCAGTTTGGCAATATTGATGGCGCCATATTCGTCACAGTCTTTGAGTAACACCGCAAACTCATCGCCTCCCATTCGAGCCAAGATGGAATTGTACGGCAGAACGCCTTCCAGCATACTTGCGCAGAATTGAATCGCCGCATCACCTGCATCATGCCCAACCGTATCATTGAGGACTTTTAGTTGATCTAAGTCGAGGTACAACATGGCGTGGACTCGACGATGGCTGTCCACTTCGCACAGTGCGGTCTTAAGCTCTAGTTCAAAGTGGTTTCTGTTGTAAGTCCCCGTCAGTAAGTCATAGCGAGCTTGGTATTCCAATTTCTCGGAAAGCAGTTTGGTTTCGGTAATATCTTCGCCCACAATCAGCAGTTGCTCAGATTCACTCAGCGGACGAATATTCTCGCGCACCCAAACACGATGACCATTTGCATGACGATACTCGACTTCACGTCGCCAAACACCATGCACTTGCTGGTTGGGTTGCAATAACACTTGGCGAGGGAACAGCACTTTGTCATCAAAATAGAACTCCCTCAGGCGATGTCCGAGCATGTCCATCGGTTTGTAGCCAAGAAGTAGTTGAGCAAATCGATTCACTTCTTGAATTCGGTTATTACTATCAAGCGTCACCATCATCACGGGCTGCTGCTCATAATAGTTGCGTAGGGTTGACTCACGTTGGTAGAGCTTGTCCTCCATCAATTTACGACTGGTAATATCGCGCGCTTCAAACAAGTATTGCTTATGATTCCCTACTTGCTGAGAAAAAGGCTTGAGCGAAACTTCTAACACCAATGCGCCGTGTTCTTTACTCCAAATTTCAGCTTCAAACGTCGACACTTGATGGTGAGGCGCGTGGAAATACTCCTCAAGCAACGCTTGTGCTTTTTCACTCCAGTTGGGGTGAAACCAAAGTGGTCGGTCTAAACGCAGTCCTTGGTGATAAAGTAAGGATTGAAGGTGATCGTTGCCCGATTTAAGCACACCGTTGGCATCCAAAATGCCCATATACTGCATGCTCTGATCGAAAATCGATTCTAGAATAGCCTGGCTTTCTCGCGCAGCGCTCTCACTTCGACGCATCCGCTGTAAATAATAACCCATCAGCAAAATGACCACCGACATCACCACAAACAGGCTACCAAACAGGCGAATTTCCTTGGCAAAACGTTCAGAAAGCTTCATTGGCTTATTAAAAAATACCGCAGAAACCTCTTGTTCAGCCCCCAATCCCCAACGCGCTACCGCTTGGTAATCGAGCTTTATTTCAGAATCACTTTTTTTCACGGCAGGCAGAGGCTGATCAGGGTTATCCAAAACGAATTCAAGCATCTCTGCACTCTCAATACCATGCCGATAACCACTTTGAATAACCCCTCCAACTGCGCCATGACCCAAACCAATGTCATGCACCATAAACAGCGGCGCGTTTGAGACTTTGTTGACACCAACCCAGTCACGCTCGCTGCCAACCATACCTTGTTTATCTCGGTAATAGGTCCAGAACAAGACGACTTTATCGGAACTCAGTTTTGCGACTTGTTGTTTTAGATCGATGATACTGTCTGGGACAACTTGTACGATTTTGTCTCGATATTGCGGGAACTTGAGGACAAAATTGTCGATTTGATAACGCAACACCTCACCGGTCACCGAGTGGTCACTGACGATGAGAACTTGTGTGTAGTTCGGATGTAAGCGCTCAATAAGAGCGAGATTCGCTTCCAAATCGACATCTTCCATGACTCCGGTTGCATTCAGAGAACGATGTAAAGAAGGATGGTAGTTATTAATGCCGTTAAATATAACTGGGGTGTCTTTGATGATTGGGGCTAAACGCTGCATGAGTTCAAGCGCATTGTTATCGCTCACTAAAATGGCATCGAATCGCTCTTTGCGTAATTTCGTAAGATATAAGGATTTTAGTTGTGCAAAAAACTGCTCACTCTGGTTACGTTTCGAGTCTAGATAGAGCACACGCATGTCCAGCGCTCGATCGCCCAGCTGTTGCTCGATGCCTCGCTGTATGGAGTCCGTCCAGAAAAAACCCTGATGATAGGAGTGCACGACCAACACCTTCGGATCTGAGGCCGTAGCAAACGCGCTCCAACATAGCGCGGCAATAACCAGAAAACGCTGCACATTATCTCCATAGCTCGGAGTTAACCCGCAGTTACTCCTGCCAAACCTTGTGAATCCTATCCGCTATGAGTATAAAAGGGAGGTAAAACTCTATCCCTAACGGAAATCATAGTATGAATGCGAGCCTGCCGAAACTCGACGACCTTGACCGCGCAATATTAAAAACACTGATGGCTGACGCCAGAACGCCCTACGCAGAAATGGCAAAGCAGTTCGATGTCAGCCCTGCCACTATCCATGTGCGTATCGAGAAGATGAAGTCGGCGGACATCATCGAAGGAACGGAGGTGATCATCAATACTAAAAAGCTTGGCTACGATGTGTGCTGCTTTATTGGTATTAACCTCAATGCAGCTCGTGATTACCACTCCGCGTTAGAAAAACTCAACGCGCTCGACGAAGTCGTTGAAGCTTACTACACCACGGGCGCGTATAACATATTCGTCAAATTGATGTGCAAATCGATTGAAGAGCTGCAATTTGTACTGATCGACAAGCTGCAAGCCATTGATGAGGTTCAGTCCACGGAGACATTAATATCGTTGCAGAACCCGATCAACCGCAACGTAAATCCGTAAAATTTTTTATAAAAAATGTACAAAAAAGGCCAACCGAACGGTTGGCCTTGATGTTTTTTGCTCAATTTACGCCGCAATACCCGAATGGCGCAACAGTGCATCGATTTGTGGCTCGCGGCCACGGAAGCGCTTAAACAGCTCCATTGGCTCTTCACTGCCCCCCATTTCTAGGATGTTGTTCAGGAAGCTTAGACCCGTCTCTTTGTTGAAGATGCCTTCTTCTTCAAAGCGAGAATACGCGTCTGACGACAGCACTTCAGCCCACAGGTAGCTGTAGTAACCCGCACTGTAGCCACCAGCAAAAATATGACCAAAGCTGTGTGAGAAACGCGCCCACTCAACCGCAGGAACTACCGCGACTTTCTCTTTCACTTTCGCCAGAGTTTCCAGTACACGCGCACCCACTTCTGGGTCATATTCAGTGTGAAGCGTGAAATCGAACAAGCCGAATTCTAGCTGACGCAAAATACCCATCGCAGATTGGAAGTTTTTCGCCGCGAGCATTTTGTCTAGCATCACTTTTGGTAGCGGCTCGCCCGTTTCGTAGTGACCAGAAATGAACGCCAGCGCGTCTTCTTCCCAACACCAGTTTTCTAGGAACTGACTTGGTAGCTCAACCGCATCCCAAGGTACGCCATTAATGCCTGATACCGCGCCAGTTTCTACCTGCGTCAGCATGTGGTGGATGCCGTGACCAAATTCATGGAAAAGTGTCACAACTTCATCGTGCGTAAACAGTGCTGGCTTGTCGCCTACTGGACGGTTGAAGTTACAGGTTAGGTACGCAACCGGCGTTTGCAGTTCGCCAGATAGCGTAATACGACGACCACGACAGTCATCCATCCACGCGCCGCCACGTTTGTGTTCACGAGCGTAGAGATCTAGGTAGAAGCTGCCACGTAGTGTGCCTTCAGCGTCAAAGATGTCGAAGAAACGCACAGATTCGTGCCAAGTGTCTACGCCTTCACGCTCAGTAACGGTCATGCCAAACACGCGGTTTAGCACTTCAAACAGACCGCTCACGACTTTTGACTCTGGGAAGTATGGGCGCAGCTCTTCGTCCGAGATTTGGAACAAGTGCTGTTTTTGCTTCTCGCTATAGTAAGCGATATCCCACACGTTCAGCTCTTCAACGCCAAATTCGCTCTTAGTAAACTGACGCAACTCTTCAATTTCGCGCTCACCCTGCGGTTTCGCACGTGTCGCTAAGTCATTTAGGAAGCCAAGCACTTGAGCCGGAGTTTCTGCCATTTTGGTCGCCAACGACTTCTCACTGAAGGTGTTGAAGCCCAGCATACGTGCGATTTCATGACGCAGTTTTAGCTGCTCAGTAATGATTTCTGAGTTGTCCCATTTGCCTGCGTTTGGACCTCGATCAGAAGCGCGCGTCACGTACGCTTCGTACACTTCTTTACGCAACTCTTGGTTATCGCAGTACGTCATGACAGGTAAGTAAGATGGGATATCTAGCGTAATGAGGTAACCATCTAACTCTTTTGCTTCTGCGGCAGCTTTCGCTGCTGCCAGCGCCGATTCTGGCATACCTGCTAGGTCTTTCTCGTCTGTGATGTGCTTGGTCCAACCCATGGTGGCATCCAGCACATTGTTAGAGAATTTAGAGCTCAGCTCAGACATACGTTTGCTGATCTCGCCGTAACGGTGCTGCTCATCGGATGGCAAACCAATGCCTGATAACTCGAAATCACGCAGTGCATCAGTGATGGTTTTCTGCTGGGCACGAGTTAACGTTGCAAATTCTTCGCTCGCTTTGATGGTTTTGTACGCTTCGTACAACCCTTTGTGCTGACCAACCCAAGTGCCGTACTCTGACAAAATTGGTAGGCAACTTTCGTAAGCTTCACGTAGCTCTTCGCTGTTCACTACCGAGTTCATGTGACCCACTGGCGACCAGATGCGGCTTAAGCGATCATCCGCTTCTTCAATTGGCGCAATCACACTGTCCCAAGTTGGGTGAGCGTTGTCTTGTAGAACTTCATCGATTTTTGCTCGGCAGTCAGCAATCGCTTGCTCAACGGCAGGCTTGATGTGTTCTGGTTTAATTTGAGAAAACGGAGGTAGGTCCGTAAACGTCAGAAGAGGATTAGACATGAATAATTCCTTTTGTGTTTTGACTCTGTGATTGCCTGTCTATTTTGTGTAGATAGGCCAACTCAATGTACAGACGAGCCAGCAACATGGATTGGGGGAGCTCCGTTCCCTTTCTCTATGCCGCGATGACCATCTTATAGTCAACCAGCGCTACTCTGTCCTTGAGTCTTGTTATACCTAAATGAGATTTCACACCCTTTTGAGTGCGAGAAACTCACCTAGTTCAATTCGATTACCAATAGTAAGTGTGGGTGACTTAAAGAAATTTCAATAGCGTCCCCTTATCAGAGGAACAGATTTGATTGGAAGTTCTACATCTTTAAGTTACTTGAGTATAATACCGCCATAGAGTGAAAATCACAGACCACACTCAGACAAAGAGTGTTTCGAGAGTTTAATTTGTTAAGTTACCGCCACAGCTTCCACGCTGGCAACCATGCCGACGTGGTCAAACACATCGTTCAAAGCCTCATTCTTGATGCGCTGAAACAAAAAGATAAGCCATTCGTTTATCACGATACCCACTCGGGTGTGGGCCGTTACGATCTGACTCACGAATGGTCTGAAAAAACGGGCGAATACAAACAAGGCATCGCACGTATTTGGGATAACCCAAGCATTCCTGAAGACATCAAAAGCTACATCGATGCCATTAAAGTGCTCAACAACGGCGAGAAGCTGCGTTACTACCCAGGCTCACCACGTGTGGCGCGCGCGCAAATCCGCCCACAAGATCGCATGGTGCTGACCGAGTTGCACCCGGCCGATCACCCATTGTTAGAGCAAGAATTCCATCGTGATCGCCAAGTGAGCATCTTCAAAGAAGACGGATTCCAACGCCTCAAAGCAAGCCTACCGCCACAAGAGCGTCGTGGTTTGGTGCTGATTGACCCACCATACGAACTCGCGAAAGAGTACCGCGATGTGGTACGAGCGATTCATCAGAGCCATAAACGTTGGGCAACCGGTATCTACGCGATTTGGTACCCAGTGGTAAACCGCCATGACATCGAAGATATGAGCGAAGGCTTGGAAGCACTGGGCATTCGTAAAATTCTGCAAATCGAGTTAGGTGTTGCACCAGATACCAACGAGCGCGGCATGACGGCATCCGGCATGATTGTGATTAACCCGCCATGGAAACTGGAAAGCCAGATGAAAGAGATTCTGCCATTCCTGCAAGACGCGATCGCACCAGCAACTGGCCACTGGAAAGTGGACTGGATTGTGCCAGAGTAAGCACTTCAGTACTGCTATCTTCAAGCGCAACGATATTCTCGTTGCGCTTTTTTATGCTCTCACCTTCTCCCTCCAATCGTGCTTATTCTTCTTTTTGTGCCTCTCATCGCTATTTGTCATAAGTATTGTCGCTTTTTCCCATTTAGGAATTAGTCGAATTCGATTTATGATAGTGGGATAACGGTGGCATTGAGTTCGGACAAGGTCATCCCAATCTATCTATGTACCAGATAAAATTTATAAGCTCTTGGAGAAAGTAATGGCGACTCATTTTGACTATATCTGTATCGGTGGCGGCAGTGGCGGCATCGCATCTGCAAACCGTGCGGCGATGTACGGCGCGAAAGTTGCGCTAATCGAAGCTCAAGACCTTGGCGGTACCTGTGTAAACGTAGGTTGTGTACCGAAAAAAGTGATGTGGCATGGCGCGCAAATCGCAGAAGCGATGAACCTGTACGCAGAAGATTACGGTTTTGATGTCGACGTGAAAGGTTTCGACTGGAGCAAACTGGTTGAGAGCCGTCAGGCATACATCGGTCGTATTCACCAATCTTACGATCGCGTTCTAGGCAACAATAAAGTAAACGTGATTAAAGGCTTTGCTAAGTTTGTTGACGAAAAAACTGTCGAAGTAAACGGTGAACACTACACAGCAGATCACATCCTGATCGCGGTTGGTGGTCGTCCTACTATTCCAAACATTCCAGGCGCTGAATACGGCATCGACTCAAACGGCTTCTTCGACCTAGCAGAGCAACCAAAACGCGTTGCGGTTGTGGGCGCTGGCTACATCGCAGTTGAAATTGCTGGCGTACTGCACGCGCTAGGTACAGAAACGCACCTGTTCGTACGTAAAGAGTCACCACTGCGTAGCTTCGATCCAATGATCATCGATACATTGGTTGAAGTGATGGACGCAGAAGGTCCAAAACTGCACACCCACTCTGTACCAAAAGAAGTGGTAAAAGAAGCCGATGGCAGCCTAACTCTGCACCTAGAAAACGGTGAAAGCCAAAACGTTGACCAACTGATTTGGGCAATCGGTCGTCACCCAGCGACAGACGCAATCAACCTAGCGTCAACCGGTGTGGCAACGAACGAAAAAGGCTACATCAAGGTAGACGAATACCAAGAAACTAACGTGAAAGGCATCTACTGTGTGGGTGACATCATGGAAGGCGGTATCGAACTAACACCAGTAGCAGTGAAAGCGGGTCGTCAACTTTCTGAGCGTTTGTTCAACAACAAACCAAACGCGAAGATGGACTACGATTTGGTACCAACTGTGGTATTTAGCCACCCACCAATCGGCACTATCGGTCTTACAACGCAAGAAGCAGAAGAGAAGTACGGCAAAGACAACATCAAAGTTTACACATCTGGCTTTACTGCGATGTACACCGCTGTTACTAAGCACCGTCAACCATGTAAGATGAAGCTTGTATGTGCGGGCGAAGAAGAAACGGTTGTTGGTCTGCACGGCATCGGTTTCACGGTAGATGAAATGATCCAAGGCTTCGGCGTAGCAATGAAGATGGGCGCAACCAAAGCAGACTTCGACTCTGTTGTGGCTATCCACCCAACGGGCTCAGAAGAGTTCGTAACGATGCGTTAATTACGCGCTAATCGCATTGCTGATTTCAGTGAATCATTTGAAAAGGTCATCTTAGGATGACCTTTTTTTGTTATCCCATGCTTAACTCGCATTTTCCAATAACGTGCGAATAAACTCGGCTTTAATAGCACTCTCCTGCTTACCATCATGAATCAGACACAAGTCTGCACGCAGTGACTCTTTCAGCTTGATAAAACGAATCCCACGCCAATGATGCTGAGAAAACGTCGACGGCACCAACGTCACGGTATTGCTGTTTGCCACATACGCCATCAAGGTGCTTGGCTCCACCACTTGTTTGCCAATATGGGGTGAAAAGCCTTCTTGCAGACAGGCATTGATGATGAAGTTTGCCGAGGCAGAATTCGCCAAACTCATAAACGCAAACTCACACGTCTTTAAATCTTGGAGCCGCAGCAAAGATTTGCTGGCTAACTCATGTTGCTCCGACACCGCCACCACAAACACATCTTTGCCCAAAGATACCGACTGATACGGATAAATGTTGAGTGCATCAGCAAAACGCACAATGCCCACATCGATTTTCTTCTCGCTAAGGTGCTTCTTTTGCGTCTCTGGGTTAAGGTCAAAAATGTCGGCGTGATAAGTGTCATGCTCAGCATGGAAGCGCTGTAACAGACGATCAAATCCGCCCCAAAATGCGCTACTTACCACACCAACTCGCAAGATATTTCTCTGGTTCAACCCCACTTGCTGAACTTGATTGAGCGAGACATCTAAGGTCTGAAAAATCAGTTGGCATTTGGACTCCAACAATCGTCCGGCCTCCGTCAGCATGACGTTTCTTGAATCACGCTCAAACAGTTTGACGTTAAGCACCTCTTCCAACTCTTTGATGCGATTGCTCAACGGCGAATTGGTGATATTGAGGTTCTCGGCCGCCTTAGTGAAATGCTTGGTTTGTGCGACCTCGTAAAAGTAACGCAGCATCTTCAGCGTCACGCGCTCAAATGGTTCTGACTTCATGCATTGAGTCCTAGCGAATTTCATCATCCTCTTTTTAAGGATGATAGTAGCGAATAAAGCAAAGATAACCAGCGCAGAAAGTCACACAATGGAATCAACACACAACCAGAAGGTGACTAACATGAATCACGATCCAGTAATCGGCGCGCTACAAACCATTCGCGAACGCAAACCAAACTTCCAACCTAAAGCGGCGTTTATTTTAGGCTCTGGCTTAGGCGTATTGGCAGACGAGCTACAAGACAAAGTGGTCATTCCATACGAAGAGCTCGAAGGCTTTCCGGTTAGCACCGTGCAAGGCCACTCTGGTGAGTTGGTACTTGGCACCATGGGCGGCGTAGACGTAGTGTGCATGAAAGGTCGCGGTCACTACTACGAACACGGCTCAATGAAGGTCATGACCACGCCCGTGCGCACCTTTAAAAAGCTGGGCTGTGAGTTTTTGCTCGTCACCAACGCAGCAGGCTCACTTCGCCCTGAACGCATTGATGTCGGTTCTCTGGTGGTATTTCATGATCACATTAATACCATGCCTGAATCGCCAATGATCGGTCCGAATGATGAAGAGTACGGCCCGAGGTTCTTCAGCCTCGCCAATGCGTACGACAAAGACCTACGTGCAGAAGCGTTTGAAGTCGGCAAAGCCAATGGTATTCACCTGAATGAAGGTGTGTTTGTCTCTTACACAGGCCCCAACTTTGAGACCGCAGCCGAAATCCGCATGATGCAAATCATCGGTGGTGATGTCGTGGGCATGTCGGTCGTGCCAGAAGTGATTTCTGCGGCGCATTGCGGCTTACCCGTATTGGCAGTATGTGCGATCACCAACATGGCAGAAGGCTTGGGAGATGTAGAATTGTCTCACGCCCAAACATTGAAGTGCGCGAAGCTAGCCGAAGCCGATTTCATTCGCTTTATTAAGCGCTTTATGAAGCATCACTTCTAAAGCCGTTTCATCCCAAAAAGAAAAAGGGTCATCAAGTTACTTGATGACCCTTTTTCGTATCACGTTTCCCAACGTTCGGGGGCATTTCGGAGCCGTTTGTGCGTTTTACTTAACTGCGCGAACCAATTCAGCAATGCCTTCCCAATCGCCGTTGTCCATCATTGCGGTTGGCACCATCCACGTACCGCCACAAGCTACAACCGATTTCAGCGCTAGGTAATCTTCCACGTTGGATGGGCTTACGCCACCTGTTGGCATGAATTCAACTGGGTAAACCGCCGTGAGTGCTTTCAGCATGCTTACGCCGCCTGATGGCTCAGCAGGGAAGAACTTCAACGTACGCAGACCCATTTCCATCGCTTGCTCAACCAAGCTTGGGTTGTTTACACCCGGTACGATAGTCACGCCACGTTGCTGACAGTATTTCACTGTGGTTGGGTTGAAGCCTGGGCTAACGATAAAGTCCACGCCCGCTTCGATCGCGATGTCCACTTGTTCTGTGGTCAGAACGGTGCCCGCGCCAATCAACAATTCTGGGTACGCTTCACGCATGATGCGAATCGACTCCGCCGCAGCTTCGGTGCGGAATGTCACTTCCGCACATGGTAAACCGTTTTCTACCAACACTTTTGCCAGTGGCAGAGCGTGTGCTACGTCGTTGATTGCGATAACTGGGACGATTTTGATTTCTCTTAATCGTTGTTCAAGTGTTGTCATGGGGAACCTCTAAAGAATAAAGCTTAATGTTGCGACGATAATAAACGCGATACCGCCAAGTAACGTTTCCATTACCGTCCAAGTTTTTAATGTGGTTTTCTCATCCATCTCAAGGAGACGAGATACCAACCAGAAACCAGAGTCATTGAAGTGAGACAGTACCGTTGCACCACCCGCAATCGCGATTACGATAAAGCAAAGGTCGAGTTCACTCAAACCTGTTGATGCTGCCACAACCGGCGCGATAAGAGCCGCCGTGGTGGTTAGCGCTACGGTTGCCGAGCCTTGAGCAACACGCAGACAGGTTGAAATCACAAACGCCGCCACAATCACAGGCATACCTGTGTCCGTAAGAACGTCAGCCAGTGCATCACCAATACCGCTTGAGCGCAGTACGCCGCCAAACATGCCACCTGCACCCGTTACTAGGATAACACCACAGATAGGAGCCAATGACTCACCACATAATTTTTCTAGTTTTGCCATGCCGTAGTCTTTGGCAAACACAGCCAGACAGACAATCAAAGTGATCAGCAACGCAACTGGGGTTTTACCTAGCATGCGTAGGAACTCAACCAGTGCCGTTTTGCCATCAATCACACCCGCAACCGCCAGTGTGTTCAATACCGTATCCAAACAGATTAGCAGGACTGGCAGCACAAGGATGGTCATAACCGTGCCAAATTTTGGTGCGTTGCGCTCATCCACCATCGCTTCGCCATTAAAGAAGGCTTTAGATAGTGGGATATCGAATTTTTTGCCCGCGTACAAACCAAATAGGTAAGCGCCAAGGTACCAAGTTGGAATAGCAACCAAAATACCCACCACCAATAGCAGACCGATGTTTGCGCCAAGGAATTCTGCCGCTGCAACCGGACCTGGGTGTGGTGGAACAAACGCGTGCATAACCGCAAAAGCACCGGCTGCTGGCAACGCGTATTTAATTGGTGAGCCACCAAAACGAGCCGCCACACTTAGGATGATTGGCATCATCACTACAAGGCCAGCATCGAAGAAGATTGGGAAGCCAAACAGTAATGAAGCGACGCCCAAAGCAAATGGTGCGCGCTCTTTACCAAAGCGACCAATCAAAGTGTCTGCCAGCACTTTCGCACCGCCAGTCACTTCAAGAGTTTTACCGATCATCGCACCAAGACCAACCAGCAATGCCACGGAAGCCAGTGTGCCGCCGAAGCCGCCCATCATGGTCGATACGACTTTCTCAGAAGGAACGCCAGTGGCGATTGCTGTGCCTAAACTCACCATAGTAAGGGAAGCAAAAGCATGGACTTTCAGTTTAATGATCAGAACGAGTAACGCTGCAATGGCAAGGCCTGCAATCGTCAGTAGGAACGTAGGATCTGGGGCTTGGGTTAATTGCTCCATAGGTTCACCTTTAAGAATTATTGTTTGTGTTATGGTTCACATTTATTTCAGTTACCGGTAACATGTTACCGATAACATGAATAAGATAAACCCATATTTTAAAGTGAATTCAAAAATTGAGATCACGCGCAAATTTGGTTATGAGGATAAGTTATGGCTGGTAGTAGTGTCATCGTTATGGGCGTTTGTGCTAGTGGTAAAAGCACAATTGGTGAGCATCTAGCGAAAAAGCTAGGGCGTAAATTCATTGATGGTGATGATCTTCATCCACGAGCGAACATTCAGAAAATGGCATCAGGCCAGCCTCTGAACGATGATGATCGCAAGCCATGGCTAGAACGCATTCGTGATGCGGCGTACAGCCTAGAAAGCAAAAACGAGCACGGCATTATTGTCTGTTCAGCACTGAAAAAGATTTACCGCGATCAGATCCGCGAAGGTAACGACAACGTGACCTTCCTGTTCCTTGATGGCGATAGGGAGTTGATCCTTAATCGCATGCGTATGCGCAAAGGCCACTTCATGAAAGAAAACATGGTGAAAAGCCAATTCGAGACGCTAGAGCGCCCAGACAACGAGCCTCAAACTCTGATCGTCAGTATCGACGGAGACATCAGCGACGTGGTGGAACGCTCTGCCGCTGAGCTAATCAAAATGCAAGCGTTCGAGGTGGCGTAATGACTCACTCTGTTGTTCTTGAGGTCACACAACGTTTGACCGAGCGCAGCCGTGAAGCGCGCGCTGCGTTTCTTGCTCGCACCGAAGTGCAAACCGAAGCTGGCAAAGGCCGTGTTGGTTTATCTTGTGGTAACTTAGCCCATGCAGTCGCCGCTTCTTGCTCTTCTGAAAAGAAAAATATTCTCGATTTTACTCATGCCAATGTCGCGCTGATCAGCGCCTACAACGACATGTTGAGCGCCCACCAGCCGTACCAAGACTACCCAACGCAAATCAAACAAGTGCTGGCGGACTACGGCCATACAGCGCAAGTCGCAGGTTGTGTGCCAGCGATGTGCGATGGGGTGACTCAAGGTCAAGCAGGCATGGATATGTCGCTGTTTTCGCGTGACTTAATTGCTCAATCAACGGCGTTGTCTTTGAGTCACAATGTCTTTGATGCCACATTACTGCTTGGCATCTGTGACAAAATCGCACCGGGGCAACTGATGGGCGCGCTGTCTTACGCTCACCTACCAACGGCGTTTGTGCCAGCGGGTCTGATGGCAACAGGCATCAGCAACGAAGAGAAAGTCGACGTGCGCCAAAAATACGCAGCGGGAGAAGTCGGCAAAGACGCTCTGCTGGATATGGAGTGTCGCGCTTACCACTCTGCGGGTACGTGTACGTTTTACGGCACCGCCAATACCAACCAGTTGGTGTTCGAAGCCATGGGCTTGATGCTGCCAGGTTCAGCATTCATTCATCCCCATACCCAACTGCGTAAAGCGTTAACCGATCACGCGGCTCTGAAAATCGCCTCAATGACGGCGGGTTCTGCACACTTCCGTCCGTTGGCAGAAGTGGTCACAGAAAAGAGCTTGGTCAACGGCATCATCGCTCTACTCGCATCTGGCGGCAGTACCAATCACACCATTCATATGATCGCCGTGGCGCGTGCTGCTGGCATCTTGCTCACGTGGCAAGACATCAGCGATCTGTCGGATGTGGTTCCTTTATTAGCGCGCGTTTACCCGAACGGCCCAGCCGATATGAACGCGTTCCAAGACGCGGGGGGCGTGCCAGCGTTATTGCACCGCTTGAACGAATCCGAGCTTTTGCATCGCGATGTGAAACCCGTGTTTGGTGAATTTGAAGACCAGATAACGCTACCGAGTCTTGTCGATGGACAACTGACTTGGACACCGTGCCAAGGCAGCCAAGACGGTGACGTGATCGCTAAACCGGATGCCACTTTCCAAAATACTGGCGGCACTCGCGTATTGACTGGCAACTTAGGCAAAGCCGTGGTGAAAGTGTCTGCGGTGAAAGAAGAGCAACGCGTGATTGTGGCACCAGCGATCGTATTCCAATGCCAACACGAAGTGGAAGCCGCATACAAACGTGGCGAGCTGAACAAAGACTGCATCGTTGTGGTCACACACAACGGCCCAGCGGCAAACGGCATGCCTGAACTGCATAAACTGATGCCAATCCTCGGCAACGTGCAGAAAGCGGGCTTTAAAGTCGCGCTAGTGACGGACGGTCGTTTATCTGGTGCATCCGGTAAAATTCCGTCTGCGATTCACGTTTCTCCAGAAGCCATTCGTGGTGGCGCGATTGGTTTAGTGCGCAACGGTGATTTGATTCGCCTTGATTGCCAAACGGGCGAACTGAACAACTTAAGCGACACCACTGGTCGCGAGTTGATTCATTTCGATACCGAATCGACCCAACAAACTTGGGGACGAGGCTTGTTTAGCGTGATCCGCCAAAACGTATCGAGCGCAGAAGAAGGCGCAAGCTTTATTGTTTAAGGCGAGAAGAAAGACCTCGTCGTTCCGACGAGCCCAAGCAAGATCAGGAATTTAATATCAACGTGCTGTGAAGACAGAGAAAACACCTCTGCCACTGCACTTTTTGTTGGTAGATTCTGAATCACGCTCGTCCCTCGCTGTTCAGAATGACGAGCTTTGAGATTGGCCACCGCTCTTTCTAAAAACGAATGAATCCGTCATTCCGACGAGCCTAGGCGAGATCAGGAATCTAATATCAACGTGCTGTGAAGCCAGAGAAAATCCCCTCTGCTACAGCACTTTTTGTTGGTAGATTCTGAATCTTGCTCGTCCTTCGCTGTTCAGAATGACAAGCTTTAGGATTGGTCACTGCTCTTTCTAAAAAAATGAATCCGTCGTTCCGACGAGCCTAGGCGAGATCAGGAATCCACTATCAACGCGCTGTGAAGCCAGAGAAACCCCCTCTCCCACAGCACTTTTTGTTGGTAGATTCTGAATCACGCTCGTCCCTCGCTGTTCTGAATGACGAGCGTTGGGATTGGCCTCAGTTCTTTCCAAAAACGAATGAATCCGTCGTTCCGAAGAGCCTAAGCGAGATCAGGAATTTAATATCAACGTGCTGTGAATCCAGAGAAAGCACCTCTGCTACAGTACTTTTTGTTGGTAGATTCTGAGTCTTGCTCGTCCTTCGCTGTTCAAAATGACAAACTTTGGCGGTTGATCACGGTTCTTTCTAAAAAATGAATCCGTCATTCCGACGAGCCTAGGCGAGATCAGGAATTTAATATCAACGTGCTGTGAAGCCAGAGAAAACCCCTCTCCCACAGCACTTTTTGTTGGTAAATTCTGAATCACGCTCGTCCCTCACTGTTCAGAATGACGAGCTTTGGGATTGGCCACTGCTCTTTCTAAAAAACGAATGAATCCGTCATTCCGACGAGCCCAGGCGAGATCAGGAATCTAATATCAAGGTGCTGTAAAGCCAAAGAAAACCCCTCTCCCACAGCACTTTTTGTTGGTAGATTCTGAATCATACTCGTCCCTCGCTGTTCAGAATGACGAGCTTTGAGATTGGCCACCGCTCTTTCTAAAAAACGAATGAATCCGTCGTTCCGACGAGCCTAGGCGAGATCAGGAATCTAATAGCAAAATGCTGTGAAGCCAGAGAAAACCCCTCTTCCACAGCACTTTTTGTTGGTAGATTCTGAATCACGCTCGTCTCTTGCTGTTCAAAATGACGAACTTTAGGATTGGCCTTTGTTCTTTTTAAAAATGAATGAGTCCGTCATTCCGACGAGCCTAGGCGAGATCAGGAATCTAATATCAAGGTGCTGTGAAGCCAGAGAAAACCCCTCTTCCACAGCACTTTTTGTTGGTAGATTCTGAATCACGCTCGTCTCTTGCTGCTCAGAATGACGATATCTAGCATTCATTAAATTACATCAAGCGGTCTTCATCACCACGACGGCAGCAATCACCACAAAGATACCAAACCAGCCGATTGGTTTGAGTTTCTGCTTAAACAGCAAGGCTCCACCTACTGCGGTACCCAAGATACCGATCGCGCCCCAAGAGGCATAAGCAATGGCTAAGTCGATCTCTTTCACCGCTTGTGCCAACAGCGTGAATGCTGTCAGTACCAACACAATCGCCGCAATGCCCCAGCCTTTATATTTAAAACCTTTTGAGCGTGTCAGCGCCATATTGGCCATGATATCGACCAAGGCAGCCATCACGACAAATCCAAATGACATCGTAAAAAATTGACTCATGATTCGCACCTTGTACTAGTAGAAAATGAACGTTCTTTTGCCGGTTTATCGGCATTTTTCTTGGCGTTAGGTTGACCATGTGATTCCCCTAAGGTCACACACACAATGCCAACCACAGCTAACATCAAACCAAACAACTCTTGATGGTTTAAGTGGGCATCAAAGGCGATGATCGACACCACGGTGATCAACGAGATACCCAACCCTTCCCAGACAGCGTATGCCACACCGATAGATATTTTCTTCGCGGCAAACGCGAGAAAGTAGTAAGAGATTGCGATCAGCACATACATTACGATGTAGCCCCACCACCCGTGCCCTTGTCCGATAAGAGACATAGTGCTGGTGCCAGCCACTTCGGCAACGATGGCGAGCAATAAAAATAGACGTGCAACTAGCATGATTAATCCTCCATCAGAAATTAAAAAAATGCATAACGGAGAATGGTGAATGCCGCGTACCTGTATCGACATTCAAAAAGTTAAAAAGATAAAAATGAGCCACTTCTCCTGACTATTTGAGATAAGGTTAGCGCTGGGTAGGAAAAAGAGACAGGTAATTGAGATATTCATTTTTGAATATCTTAAGAAGTAAGTTGTCTATGTAATCACACAACATTGATAAGGTTAAAGTATCTACTCTCATTCAGCCTATGCCATAAAGTGACATCACTGCGTAAAAATCAGCGGCGTATTGAGGGTTTGTCGCACCACTTTATGCAGGTGTCTGTGCAAAGGATGGTTGCGGTTGGTTTGAAGGAAACCGCCAGAGACAACAAACTGGCTAAACTCACGATTAACGGGTGGCATTGCGTAAGAGGCGAGTTCTGGCATCAACAATGCCGAGCTTTGACTGGCATACATAATCGCGTCGGTTTCTTGCAACATTTGGCAAGCCAAACGCAAATTATAGGACTTCAGTAACACTACTGGCTCATAACCCATGCGTCGATACTCGGACTCCACGGTACAAAGCGGTTTATATGACGCAGGCGCAGGCAAAGAGACAAGTGGTAGTTTGGACACCGTGTACCAATCATTGCTGACTTTCGACAACGTTGGGTGGTTTTTGCGCGCCAAAATCACTCGTTTTTCAACGAATAACGGGCGCATGTAAATGTCTTTCGACAGCTCGGTCTCTTGGTCAAGAATGCAGTAATCGTGCTCGCCTTCTAACATTTCATCGTGCGAGTAAGTATTCCAGCTGGAAAAAGCAAAGTGCGCTTTGGGAAAGGCTCGATGACAACCAGTGAGCAGTCGCTGCCCTTGTTCATCCATCAAATAAGGGTCAGTTACAATCGCAATCTGCCCTTGGTATTGCAGCGGGTCGAACACTTCAAATTCTTGCACCACTTTTTCCAGTGGTGCAACCATATTGTCGAACTCGGCGGCGAGACGAATCGCCATGGGTGATGGCTCTACCCCATGTGCTTTACGCACAAAAAGCGGGTCATCAAACACTTGTTTCAACTTCATCACGCCGCGGCTGGCGCTCGGTTGAGAAATGCCAAGCTGCATTGCGGCCAGCTTGATGCTGCGGTTTTCCACCACGGCTTTTAATAAACGCATTAAGTTGAGATCCAATGCATCCAGCTGATGTGCCATACCCTAACCTACCAATACCATTGATGAGCGAATACAAAGAGCAGTTAACAATTAGTTAAACACTCTCTCCCGACGTGATCTGATAACCCATATCGAAGACTTTTTCTTCTTGCGTTTCGCCTTTCAGGCGCGCAATTAATAGCTCTGCGCTCTTTACACCAATTTGGAAACGCGGCGTATCAACGCTGGTCAGTTTCGGGCTGATGGTTTGACCGATATCCAGCGCGTTATAGCCCGCCACTGCCAATTGCTGTGGAACTTGAATGCCACGTTGCTGCGCACTCAGCATGGTGCCAATTGCGATGTCATCGTTGGTACAGAACACCCCATCGAGCGTTGGGTGCGTTTCCAGTGCGCGTTCGAGCAAATCATGCGCTAAAGAAAAACTAGAATGATCACCAGTTAATACATGTTTGGGTTCTAGCCCTGCTTCTGTCATCGCGCGATCGTAACCTTGCATCCGCAATTTGGTTCGCGTATCCAGACGCGCGCCAAAATAGACGATTGTACGCTTCCCCGTATCTAGCATCTGCTTAACCACGGTGTACGACGCATCTTCATGATCGAGTCCAACCGCCATATCAATCGGCTCCGATGGCAGTTCCATGGTTTCGACCACCGGAATGCCCGCATTTTTGATCATCTGTAATGTACGCGGCGTGTGATGGCTTTCAGTTAGAATAAGTCCATCGACTTGATAAGAGAGTAATGACGCGATCTTGCGCTCTTCTTCAAGCTCATCGTAGCTAAAATGCGCTAAAAGCGTCTCATAGCCATTGGCTTTGGTCACCATCTCTATGCCCTGAACAAAGGAAGCAAAAATTTGGTTGGACAAAGACGGCAGTAAAATACCAATGGCTTTACTGGAGGACTTTGACAACATCGCCGGTGCACGGTTTTCGATGTAACCCATCTCTTCAATCGCAGTCGCAATCTTAGCCCGAGTCTTTTCTGCCACCGATTCAGGGTTACGCATATAGCGTGAAACGGTCATCTTCGTGACGCCAACCTGGTCTGCGACATCCTGCAATGTCGTACGAGTTTTCTTATTCTGTTGAGCCATAAATATGTGATTTATCAGTAATGTTACAAGTAACATTATGACGAATAGACTCTCTGCCGACAAGCTCAGTGAAAATAATTCGCAAAATGAGATGAATATCAGTGGGAGAGCGTGTTAGCAAACGCATCACAAAGAAACGCCACTCAAATAGCGATAATATTTGAGACCGCAAAAAAGCCCCGAACTCGGGGCTTTCTTCTATATTTTGACCGCAATATCTGAGTCGTTATTTCACGCACACCACGTTCAATAATGAGGTCCCGGTGAGCTGATTGGGCTCACGATCGGCGAACAAACCTTTCTTATCTTTGCCCCAATACGGCAGTTGCAGTGGCCATTGATTTTTTTCCATCACCCCAGACGCCCTCAGCGCTTTAAACTCTGCAGGGTTGGCTAAGCTCATACCCAGTTGCTGACATACTTTGTGCGAGTTTTCGTAGTTGAGGCGGTTCCACGGCTTACCATGTTCCATGTAAAACTGATTATGGTGATCGAGTAAATATGGGACCACGTACGTTTTGCCTTGTAAGGAGGTTCTCAACCGAACTTCAATGTCATCATTCCCGCTCACAACTGGCTTCGCTTTGGTCTTAGCAACAGGCTTGGACGAAGAATTATCACGTGTATTTTTTACCTTGGTCTTTGACTTCTCTTCCGGAGCTTTAAAGGTGTCGGTATCAGCTCGCACGGCAGGAACTGGCGCGGGTTTCGGGGTCACCGTCGGTGTTGGCTTAACCGAAGATGCGGCTGATTTCGACGATACAGTAGATTTAGGTGTAGGTGGTGTTACTGGTTGTTTCGTCCCTTTCCCAACCACTCGGATGAACGACTCTTTGTAATTCGACAAGGTTTTGACTCCTCGTAAGTCATCCCTCGCATCAGACAATGCCTTGTAAGGTCCAATCAAACAGCGATAGCCTTTGGATTCAGGCTTCATCCATACGTCAGTCGTGATTTTACTATAGAGAGGCTTAGCTTTCGCGAGAGACATAGGCTTGGGTAGCAATCCGCATTGAATCCAGTAAAGGTAGTTGCCCCCCTGCGGCACTTTCTTTCCCCATACTCCGTTACCAATTGGGCACGTTTTCTCAAGCATCGGTAATTCTTTCTCGCTGGCTTGAGTGGCTTGGCAAAGGAACTCCTCCGCCGACACTGGGCTAGAAAACTGGGCGCATACCAGCAACAAGCCGAAAGCTAGGCTTGCTTGGAAGATACGAGATGGGTGTTGTGCCTTCTTCATTTCCATACACTTCACTCTAAATTAGTGGGTAAGGTCATTATGGCGGCAAAGCGCCAAAAAAATGTGAACAAAGAATAACTAGCAAAAAAAGAGCCGGAATTTGCATCCGGCTCTCAGTTTAGGAAGGAATTAAGCGAATTTACAACGCTTGGCGGGAAAATTCTTAACCTTTGTACAGTTTCGGGTTGAATACATCTCGTAACCAGTCACCCAATAAGTTGATAACCAGAACCAGTGTAACCAACACGATGCCTGGGAAGGCAGTAATCCACCACGCACCTGAGAAGATGTAGTTAAAGCCGATGCTGATCAGCGCACCTAGTGACGGCTGATCAACAGGAAGACCCAAACCTAGGAATGACAGTGCCGCTTCCGACATGATCGCGTTCGCTACCTGTACCGTCGAGATAACCAAGATTGGCGATAGACAGTTCGGCAGAATGTGACGGAACATGATTCGCGGAGCTTTAAAGCCCATCACACGCGCCGCTTCGACGTATTCTTTCTTCTTCTCTGCCAATACCGAGGCACGAATAGTCCGTGCGTATTGCGGCCATTCAGCCACACCGATGATCACCACCAGCATCACCACTGCGTATTGGCTGTAAAAATCGCTGCCAAAGCTGGCTTTGAAAATGGCCGATACGATGATCGCCACCATCATGGTTGAGAACGATAGTTGAACATCCGCAAAGCGCATCAAGAAGCTATCGATACGACCACCGAAGTAACCCGCCGACAAACCAATGATGATACCCAGAATCAACTGAAGACCGACGGCTAAAAAGCCTATCGTCAAAGACAAACGAGAACCGTAAAGAATGGTCGATAAAATATCACGGCCTTGCTCATCAGTACCAAGAACAAAACGCTCATCGCCATCTTCCATCCACGAAGGTGGCAACTCAGAATCCATGATGTCGATAGACGTCAGATCGTACGGGTCTGTTGGCGCAAGAATCGGTGCAGCCAATGCCAATACTAAGAACATCATAAAGACGGTAAAACTCGCCATCGCCACTTTGTCGCGTTTGAAGTAATACAGAAAATCTGACTCTTTGAAACGCTGCCACGCTGATGGAGCAGGAGCTGGTGTTAAATTTGATTGGCTCATGATTAAGCTCCTTTTCCAGTTAGGTTCACAGTTGGGTTGATGATGCCGTACAGCAAGTCAACGATGGTATTGGTTACCACGAAGATCAGACCAACAAAGATAACGTAGGCAGTGATCAGCGGTGTATCTACACGGTTGATTGCCTCTAGGAAAAGGAAGCCAGTGCCCGGCCATTGGAACACGGTTTCAGTAAGAATGGTGTAGGCCACCATGGTACCAATCTGCACGCCACCTACCGTCAATACTGGTAGCATGGTGTTCTTAAGTGCATGTTGGTAATAAATCTTTTGTAAGTTCAAACCTTTTGCTTTGGCGAACTTAATGTATTCCGAACTCAGTACTTCCAGCATTTCTGAACGTACCAAACGGATGAACAACGGCAGCATGATAGACGCTAGCGCAATACAAGGTAGGATGAGGTGCTTGATACCATCAATGGTAAAGAAGCCAGATTCCCAACCGAGTACGTTAGCGGTTTCACCTCGCCCATAGGAAGGCAACCAACCGAGTTCTATTGAAAAGACATACATCAGCATGATTGCGGTTAAGAACACCGGAATCGAGATACCGACACTGCTCATCGCCATCACAAATTTGGTAAAAACACTCTTAGGATGAATCGCAGAGTACACCCCAAGCGGAATAGAGAAAACAATGATGATAAGCGTCGCGCCAAACACGAGCTCTAATGTAGCCACCAGCTTGTCGAGAATCACCTCAACCGCAGGTCGCTTGAAAAAATATGAGGTACCCAAATCACCTTGCAGTGCATTACCCACAAAGCGCGTGTACTTTGTGATAAAGGGATCGTTCAGGCCCAAGTCGTCGCGTAGCGCTTGACGCTCCGATTCCGAAACCGACTGACCTACAAGCTCACGCAGCGGATCACCCAGGTTGTCCTGAATGGCAAACGCCACCAAACTGATCACAAACATCACTATCAGTGCCTGAAACAGGCGCTTGACCAGAAACGAAAACATTCCTTGCCCCTTAACTATCCATAGATCTCTAAATTAGAGAGAAAATTCAGTCTAAATAACCAACTCAATCCGACTGAAACAAAATTGAGTCGAGTGCTTTAAGTTGAGGAGGGAAATCCATCCCTCCTCAAAGTCGACTAACCGTGATTATTCAACCACTAGGTCACCGAAGTAAGGCATTACCATTGGGTTAACGATATCTGCCGCTTTCACGTTAGACTTCGCGCCCCATGCTTCACTTTGCCAGTGTAGCGGTACGAATGCTGCGTCGTTGTATAGTGTCGCTTCTACGCCCTTCAGCATTTCTGCACGTTTCGCAGCGTCCGTCTCTACGTTCGCAGCTTCAACTACTTTGTCCATTTCTGGGTTTGAGTAGTAACCACAGTTGTACTGACCACGACCGGTTTCTTCGTTACGAGTCATCGTTAGGAACTCGTTGAAGTTCGCTGAGTCTTCTGTATCTGAGTGCCAACCGATCATCAGCATGTCTGCCGCACACTTGTCGAACTCAGGCCAGTACTGCGCTTTTGGCATGGTCTTCAGATCAACCTTGATACCGATCTTAGACAACATTGCCGCCGCCGCTTGTGCTACTTTCGCATCATTCACGTAACGGTTGTTTGGTGCGATCATCGTTAGCGTCAAGCCATTTTCGTAACCCGCTTCTTTCATCAGCTCTTTCGCTTTCTTCAGATCGTAGCGAGGAACCAGTTTGTCATCGTGACCCACGTAACCTGCCGGGCTTTGCTGACCAGCGGCCGTTGCGAAGCCTTTCATGATTTTCTTCACGATACCTTCGTTATTGATTGCGTGAACAATCGCTTGGCGAACGCGAACGTCTTTCAATGCTTCGTTGCTGTTTTGGTTTAGTTGGAACGTGATGATACGAGTACCAGGTAGCGTAACTAGGTCGATGCCGTCAGCATCTTCAACGCGTTTGTGGTCGTTTGGCGCTACAGGGTGAATCATGTCAACACCGCCAGAAAGCAGCGCTGCTACACGAGTCGCGTCTTCTTTGATTGGAACAAGTGTTAGCTTATCAACGTTACCTTTCGACTCTTTGTCCCAGTAATCTTTAAAGCGTTCAAATTCCACTTTTACGCCCTGCTCACGTGATGTCACGATGAACGGACCCGTGCCAGAAACGTTAGTCGATGCGAATGAGTTACCGTGCTTCACTAGTTCAGACTTGTCTTTGCCGTCTGCGGTTTTACCCGTGTAGAACTTGCTGTCCATAGGGAAAATGTACGTTGCGGTTTGCAACACTAGTGGGTAAGGACCTTTAGTTACAAGATCGAATGTGTTGTCGTCAACTTTGACGATTTTTTCGTACGGGTCGAAGATGTTTTTAAAGTCAGGAGAGCTTTGTAAACGCTGGAACGTCCACACGACGTCGTCAGCCGTTAGAGTATTGCCAGAATGGAATTTCACACCTTCACGTAGTTTGAAACGAACAGTCGTATCGTTAATACGTTCCCAGCTTTCTGCTAGGCGAGGCTCGAAATCCATTTTTTGAGTAAAGCGAACCAACGGATCAAATACCATGTGTGACATTTGCAGTGTGCCACCTGATAGCTGCTCATGTGGGTCAAGCGATACTGGGTCAGCTGCATAGCCAACTTTGATATCTGCTGCCATTGCGTTAAAGCTTAGGCCCGCAGCCATTAGCGCCACTGCTAATTTGCTTTTCATGGTTTTCATTTGCATAACTCCTTCATGCGGGGATACGGATCCCTTGTTGTTGTGTTTGCGTCTTTGTTATGACTAAAGGTTAGCCAAGCGAATTGCTTGGTTTATGCCGTTTCGATCTCTTCTCGCAAGCCAGTAAACTCCGGCATCAGAGAAATCAATTTTTTGCTGTATTCGTGTTGAGGTGCCGTGAATAACTGTTCTGTTGGTGCCACTTCTAAAAGTGTACCCATTTGCATCACACCTACTCGGTCACACATCTGACGAATAACAGGTAAATCGTGGCTGATAAACAACATAGTCAAGTTCAGCTCACTTTGCAGATCTTTCAGCAAGTTTAGAATTTGTGCCTGTACCGATACGTCCAGTGCTGAGGTCGGTTCATCACAAATCAAAAGTCGAGGACGAGTCGCCAACGCACGCGCAATAGAAATACGCTGACGCTGACCACCGGAGAATTCATGAGGGTACTTAAGCCCAGCCATTCGACCCAAACCAACATGATCCAATAAGTCATTCACGATTTGGCGAGTTTCCGACTCGTTTTTCGTCAATTTATGGAAACGGATTGGCTCAGCAATAATATCGAATACCTTCATACGAGGGTTCATTGAAGTATATGGGTTTTGGAACACCATCTGCATTTGACGACGCATCGGGCGGCGCTCTTTCTCAGAGGTTAAAGCGGTCAGGTCAATGCCCTCGAATTTCACCTGACCAGAGTTAGGTTGGTATAAACCAGCAATCACACGTGCAATGGTCGATTTACCTGAACCAGACTCGCCCACCAAACCAAAGGTTTCGCCTTCGTGCACTTCAAAGCTCACATTATTAGATGCTTGCACGTATTCTCGGCGGCTCTCGAACAAAGAGTCTTTGGTCACAAAGCGAAGATTGACGTTCTTCACGTCCAAAAGCGGGCCAGTGTACTCACGCTCATCTTGGCTTTGTCCTAACCAGTGGTTCTTGATATCGAGTGGCTCCATTTCCGCCGCTTCTTCGATATAGCTTACTAACGGGAAACGATCTAGCTTTCTGTCTGAACGTGGTACCGCTGAAATTAGACTGCGAGTGTAAGAGTGATCAGGATCGCCCAATACTTTGGCTGTTGGTCCAAACTCCACCAAGTCACCACGATACATTACCGCCACGCGATCGGTGACGTTGGAGACGACACCCATATCGTGAGTAACCAACATACAGCCGACATTGTTCTTGATACACAGCTCGCGGATCAAGTTGAGGATTTGGTCTTGGATAGAAACGTCTAACGCCGTAGTTGGTTCGTCCGCGATGATGAGATCAGGCTCACCAGCCAAAGCAATGGCAATGACAACACGCTGACGCATACCACCAGAGAATTGGTGCGGGTACTGTTTTAAGCGGTTTTCTGGTTGCGGAATACCAACCTGCTGCATAAGAGAAAGCGCGCGCTGATACGCCTCTTCATCAGAGACCTTCATGTTGGCGTGGATCGTCTCTTTCAGCTGTTGCTCAACAGTAAAAAGTGGATTGAGCGAGGTCATCGGATCTTGGAAAATAAAACCTATTTTCGAGCCGCGAACCTTACGCATCGCTTCTGGTGATAGGCCAGAAATTTTTTCTCCATCCAAGAATACATCACCGCTAGCAACGCGACCTGGGGGACTAAGCAAATCGATAACAGCGTTACCAACGGTGGATTTACCCGCACCTGATTCGCCAACAACACCCACGATTTCACCACGTTCAATATGAAAAGAAAGTGACTTCACGGCAGCGTGAACGCCGTGTCGGGATGGGTATTCAATACGAAGGTTTTTCACTTCTAATAGTGACATTTCAGACCTCTACTGCCTTGTCTGTGGTATCGAATCATGCCAAAGGCACCATTCATCACCTGAATGAATCCGTTCAAATTCAGAATAATACTCTGAAATCTTAATGCGGAAATAATTTGGCAAAAATCACACAAAAAAGCAACAATTAAAGTATATTCCGCCGAAAAAACATTAAATAAACGCACAATTAGCGAATAAAAATGCATTAACAAGTATTTAACCATTTTCATATCACACTATTTTTGTGCGTCATGCACCAATAAAACTAGAAAAATGCTCTAAAAGTAAACATGAGCTAAACAAGATCATTAACCGCATTATTCATGTGTATTTATTAACATTTAACAAACAATATCATATGCAAAAAGTGTTTTTTCAACATAAAAAACTATTAATAAAATAGTCGGCAAATACAAAAAGCCAAACTTAGGAAGAGAAAGGATAGGTCAAAACGTGAACAAAACAGCAAAACCACACAAATCATGCTCCAATGCAGATTATGCGCCACTTAAGCGGTTTATTGACTAAGCAAAGGAAAGTACCGCTATCCTCATTCGTACGTCATAAGAAAACTCGCCGATTTTAACCCTTTACGACACAATTGAGAGTGGGATAATAGATGAACAGTGTCAAAGCCAAGCCGTAAATAAAAGGAGCCCCTGTGCTTAAAGCGATTTTTTTTGATATGGACGAGACTTTATGTGCAACGTCACAAGCCGATAAAGTTGCAGGACAAGCGTTTACAACTTGGATTCATAAAACCTACCCACAAGTGACTGAGCCAAAAGCGTTTTTGCAGCGCTACTTACAGGGTGTATACAAAAAGCTGAATGCTGAGTTCCCTCACCTTGTGGCTCTGCTACCCGATGAAAATGCCTTCCGTTGTGGCCTGATCCAAAACATCTTGGCGGAGCACGGCGTCAACATTACTGCAAAAGAGGCTCAACAAGCTCAAGACTACTTTGACTCTGCACGTATGGGCGCGTTCACTTTCTTCCCTGGTGTAAAAGAAATGCTCAGCGACCTTCGTCAACATTACAAACTCGTCGTGATCACTAACGGCCCGATTTTTTCTCAACACCCTAAATTAAACGCGACACAAATGAGTAACTGGGTGGACCATATTATTGTGGGAGGAGAAGAGCCAGAAGAGAAACCTGCTACAAGTATTTTCCAAAAAGCGCTCGACTTGGTCGAAGTAAAACCAGAAGAGGCTCTACACGTGGGCGACTCTTTACCTGCTGACATTGCTGGCGCTAACAATATGGGCATTTTGAGTGTGTGGGTGAATGCGACAGGCGCAAGCAACTCAACGGATATAACGCCAAGTTTTGAAATCCAAGAAACGGTAGAACTGAAAGAAATCCTTAAAACACTCGCCCAATAAAATCAGCGGATTAGAAAACTACAAAACCCCAGACACTGCTCTGGGGTTTATTTTGTCAGCTCGAAAAGCATTTGGATCATAGGTGGTCAAAAGCCCCTAAAGCTGTACACTTTTGGGGAAAATTGAAATGGAATGCCGATTCTTTTCAGGAGAGATGCAAAAAAGCCCCAGTCTTTCGACTGAGGCTCTAAATAGCGGTCGGTGAAGAGCCGAATTCTAACTTCAGGCGAACCCCACTTGGGTTCAAATCCATTGATACATTACCGACTAATACAGTCCAAGCGAGATCATAAACTCTAAAACGACGAAAGCCTGCTAAAAAGCAGGCTTTCTAATAGTGGTCGGTGAAGAGGGATTCGAACCCCCGACCCTCTGGTCCCAAACCAGATGCGCTACCAAGCTGCGCTATTCACCGAACTGTATTTGCTGATTTTCTCAAATCAGACAGGACACTTCAACTAAGAAGTCACCATTAATTAATGGGGTGGCTAACGAGATTCGAACTCGCGACCACCGGAATCACAATCCAGGGCTCTACCAACTGAGCTATAGCCACCATCAATTTTTTCTGTTTACCGCTCTATATAGCCATAAACTAAATAGTGGTCGGTGAAGAGGGATTCGAACCCCCGACCCTCTGGTCCCAAACCAGATGCGCTACCAAGCTGCGCTATTCACCGACGATGTTTTATCTTGATTAAATCAAGATTGGGAGCAATGCTACCGCATTCAATCTAAAAAAGAAAGAATGGGGTGGCTAACGAGACTTGAACTCGCGACAACCGGAATCACAATCCGGGGCTCTACCAACTGAGCTATAGCCACCACTGATTTTTACCGATGTATCCTCCGAGGCAATGGTACGCCCGAAAGGATTCGAACCTTCGACCTTTGGCTCCGGAGGCCAACGCTCTATCCAACTGAGCTACGGGCGCATGCCCTATCGGCGGAGTGGAATAATACGGATATCACTCTATGCCGTCTAGTACTTTTTTTACTTTTTTTATCGTTTGGTCTCTTTTTCGACAGTTATCTTCCGTTAAAGTGGATTTTTGATGTGATTCACGCCCTGTCATGGATAACTTGTTGTTTATTGCAACAAGTTATCGGGATATAATCACCCATTATTTACATTGATTTAACAGCTGCAACCAAGTTGTTTAATCATTCTATGCCATTCAGTGGAATTTAATGATTTCTCTGCTCGGCATTAATACTCTAACTATATAAATAGGTAAGTCACTTACCTCGGGAATGTGAAGTGGGTTTAATGGATATGTCTCGACAAATGATTAGCGTTTTGTTCGCTGCCTTAACGTTTTCTACGGCAGCTTTAGCTTCTGACATCAGCCAAACTGAATACGATGCGATCGCAGAACGCATCCAACCTGTCGGTGATGTTTATCTAGCAGGTTCTGAGCCAGTGAAAGAAGAACCAACCGGTCCACGTGATGGCGCCACAGTTTATGGTACTTTTTGTATTGCTTGTCACGCATCTGGTGTAAACGGCGCACCTAAAACAGGTAATGCCGATGATTGGGCACCACGTATTGCACAAGGCAAAGATACGTTAGTGAAGCACGCATTAGAAGGCTTCAATGCGATGCCAGCCAAAGGGACCTGTATGGACTGTTCTGACGATGAAATCATCGCAGCAATTGACCACATGATTGAAGGTCTATAAGTAAAGACATCAACGAAAAAGGCTTGCCAGTTGGCAAGCCTTTTTGTTTTTAGTCAGTGAGAACAAGGTTACTTTACTTCTTAAACATTGCTCGAATATTGGCAATGTGTGCTTGACCTTTCGCCATACGCTCTTCTGCTGATACTGGCTTTTTGTTTACTTCCCATTCAACGTCATCAAATGGCAACTCATCCAAAAAGCGGCTTTGAGTCGGTTTGATCAACTCGCCGAACTGCCGACGCTCTTTGCACATAGTGAAAGTCAGTTCACGTTGCGCTCGAGTAATACCAACGTACATCAGGCGACGCTCTTCTTCCACGTTATCTTCATCAATACTGGTTTGGTGCGGTAAAATACCTTCTTCGGACCCAATTAAGTATACATATGGGAACTCAAGGCCTTTTGATGCGTGCAAGGTCATCAGTTGTACTGCATCACTGTCTTCATCTTCTTCACCGCGCTCCATCATGTCACGCAAGGTCAAACGTTGAACGACTTCTTTTAACGTTTTCTCTTCTTGATCGTAGTTGTCACCCTCTAGGTCCGCCACTATCCATGAATAAAGGTCAGAAACGTTCTTCATTCGCATTTCAGCGGCTTTCGGACTTGCTGAAGTTTCGTATAGCCAATCTTCATAATGGATATCACGAACTAGCGAACGAACCGCTTCGACGGTATCACCACGCTCAGCTTGATCAGCAATCGCCACTAGCCATTGGGTGAAACGACGCAAGTTTTCTAGACCACGTCCCGTTAGGTGCTGTTCGAGCCCCATTTCAAAGCTCGATTCAAACAGGCTCTTCCCTCGCATATTGGCATAACTGCCTAACTTCTCTAACGTTACTGGGCCAATTTCACGTCGTGGAGTATTCACAATGCGCAAAAATGCATTGTCGTCATCCGGATTAACCAAAACGCGCAAATACGCCATGATGTCTTTAATCTCTGCGCGCGCAAAAAACGAGGTGCCGCCAGAAATTTTATACGGTACACGGTTTTGCATCAGAGACTTTTCAATCAAACGTGATTGGTGGTTACCACGATATAGAATCGCATAATCTTTATATTCGGTACGGTTTAGGAACTTATGCGCAATTAGTTCACCCGTTACGCGCTCTGCTTCGTGCTCTTCATTTTTAGCCAACAACACTTTGAGTTTTTCACCGTCAGGAATTTCAGAGAACAGGGACTTCTCATAGACGTGAGGGTTGTTAGCTATCAAAATGTTGGCCGCACGCAGGATTCGACTCGTTGAACGGTAGTTTTGCTCTAGCTTAATCAAACGCAAATTCGGATAATCTTCACCCAGCAACACGAGGTTCTGAGGTTTCGCACCACGCCATGAATAAATAGACTGATCGTCATCCCCTACAACCGTCAATCGTCCACGTTCTCCGACAATTAATTTGACCAGCTCATACTGACTCGTGTTGGTATCTTGATACTCGTCAACCAGTAGGTAACGGATACGATTCTGCCAACGCTGACGAACGTCTTCATGATTACGTAAGAGTAAAACGGGCATCAAAATTAGGTCATCAAAATCAAGCGCGTTATAGGCTTTCATTTGCTTTTGGTACATATCAAAACAGAACGCAAACAATTGTTGCTGTTCACCTTGCGCACGCGCTTTGGCTTGCTCTGGCGTCAACATGTCGTTTTTCCAGTTGGAAATACAACTCAGAAGCTGACGTAGAAGATCTTTATCACCATCAAGCTGCTTTTCAGTAAGCTCTTTGAGCAGCGCTAGCTGGTCTTGGTCATCAAACAGTGAGAAGCCCGCTTTCAACCCTAAATGCTTGTACTCACGCTTGATGATGTTCAATCCTAAAGTGTGGAATGTTGATACCATCAAACCTTTAGACTCACCTTTCCCTAACGTTTGACCTACACGCTCCTTCATTTCACGTGCTGCTTTGTTGGTAAACGTCACCGCCGCAATGTTACGCGCTTTGTAACCACATTGCTGAACCAGATAAGCGATTTTATTGGTAATAACACGAGTTTTGCCCGAGCCAGCACCAGCTAGCACTAGGCATGGACCAGACACGTATTTCACGGCTTCATCTTGACTAGGGTTCAGCTTCATAGAAATTCTCTGCGGGTGATGAATGTGGCGCCTATGATAAAGGGGTGGCCTCGTGAAAGCTATGCTGATTTCTTGTAATTTTTACACCTATTAAGTGCAATATTCTGTTGCATAAATGGCGGGTATTTAAGCTATAATGAATGAACGTTCATTCACTAAAGGGTGACATTATGAAGGATAACCCTGCTGTAGATAAACGAGAACAAATCTTAGTCGCTGCTGAACAACTCATTGCTGAATCTGGCTTTCAAGGGCTTTCCATGCAAAAGCTCGCCAATGAGGCAGGTGTCGCAGCAGGGACGATTTACCGTTATTTCTCAGATAAAGAACATCTTTTAGAGGAACTACGCCTTAACGTTGCTAAGCGTGTTGCTACTGCGGTGCAACTAGGTGTTAGTGAAGAGATGCCTTTAAAACAGCGTTATCGAACCATGTGGCTCAATATTTGGAATCTAGCGAGCTCGAACTTAAGTGCGATCAGCAACCGAGTCCAATATGAATCTTTACCCTGTTCAAATAGTAGCAAAGCTCGGGAACTTGAGAGACAAATGTTTGCCCAAGTAGATCTTCTTTTTAATCAGGGTAAAGACGAGGGAGTATTCAAGCTTCTCGATAACGAAGTACTTTCTGGATTAAGTTTTGAGGCAAGTGTTGCACTTGCTCGGAAACACGCTTTGGGATTTTATCAACTGGATAAGACGGCATTAGAGGCCGCTATTGAAGCCAGTTGGGATGCAATTATTAAACACTAACTTGGAGTTCTTAATAGAATGAAAAAGTGGATTTTGATGCTATCAATTGTTTTATTACTTTTTGGTAGCGTTGTTACATACAGACTAATTGATATCAAAGACAAAATGGAGCAGTTTGCCAATCGCCCTGAACCAGCATTCCCAGTAACCGTAACTGAAGTGCAAGCGGTGGATTGGGTACCAGTCATCGAGGCAATTGGTTTTATCGAACCAAATCAAGGCGTGACGGTAGCGAACGAAACGAGCGGTGTTATCGATAAAATCGCATTTGATTCCGGTACTCAAGTCAAAGCAGGTCAGCCACTAGTACTGCTTGACTCTGACGTTGAGAAAGCGAATTTAAAGAGCTCGCAAGCCAAGTTGCCAGCAGCAGAAGCGAAATACCAACGCTACCAAGGGCTATTTAAAAAAGGCTCTATTTCTAAAGAAGCGTATGACGAAGCAGAAGCGAACTACTTCTCCTTAAAAGCGGACATTGAAAGCTTGAAAGCGACCATCGACCGACGCGAAATCAAAGCGCCATTTGATGGTGTAGTAGGTATTCGTAACGTGTACCTAGGTCAGTACCTACAAGCGGGTACCGATATTGTTCGCCTGGAAGACACCAGCGTGATGCGTTTACGCTTTACCGTGCCGCAAACCGATATTTCACGTATCAATATCGACCAAGAAGTGGATATCTTTGTTGACGCTTATCCAGACCAACCTTTCAAAGGGTCTATTTCTGCGATTGAACCAGCTGTAAACGTACAAAGTGGTTTGATTCAAGTTCAAGCGGATATCCCTAACAGTGACGGCAAACTGCGTAGTGGTATGTTCGCGCGTGCAAACATCATTCTGCCTAAGTTAGAAAATCAGGTCACTCTACCTCAAACCGCGATCACATTTACGCTATATGGCGACAATGTTTACATCGTAACAGAAGAAGATGGCGAAAAACGCGTTAAGCAGCATGTGGTAAAAGTTGGCGAACGCTCTAAAGATATCGCACACATTCTAGAAGGCGTGAAGCCAGGTGATGTGGTAGTGACATCGGGTCAAGTCCGTTTGAGTAACCATGCGAAAGTAAGCATTGTCGAAAGCGATGCAACTACCCCACCTGCTGAAACACCAATGCTTTAAGTTGGAGGCATCATGCGCTTTACAGATGTTTTTATAAAACGTCCAGTTTTAGCGGTATCGATCAGCTTTTTGATTGCATTGCTTGGTTTGCAAGCGGTGTTCAAAATGCAAGTTCGTGAGTACCCTGAAATGACGAATACGGTGGTCACCGTGACCACCAGTTACTACGGTGCAAGTGCCAACTTGATCCAAGGCTTTATTACTCAGCCATTGGAGCAAGCGGTGGCGCAAGCCGATAATATTGATTACATGACTTCGCAATCGGTACTAGGTAAATCAACCATTACTGTCAACATGAAGTTGAATACTGACCCGAATGCAGCATTGGCTGATATCTTAGCGAAAACGAACTCAGTACGTTCTCAGCTTCCAAAAGAAGCCGAAGATCCAACCGTAACCATGTCGACAGGTTCGACAACGGCGGTACTGTACATCGGCTTTACGAGTGACGAGTTATCTTCAAGCCAGATCACTGACTACCTTGAGCGTGTAATCAACCCGCAGTTGTTCACTGTAAACGGTGTGTCCAAAGTTGACCTGTATGGTGGTATGAAGTACGCACTGCGCGTATGGTTAGATCCTGCCAAAATGGGCGCTTTGAAGTTGACCGCTACGGATGTCATGAGCGTTCTTAACGCCAACAACTACCAATCTGCGACCGGTCAAGCGACAGGTGAGTTCGTGCTTTATAACGGTAGCGCAGATACTCAGGTGTCAAACGTTGCTGAACTTGAAGCACTGGTCGTGAAAACTGGTGAAGGGGATGTCATCCGCCTAGGTGATATCGCTAAAGTAACGCTCGAGAAGAGTCACGACGTTTACCGCGCAAGTGCTAATGGTCAAGAAGCTGTGGTTGCGGCGATCAACGCGGCACCAAGCGCTAACCCAATCAACATTGCAGCAGACGTACTTGAGCTGTTGCCTCAGCTTGAGCGCAACCTACCAAGTAACATCAAAATGAACGTAATGTACGACTCTACGATTGCGATCAACGAGTCAATTCACGAAGTAGTCAAAACGATTCTTGAAGCAGCAGTAATCGTACTTGTGGTTATCACACTGTTCCTAGGTTCATTCCGTGCGGTAATCATTCCTATCGTAACTATTCCACTTTCATTGATTGGTGTGGCAATGGTGATGCAGGCAATGGGTTTCTCTTGGAACTTGATGACGCTACTGGCGATGGTGCTTGCAATCGGTCTGGTGGTGGATGACGCGATCGTTGTACTAGAAAACGTTGACCGTCACATCAAAGAAGGGGAATCACCATTCCGAGCTGCAATCATTGGTACACGTGAAATTGCGGTTCCAGTTATCGCGATGACATTGACGCTAGGTGCAGTGTACGCGCCGATCGCATTGATGGGCGGTATCACCGGTTCATTGTTCAAAGAGTTCGCTTTGACACTGGCAGGTTCAGTATTCGTATCCGGCATCATCGCTTTGACACTCTCACCAATGATGTGTTCAAAGATGCTGAAGGCGAACGAGAAGCCGAGCAAGTTTGAGCAAAAAGTTCACCATGTACTTGATGGCATGACTAATCGCTACGCAAGCATGTTAAAAGCAATAATGGCTAGCCGACCAGTGGTGATCGTGTTTGCGATAATTGTATTCGCAAGTTTACCAGTCCTATTCAAGTTTATTCCTAGCGAGCTAGCTCCATCTGAAGATAAAGGTGTTGTAGTACTCATAGGGACCGCACCATCAAATTCGAACTTGGACTACATCCAAAACACCATGGATGATGTGAATAAGATTCTCTCTGATCAACCAGAAGTGGAATACGCTCAGGTATTTAACGGTGTACCGGATTCTAATCAAGCGTTTGGTTTAGCTACACTCAAACCATGGGGCGAACGAGAAGCGAGCCAAGCAGAAATCAAACAGCGTGTTGGTGGGCTTGTTTCGAGCATTCCGGGAATGTCTATTGCTGCCTACGAAATGCCGGAGCTACCAGGTGCTGGTTCAGGCCTTCCTGTACAGTTCGTAATTACAACGCCAAACAACTTTGAAAGTTTGTTTACCGTTGCAAATGACATTCTGTCGGAAGTAGCAAGCAGTCCAATGTTTGTCTATTCCGATCTGGATCTGAAATATGATTCTGCAACGATGAAGATCAAGATCGATAAAGACAAAGCAGGTGCCTACGGTGTGACTATGCAAGACATTGGTATCACCCTCAGCACCATGATGGCAGATGGTTATGTAAACCGTATCGACCTAAATGGCCGCTCTTATGAGGTAATTCCTCAGGTTGAGCGTAAATGGCGTCTAAACCCAGAATCGATGAAGAACTACTATGTACGCTCTGTGGATGGTAAAGCGGTTCCATTAGGTAGTCTGATTACCATTGATGTGGTGGCTGAGCCTCGCTCTTTGCCACACTTCAACCAGCTAAACTCAGCAACTGTGGGTGCTGTTACAGGCCCTGGTGTTTCGATGGGGGATGCAGTTAATTGGTTTGAAAATATTGCACAAACCAAACTGCCTGCAGGGTATAACCATGATTACATGGGCGAATCTCGTCAGTTTGTAACGGAAGGTAGTGCCTTGTATGCAACCTTTGGTCTTGCACTTGCGATCATCTTCCTCGTTCTGGCGATTCAATTTGAATCACTCCGCGATCCTATTGTCATCATGGTATCTGTACCTCTGGCAATCTGTGGTGCCTTGATCGCATTGGCCTGGGGTACAGCCTCGATGAACATCTACTCGCAGGTTGGTTTGATCACGCTGGTCGGCCTAATAACCAAGCACGGTATCTTGATCTGTGAAGTCGCCAAAGAAGAGCAGTTACATAATAAACGGTCTCGTATTGATGCGGTGATGGAAGCTGCGAAAGTGCGTCTTCGCCCTATCCTAATGACCACTGCAGCGATGATCGCAGGTTTGATCCCGCTGATGTACGCAACAGGTGCAGGTGCCGCGCAACGTTTCAGTATCGGTATCGTCATCGTTGCTGGCCTTGCAATCGGTACACTGTTCACACTATTCGTACTACCTGTGATTTACAGCTACCTAGCTGAAAAACACAAACCTCTGCCAGTATTTGTTGAAGACAAAGACTTGGAGAAGTTAGCGCGAGTTGACGAAGCGAAAGCAGCTCATCGTGAATTAGCGGATAACAGATAAGCTATTAAGGCATTCAAAAAGGTCACTTCGGTGGCCTTTTTTATTGCCGCTCTCTTTTTTGCCATCTAAGTGGCGACTTTCACGTATCATTTACTTAAAATGAGGACAAATCAAAAGGAGTTTTAGCCACTATGTTTGACCCAAAGAAATTAGAGCAAATTGCTAAACAGATTCACGACTCAATGCCTCAACCTGTAAAAGAATTGGGCTCTGATGTCGATCAGAAAGTTCGTCAAGTAATCCAAGGCCAGCTAAACAAGCTAGATGTTGTAAGTCGCGAAGAGTTTGATGTTCAAACTCAAGTTTTACTACGTACACGTCAAAAGCTAACAGAAATGGAACAGAAGTTGGCGCAACTTGAAGAAAAGCTTGCTGAAAAATAAGTATCAAAGCGCTCCTCACAAAGGAGCGTTTTTCTTATCGGCGCGCAGATAAATCGGCTAAAAACAAAAAGGCTTGGTCAACGGCGACCAAGCCTTTTGATTAGATGTTGTGTTTTATTTTGTATTTATCACTCCAGTCTGCCTGGAGTTTATCTACTGCGTTACTTGAGACTAAGTAAATTACGCAGTATTAAGGCTTCATTTCTAGGAGAAGGCGCGGACTTTACGATAGTAAACGAGCACCTTCGACACCAAAATGGAACCTTAAGGCCAGTAATTTAGCCGCCCACCGCGATACGCTTCATATCAGTCATGTAACCACGTAGCTCTTCACCGATGTACTCTACAGGGTGATTGCGGATTGTTTCATTCACAGCGATAAGAGTCGCGTTATCTACTTGGTTAGACGTTTCACCTAAACCTTTACCAATTACGTCAGTATTTACGGCTGGCATAAACTTCTCACGTAGAAGCGGCGTTGCTACGTTAGCGAACAGGTAGTTACCGTATTCCGCAGTGTCTGAGATAACCACGTTCATCTCGTATAAACGCTTACGTGCGATAGTGTTTGCGATAAGTGGCAGCTCGTGTAGAGACTCGTAGTAAGCAGACTCATCGATGATGCCAGATGCCGTCATCGCTTCGAATGCTAGCTCAACACCCGCACGAACCATAGCAACCATCAAGATACCGTTATCGAAGTACTCTTGCTCAGAGATTTCTACGTCAGTTTCTGGGTAGTTTTCGAAAGCAGTTTCACCTGTTTCTGCACGCCAGCCTAGTAGATTTGCATCGTCGTTTGCCCAGTCAGCCATCATAGTGCTAGAGAAGTGACCGGTGATGATGTCATCCATGTGCTTGTTGTATAGCGGACGCATCAGTTCTTTTAGCTCTTCAGAAAGCTCAAATGCTTTCACTTTTGCAGGGTTAGTTAGGCGATCCATCATGTGAGTGATACCACCAAACTTCAGTGCTTCAGTGATGGTTTCCCAACCGTATTGAAGAAGCTTACCAGCGTAGCCAGGATCGATACCATCAGCAATCATCTTCTCGTAACATACGATAGAGCCAGCCTGTAGCATGCCACAAAGGATAGTTTGCTCACCCATTAGGTCAGATTTCACCTCAGCAACAAAAGAAGACTCTAGACAGCCTGCACGGTGACCACCTGTTGCTGCAGCCCAAGCTTTCGCGATATCCCAACCTTCACCTTTTGGGTCGTTCTCTGGGTGAACAGCGATAAGAGTCGGTACACCGAAACCGCGCTTGTATTCTTCACGAACTTCCGTACCTGGACATTTAGGTGCAACCATTACTACCGTTAGGTCTTTACGGATTTGCATGCCTTCTTCAACAACGTTGAAACCGTGAGAGTAACCTAGTGCTGCGCCTTCTTTCATTAACGGCATTACCGTCTCAACAACGTTTGTGTGCTGCTTATCTGGAGTAAGGTTTACTACTAGATCAGCTTGTGGAATTAGCGTTTCGTAGCTACCTACCTCAAAACCGTTGTCTTTTGCGTTTTTGAATGACTGGCGTTGCTCATCAATCGCGGCTTGGCGAAGCGCATAAGCAACGTCTAGACCAGAGTCGCGCATGTTCAGACCTTGGTTAAGACCTTGAGCACCACAACCTACAATGACTACTTTCTTACCTTTCAGATAATCCGCTTCTGAAGCGAACTCACTGCGGTCCATAAAACGACAACGACCTAATTGGTCCAACTGCTCGCGCAAGTTTAGGGTATTGAAATAATTAGCCATCTGGGTGCTCCTTTGAGATTCTTCCATTGAGGTCAGTAATTGCCTTACCGAATAACTTCATACTAAAACAGACATGAGATTGCTTAAAGTGATATATTCACAATTAGTTATTGCAATTTATGCAACATGGAAATGAAAATTTAATGAATATCAAAAGCCTGCAACTTTTCATTCATCTCTGTGAGAGTAAGAGTTTCGCCAAGACCGCAGCGGCAATGCATATTAGCCCTTCAGCCTTAAGCCGACAGATACAAAAATTAGAGGAGGAAACCAGCCAACAATTGTTTTTACGCGACAACCGTAGCGTTGATTTAACTATCCAAGGTAAAAAGCTAGTCCCAGTTGCCTTAAAGATTCTTGGCGAATGGCAGCAGTATCAGAGTCACCTGAAGGGAACCGAGGATGAATTGAAAGGAGAAATCCGTCTCTTTTGTTCTGTTACTGCAAGCTACAGCCATCTTCCGGAGCTAATCTCTGACTTTCGTATTCAGAACCCTTTCATTGAGTTCAAACTATCAACCGGCGATCCAGCTCAAGCGATCGACAAAATACTAGCAGATGAAGCCGATATTGCCATATCAGCCAAGTCAGAACAGATGCCAAATAAAATCGCATTTGAAACGATCAGTGAAATCCCACTTTCTGTCATCGTACCTGTTGGGGTTAGTGCGTTTGCTGAAGAGCTACAAAAAGAAAAACCAGACTGGTCGGTCATTCCATTCATACTCCCAGAAGCAGGAACGGCAAGAGACAGGGCCAATACTTGGCTCAAACAAATGAAAATAAAGCCAAAGATCTACGCACAAACCTCCGGACATGAAGCCATCGTAAGTATGGTTGCATTGGGGTGTGGAGTAGGTATCGCACCTGATGTTGTAATCAACAACAGTCCGGTAAGAGAAAAGATAAATCGTTTAAAAGTCTTACCAATTAAACCTTTTAAACTTGGTGTTTGCTGCAACAAAACTCAGTTGGAAAATCCGCTTGTTAAAGCCTTTTGGAAGGTTGCAGAGAGCAAATATATCGCACCGTAAATGAGCACTTTTTAGGTATAAAGTGAGCTAATTTTAAAACGCTATAGATGCAAAAAAGCCCGCTCTTTCGAGCGGGCTTCTTAAATTTAAAGCCTGGCGATGTCCTACTCTCACATGGGGAAGCCCCACACTACCATCGGCGCTATTTCGTTTCACTTCTGAGTTCGGCATGGAAATCAGGTGGGTCCAAAACGCTATGGTCGCCAAGCAAATTCTTTAATCTGGAAAGCTGTTTTTTAATTCTCGTTTTTACACATTCAATGTTCTTTCATTGAGTCCATCAAAACCCCTTGGGTGTTGTATGGTTAAGCCTCACGGGCAATTAGTACAGGTTAGCTC
>NZ_JAWORT010000025.1:0-70460 GCF_033337975.1 Vibrio sp. Vb2880
CTATGCGTTAGTTCTAGTGGTTAAGGTGGTATGCGGAAGCTTAGGTATTGCGTGCCTCACACCTTAACAAGGCGTTAGTCGCCAGAAAAAGCTAGCAGTCAAAATCATGTTTCTAAGCTCAAAACTTGGCTACTGGTTGTTTGATTCATAGTTCCATTTTCGACGGTCAAAGCTCAGTTTCATCGGTTCTAAGTCAATGCATTGCTATTTTCCAAGCGGTTGTTTCGTTCTTTGGTGGTGATAGGGCGGGGCAATCGAAAATCTGTTTTTGGTTGCGAATCTGCTCGGTGAGTTTGTTGGTTTAAAAGCTTATTTACTTGCTGAAAGGACGTTTTCTCTGGTGTTGTAAGTTCCACGTGGTTTCAGTGACTTTGTTGAAAGTCCGCACTGTGAGATTGGCTTTCCAAAAACGCTTTTTGGTGTTGTCAGTCCGTTTTCTATGGCGTTGTTTGTTCCAAGTGGTTTCATTGAATAGCTGCTTTGCGACTACGCCTGACTTAAGTGCATCAAAGCACATAAAGTTTGTTGTTCGCAAAGTTTAGTTCGGCTTAAAATTGTCGCTCGGTGCCTCGCGACTAACAAACTGCTCAAGAGGGATTCGCAACGCGTGGCATTTTTACTATGCGTTGAATTTAGTGATTAAGGTGGTGTGCGGCGGCATCGGTATTGCGTTGCTCACCCCTTAGCAGGGCGTTAGTTACCAACGAGGAAAAACGTACCTAAAGCGGAATGTTAAGGGCTAATGTTCGTGTGTTTGGCTAGGTTTTCGTATTTCAATTTCTAACTATTTGGGTTTGTGAAAATCGAGTTTTGGTTTCTTGTGTGATTGGATTTTCTGTTTCGTAAGCTTATTTGGGTGTTGAAAGTCAGCTCGGTTAAATTATATCTGTCCAAAAGAGCTTTTTGGTGTTGTTAGCCCGTTTTCTACGGCGTTGTATGTTCCAAGTGGTTTCAGTGGCAGGCGCTTTGAAACTACGCCTGATTTGAGTGTTCCAAAACACGTAAAGCTAGTGTTGGCAAAGCGGTAATAAACTCCAGATCCTAGCCTTGAGCTTGGCAACTAACAAAGCATTCAAGAGGGATTCACAACGCTTGGCAATTTTGGTTTGAATTAACTTTAGTGTCTACGGCACAATGGTTTAGGTAGGGTGGTTTGCGTTGTTCACCCCTTAATGCGGCGTTAGTACGGGTTTGACATCAAAGGTCATAAGTTTTGGTGTTTATCTGTTTTGGCGCTCGTATTTACACCTTTCAGTTAATGCCTTTCACGTTCTTTCCGGTGGCACTATATGCGAAGTGTTCGCTTTGATTTCATCGTTTACGGCTTCTAACTCTTAGCCTATTTCTTTGGTGCTTCTTCATTTTCGTGGTGGCTTTTGAGAGAACCTTGATTACTTTTGTTGTGGCGGTTGAAGTACGAGGAAAGAATCCTTTTCTAATTTGAAGCAAGTGAAAGTAGGGCAGTTCAGTGCGTTTTTCTTCTAGCCAACTTTCGTCTTTCAATCGGGGTAAAGTTTTGTAGCTGCCCGTCTCACTTCAGTGTTCAAAGCCTTTCATATCATGCCAGTTTTCAATATCTTGGAGCGCATAAATAGAAGTAGCGCATGTACTAACAAATTGCTTAAGAGTGATTCGTAACGCGTGGCATTTTTACTTTGCGGTAGCTTTTGTATTGCGTTACTCACACCTTAGCAAGGCGTTAGTTGCCAACGAGAAAATCGCAGCTAAAACAGAGTGTTTAGGTCTAATCGCTCGTGTGCTTTGCTTGATTCTGCACTTCGAACTTCGGGATCTTGGCTCGCGGAATTGAGCTTCGATCTTTTCCTAGTTTGGTTTGCCGTTTCAGAAGCCGATTTACTTGTTGAAAGTCAGCTTTGTGGCATTGTTTTTCCAAAAGATCTTTTTGGTGTTGTTAGTCCGCTTTCTACGGCGCTATCTGTTCCAAGTGGTTTCAGTGACAGGCGCTTTGGATCTGCGCCTGATTTTAGTTTTTCAACGTACGTAAAGTTAGTGTTGGCAAAGCGGCAATCAACTTCAAATCAAGGCTTTAAGTTTGGCAACTAACAAAGCATTCAAGAGGGATTCACAACGCTTGGCAGTTTTGGTTTGAATTAGCTTTAGTGTTTACGGCACAATGGTTTAAGTTAGGTGGTTTGCGTTGTTCACCCCTTAATGCGGCGTTATGCGACCTAAAGGAAATGGAGATTTATGGATAAATTTGGAATGCTGCAAGAGCTCGGTGCAGGTGACTTTCAGCACCTCAACGGTTCATTGGAAGCGCACCTTAAAGGGACTGAAAATGTTCTGATAAGTTGGGGTAGTAGCGAGTTACTTCAAATTGCAGGTCTCTTTCATGCTGCTTATGGAACTGCGGGCTTCGATGAAAATATGGTGTCGCTAAGTCAGCGCCAAGAAATAGCACGAATTATTGGGTGTGATGAAGAAGCTTTGGTTTACTTGTACTGCTCATGTGACCGAGACTATGTATTTCCTCAATTTGGCAAAGTGCCAGAAATCCAATTTAAAGATCGATTTACTGGTTCAACATTCAAACTCGACAGTGCAACGGTGAAATTGTTTTGCGAGTTAACTGTCGCTAATGAGCTAGAGCTTGTTTATAGCAATGAAGAGTTCAAACTCAAATATGGTGCTGAGCTATTTGAACTGTTCCAAGGTATGGACAACTACTTAAGTTTCGAGGCTAGAAGGGCGTACAAATCAGCATTGTCGAATTTCGCATAACAAATTGTTCAAGAGGGATTCGCAACGCGTGGCATTTTCACTGTGCGTTGGTTTACGTGATTAAGGTGGTATGCGGCAACATCGGTATTGCGTTGCTCACCCCTTAACAAGGCGTTATGTTTCCGAGTCAATATTCTATGAATTAATACAAAGAGAGATTATGACCTTAAGACCAGAGTTACAGCCAAAAGAAGTTGATCCAACATTACTTAAACGTTTAACTCAGCTAGCAGATGCCATTGATGGTGGAGAGGAAGAAGAATGTAGGGAAATGGTATCAGAATTTAATTCTTTATCCGAGACTAACCATCGGTTTCTTGATTTTCAGGGAGTTTATGGTGGTGAAGGTCATGAGGCATGGGTATATCGTTTGCTTGTATTGAAATCGATAGTTCCTCAGGAAGATATTACAAAAAGCGAATTGACTGAAATAGTGAGATTAGTACTTCTTGATGAAGATGGTTATTTAGAGATTCTAGATAACAATGTAAGCTATCCCTTTGTTTCGGAGTTAATCTACTATCCATCAAATTTCCCAGAGTTTGAAAACGAAGAACCAACAGAGGAAGAAATAGTAAAGTTTTTGCTTACTTATAAAAAGACCAAATTATCTAAATCAGACCAAGTTAGGCTTTTAGATAAACATCTAAATCAAGAACTTTCTAGTTGTGAGTTTCGCCAACTATCTGAAAACTTAGTTGGTTTTGAATTGAATAATTTACGGTGCTGGTTAAATTTACATAGCTTTACGGCTAGTGAAGCTATAGTGTTAATACACAGTGGTGAATTAGTATCAGATTATGCAGCAACCATATCCTTGAAAAGATGTGTATAGAAACATAACAAACAGTTCAAGAGGGATTCAGCACGCGTGGCATTTTTGATATGCGTTTGGTTTCGGTGTTGAAGTGCCATGCGGTAACATTGGTATTGCGTGCTTCACCCCTTAACTGGGCGTTAGGTGACATGAGATAAACGATAGAGTAGTGATAGTATCTTGGCGTGAATCTAGCTTCAGTTAATAGAAAAGGAGTGGATTAATGAATGGTAAAGCATTTGATAATTGGCAAAAATCTCGAAAGAAAGGATGTTTAAATTGGCTTTTCAGAACAACTTTCGTCACAGCCATTTTGTACATGATTTTTAATGTTATTTTCCTTTATCCACCTTCTGATGCGGCAAGCATTACGATTTTCTTGTCGGATAATGCTCTTAATTACTCAATTTACACGATTGGGATGTTTTTCGTATTTTGGGCTATTTGGCTATACAACGAATCTTCGTATGAGAAAGAAGTTAAACGTAGAAATGTCGCCTAACAAACTGTTCAAGAGGGATTCGCAACGCGTGGCATTTTCACTATGCGTTGAGTTTAGTGATTAAGGTGGTATGCGGCGGCTTTTGTATTGCGTTGCTCACCCCTTAACAGGGCGTTAGTTGCCAACGAGAAAAAAAGTACCTAAAGCAGAATACTTAGGGCTAATGTCCGTGTGTTTTTGGCTAGGTTTTCGTATTTCAATTTCTAGTTATTAGGTGTTGTGAAAATTGTTCTTTGGTTCCTTGCGCGATTTGGGCTTTCTGTTTCAGAGGCTGTTAGCTTGTTGAAAGCCTGCTCTGCTGCATTGTCGTTCCAAAAGGTTTGTTTGGTGTTCAAAGTCCGTTTTCTACGGCGTTGTAAATTCCAAGTGGTTTCAGTGACAGGCGCTTTGCAACTGCGCCTGATTTGAGTTTCTTAATACACGTAAAGCTCGTGTTGGCAAAGCGGCAATCCACTTCAAATGAAAGTGTTAGGTCTGGCAACTAACAAAGCATTCAAGAGGGATTCACAACGCTTGGCAGTTTTGGTTTGAATCAGCTTTAGTGTTTACTGCACAATAGCTTAGGTTGGGTGGTGGCGTTGTTCACCCCTTAATGCGGCGTTAGCACTGGGTTGGCATCAAAGGTAAAAAGTTTCTGTGTTTATTGGTTTCTTTTCCTAGCTTTACACCGGATCAAATGTGCCTTTCATGTTTGCTCCGGTGGCACTATATGAATGGTTTTTGCTTTGAGTTAACCGTTTACGGTTTCTAACTTTTAGGTGATTTCTCTGGTGTGGTTTCTTTAGTGCTGAGAGATATGGGCGAAAACTAAGCTTCTCAGAAGCTGCTGTTAAATTCCGAAGCTCGAATCCTTTGCGAATTTGAAAGCGGTGAAAAAGGGTACTTTGGCATATTTTTCTTCTATCCAACTTGCATCTTGAAGTTAGCTTTTGGTTTGGTAGTCGTTGGTTTAGCTTCAGTGTTTCAAACCATAAATATCGTGCTAAATTTCAATATCTTGGCGTATACCAAAGGCTTTAAGGGCAGCGTGCTAACAAACAATTCAAGAGGGATTCGTAACGCGTGGCATTTTTACTATGCGTTAATTTTGGTGATTAAGGTGGTTTGCGGTAGCATCGGTGTTGCGTTACTCACCCCTTAATTGGGCGTTAGTTGCCAACGAGGAAAAATATACCTGAAGCAGAATGTTTAGGGCTAATGTCGATGTGTTTTTGGCTAGGTTTTCGTATTTCCATTTCTAGTTATTTGGATTTGTGAAAATCGTGTTTTGGTTCCTTGTGCGGTTTGGGTTTTCTGCTGCAGACGCTGATTAGCTTGTTGAAAGTTTGCTCTGCTGTATTGTCGTTCCAAAAGGTTTGTTTGGTGTTCAAAGTCCGTTTTCTACGGCGTTGTAAATTCCAAGTGGTTCCAGTGACAGACGCTTTGAAACTGCGCCTGATTTGAGTTTTCAGAACACATAACCTTAGTGTTGGCAAAGCGGTAATTGACTTCAAATCAAAGCTTTAGGCTTGGCAACTAACAAAGCATTCAAGAGGGATTCACAACGCTTGGCAGTTTTGGTTTGAATTAACTTTAGTGTTTACGGCACAATGCTTTAGGTCGGGTGGTTTGCGTTGTTCACCCCTTAATGCGGCGTTAGCACTGGATTGGCATCAAAGGCTAAAAATTTCTGTTTTCATTGGTTTATTTTCCTCACTTTGCACCTGAACAAATGTGCCTTTCATGTTCGCTCCGGTGGCACTAGATGTGAAGATTTCGCTTTGAGTTTATCGTTTACGGTTTCTAACTTTCGGGCAATTTCTCTGGCGTGGTTTCTTTGGTGCGGAGTAATTTTCGGCAAAACAAGTGTTTCTTTGTTGCTGTTGTTCAAGTTCGAAGCCCGTATTCTTTGCTAATTTGAAAGCGGTGAAAAAAGGGCAGCTAAGCATGTTTTTCTTCTAGCCAACTTACGTCTTGAAGTTAGTTTTCAGTTTGGCAGCTGCCCGTTTAGTTTCAGTGTTTTTAGTCATAAATTTCGTGCTATATTTCAATATCTTGGCGTGTGCCAAAGGCTTAAAGGGCAGCGTGCTAACAAACAGTTCAAGAGGGATTCAGCACGCGTGGCATTTTTGGCATGCGTTGATTTCGGTGTTGCAGTGCCATGCAGCTGCTTGGTCATTGCGTGCTTCACCCCTTAACTGGGCGTTATAACTCATTCAAGTTTCGAGGAAGTTTATACATGAAATACCAATATGTTAAAGGTCGTATTGATGATGCAGTAGAAGAGTTGTGTATTGGATCTGGAGATGTGAGAAGCCGCTTGCTTAGTGCCAATGAGGCGACTTCAAGTCTTTTAGATATTCACTTCCCCGAAGAGTTGCTTGGTGACTGGCAATCAATAAAAGGTCGTATGACTAAAAATGGTCCTAGAACTAACTCTGAAGGCAAAATGGTTGAAGGTGCTGTCGCTCATACAATGACGAAGATCCAAAATAAAACAGCGAGCAAAATTGCAGCGGATATATTGAAGCTACATAAGAAATTGCAGTCAGAATACTGAGTTATAACAAAGCATTTAAGAGGGATTCCCAACGCTTGGCATTTTTCATTCCATCGTTGGGTTTAGTGTTTACAGTGGTATTGTTAAGTTTCGTGGTAGCGTTGCTCACCCCTTAATGCGGCGTTATGCCTCTCCTGACATTGTTCACCTATTTGATGTTCTGGTCTTTACTTACCGAAGTGACTATATGCTAAAATAGAAAGTAACGTTTAATCAATGAGTTATGGTGTTATAGATGAGTAAAGTTGAGAAAATTGAGTTGCTAGAAGTGTTCTTGACTGTAATAGTCTTTTCTCTTGTTGTTTGTATTTTTCCTTCAGGGGAGCCACTTGTAGTTGATAACAATTTATTTGGTTTTTGGGGTATCCCAGCTCTTTTCGTCCTGATACGTGCTTTTCTTGAGGACCTAGTTTCTAAGGGGGCAAGGCCCTCTGCGGTAGCTGTTGGGGTATTAGCATCAGTTACAAATGGTGTATGGGCTGGTTTATCCTTAGGCTCCGTACTCATTTTAAATGAATGGTTTGCAAATCCAGATGCTGGTAACTATGAACCTCTTCTAATTGCAACTACTTTAGCAAGTGCGGCAGTTCTACATTCTTATGGTCGTTTTGCAAAGTTGGAGAAATTCTTAAAAAGAAAGGCATAACAAAGCGTTTAAGACAGATTCCCAACGCATGACATTTTTCATTCCATCGTTGGATTTTGTGTTTACGGTGGTATGGTTAGGTATCGTGGTAGCGTTGCTCACTACTTAACGCGGCGTTATGCTCTCAGGAGGGAGTTGTGTATCTCAGGGAAAAAGATAAAGCTTTGAATAAAGGTGCAATTTTAATCGGCACTATAGGTATTATCGTTATTTCTATTGCATCAGGAAGCTTATTTTTAGCGCTAGGTTTGAGCTCGATAGCCGCGATTAGCTTATTGTTACAGCAAAAGCTTCCGGATAAAAATGGTCTTTACAGCATCGAGGTTCTAGGTGGGCGTATTAGTCTTAAACTGGGAAATAGCGCACTTTGGCATTTGAGTGTATGTGATGTTGAGTCCTATGATACGACTTACTCAAGGGACGGTGCAGTGATCAAAGAAATTACTTTAAAAACGGTGAACGATAGTTATGTCTTACCAAAACTAGATCGCTTTGAAACTACCGCAGTTTTGGATCTTGTAAGTCTTTTACAAACCCTAAAAGAACGAGCATAACAAATTGTTCAAGAGTGATTCGGCACGCGTGACATTTTTACTATGCGTTAGTTTTAGTGGTTAAGGTGGTATGCGGAAGCATCGGTATTGCGTGCCTCACACCTTAACAAGGCGTTATGGCGCAGGGCAAAATTTAGCTAAGGGAACTAGATGAGTGATAAAGTTAAAGTAGCCTTGCAGTGGCTCAAAGAAATCTTGGATGCAGAGAGTGTGGAGTATCAAATAGTCGGTGGGTTAGCGGCAACCATTCATGGTGGTAGTCGGGAAATCGCAGATATAGATCTCTATATTCATAACTCTGACGCAGATAAGGTGTTATCGCATGTAGCAAAATACATATCAAAGCCGTTAGCTCATTATGCCGAATATGGTTGGGATTTAGAGTATTTCCAGTTGGTTTACCAAAGTCAAAAAATTGAAATCGGTTTGTCTCAACATACGAAGATACAATCACGTCAAGATGGCTCTTGGCACCAGCTTGAAATCTACTTTTCAGAATCAGTTCTTAAAGATTATCAAGGTATCGAGTTGCCAGTCATCCCAGTTAATCGTTTAGTCGAGTACAAGCGGATATTGGGTAGGGAAGTAGACCAAATTGATATACAAGAGCTAACTTTGAGTTCAGCGCCATAACAAAGCATTTAAGAGTGATTCCCAACGCTTGGCATTTTTCATTCCATCGTTGGGTTTAGTGTTTACGGTGGTATCGTTAGGTTCAGTGGTAGCGTTGCTCACACCTTAATGCGGCGTTAGTTGAATAGGGAAAATCCGTGAATATTTTTGAAGTATTTCTTAATGTGCTTGCGCAAGTCTGGTATCTAGTGCCTTTATTGCTCATTGTTAGCGTTTTCAAAAGTAGGTGGCTAAAAGGTGTATTCGGTGAGTTTCTCGTGAACCGTCTTTTGTCCAAATTACCAGAGTCTGATTACACACTAATAAAAGACGTAACGTTGCCGACTAACGATGGTACAACTCAAGTCGACCATATTGTGGTTTCTAGATATGGCATCTTCGTCATTGAAACTAAGAATATGAAAGGTTGGATATTTGGTTCAGCTCGCCAGAAACAGTGGACACAAAAGATTTACCGCCATTCCTCTAAATTTCAGAACCCACTGCATCAGAATTACAAGCACATAAAAGCTCTGGAAACCTTGCTAGGTTGCAGTGAAGAACACTTGCATTCAGTTATTGTTTTCATCGGCGACAGTACCTTTAAAACCGAAATGCCTCCAAACGTTACCTACGCTCGAGGAAGTATTCGATACATTCAGCAATTTAACGATGTAGTGTTCTCTGACAATGATTATGCTCGGTTAACAGAGTCTATAAACCGGTTAAAGTTAAAGCGCGGAGTCATTACGGATTTAAAGCATCGTAAACATGTCAAAGAAGTTGTTGCATCCAAAGTTAGCTCAAATGAGTGCCCCCGTTGCGGCTCTGAAATGGTGTTGCGTGAAACCAAGCGTGGTGAAAATATAGGTAAGCAGTTTTGGGGTTGTTCAACCTTTCCCAAGTGTAGGGCTGTGAAACAATTCAACTAACAAACTGTTTAAGAGTGATTCGCAACGCGTGGCATTTTTACTATGCGTTGGTTTTAGTGTTTAAGGTGGTATGCGGCAGCTTCGGTATTGCGTTGCTCACACCTTAACAGGGCGTTAAGCGTATGGAGAAATAATGAGCATATTTAGAACAGATATAAAAGTTGAAGATCCTTCATACGAAAATCTTCGTGATGGTACAAACCCCGCTGAAATTGCAGGGAAAGAATTAACAGAAGCACTATGGGAACAGTTTCAACCCTTTAGTGATGTCAACTTTTCAGAAGAACTTGCAATCGACTTTGATGCAAGGTTTTGGGAAATGGATTTAACAGTCGGATTATTAAAACAAGGTTTAGATGTTTCGTGTCCGAAACCTGGACCTGACGTCTGTGTAACACACAAAGAGCAACGCTTGTGGTTTGAGGCAATTTGCCCCAAAGCAGGAAGTGGTGCAGACGAAGTTCCGTCTCCAATGGTCGGTGGCATAACTAAAGTCCCAGAAGATCAAATTAAACTGCGTTACACTTCAGCTATCCAAGAAAAGTTTACTAAGTACGAAAACTATTGTGCAAAAGGTATTATCGGAAAAGATGAACCATATGTAATCGCTATCAATTCTTGCCAAATTCCAAGTGCAAGAGCGGATTTTCATCCTCCAAGAATAGTACGAACAGTTTTTCCTATTGGTGGTGAGGTGTTAAAAGTGAACAAAAGCACTGGGGAAACAACTGTTAGCTTTGAGTTCTCTGCCACAGTACAAAAAGCATCCGGTACCGAGATCGATATTCAGTATTTCATTGACCCGAAATATTCAGGAATTAGTGGTATCTTGTTTTCATATTCAGATTGCTGCAATCGTCCAACATCTCAAAATGATTGGGTTTTTATTCATAACCCTCTCGCTAGCAACCCAGTAGAACACGGTTTGGTTTCATGTGCTTTGGAGTATATTGCAACAGAATCGGGCGAAGACACGTATGAATTGGTGCGTGTTGCATAAATACGCTTAACAATCTGTTTAAGAGTGATTTGCAACGCGTGGCATTTTTAGTATGCATTGGGTTTTGGTGGTTAAGGTGGTATGCGGCGGCATCGGTATTGCGTTGCTCACACCTTAACAGGGCGTTATGTTCTTGGAGGTTTATGGGAAACTTCAAAATTAGCAGAATCCACACAAAGTTAGGTATTTTTCGACTATCTGGAATCCTCAACAATGAAAGTGGTATTAAAAATATCAGCTATATTTCTGCTGAATATATGGGAACTGATGGCTGGTGCGAACTTAATTTACAGTCGGAGCATACTCAAAACTTACTGAGAGACATTCAAATTGAAGTGTTGCAGCACCTAGCTTGAGCAAGTCTGTTGCATCGACCAGACGTAGTTTTGTAAATATCAGTGGCTTCAAATAGCTACGAACATAACAAAGCGTTCAAGAGGGATTCTCAACGCTTGGCAATTTTGGTTCTAAGTTTAGCTTTTGTGTTTATGGTGCAATAACTTAGGTTTGGTGGCTTGCGTTGTTCACCCCTTAACGCGGCGTTAGCTGTTTTTATGAGGAAAATCTTTTGCGATTAGAGTCAGATCTTGAAAAGGTAATGAGTAAAATTGAATCTTTCGAATGGAATCTATGTACTTATATATTCTGTGAACAGTCTATTAGCATGTCGTCACGGATTCTCATCATCGATGATGATCTAGAAGAAGAGCGTGATGACGATGATGAGCCAATTTATCCGATCGAGAAAGGCTATAAAAGTTTCCTTAGCGTAGCAGACCTTCAAAGTGTAAAAAGTAATCTACATGAACAGAAAACAGATTTTAGTTCTAGCGAGCTCCTAAGTGCAGTTAAGTATTACTATGAAAACGATGCATTTATACAAATCAACAGCTAACAAACTGTTTAAGAGTGATTCGCAACGCGTGGCATTTTTACTATGCGTTGGTTTTAGTGTCTAAGGTGGTATGCGGTAGCATCGGTGTTGCGTTGCTCACACCTTAACAGGGCGTTAACTGGCGCAGAAAATACGAAAGCGCAATGATACAGCTTCTAGGTTCAGAGATTTATCGTGTTCGGTCGGTTCCCTTAGCTGAGCTAATGCGACTAATTTCAGTTTGATACTTGAGTTTACTGATGTGAAAGGCGGCACAAAGCCTTCCAATAATATAAGGCATTCGCGATTAGTTCGGCGCACTTACATCGCCGAAGTATGGTGTTGTGAGACGCATTTCAAACTAAAGATAAACGGTAATTTTTTGGTTAAATACATATTTGAGTTAGCTTTGCTAATCATTAATTAGCAAAACGAGCTTTGGCGAAAGTGGCTGAAAGATCGGCGAAAACTGAAAGGCGCTCAGTTAACAAACTGTTCAAGAGGGATTCGCAACGCGTGGCATTTTCACTATGCGTTGGTTTTAGTGTTTAAGGTGGTATGCGGCGGCTTCAGTATTGCGTTGCTCACCCCTTAACAGAGCGTTATGAGCTAATAGGGAAATCAGCATGAACTACGAAGAATTTAACCAATTTTGCGGCTCTTTTGCTGGAACGAGTCACGTCGTTCAATGGGGTAATTCCGATGTATGGAAGGTTGGTGGTAAAGTCTTTGCCATAGGTGGTTGGAGCGATGGTTCCCAAGCTGCATTCACGTTTAAAACCTCCAACTTAAATTTTGACTTTCTAAGTGATTGTGAAGGTTATAAACCGGCTCCATATTTTGCTAGTCGTGGAATGAAGTGGATACAGCAGGTTGAGACATCTGGCAAACTAGACGATGACCTAAAGTACTATTTATCGGAATCATACCGAATTGTCGCGAGTGGTTTAAGTAAGCGTAAGCAACGAGAATTGGGCATAGATCACCTAGCTGAACCACGCTCATAACAAAGCGTTTAAGGCAGATTCCCAACGCTTAGCGTTTTGTATTCAAAGTTGGGTTAAGTGTTTACGGTGTAAAGGTTTAAGTTAGGTGGTTGGCGTTGCTCACTACTTAACGCGGCGTTAGGCATCAAAGGTTACAAATGTACAGCTCGATATTGATAATATTGTATGGTCTTTTGGTTTCACTTGGTGCAGTTTCGGGTACTTGCACACAGGGAGATGATGGACGTTTTTATGCTTCGATAATGTATGGCTCAGTACTGTTCATTCTCATCATAGTCAGGCTTCTTCGAGAAAATAGAGGTTCAATATCTATATGGATTAAGCCCTTAATTGCCTTGTTGGCTGCTATGTCGGTAACTTATTTCTGGGCTCCTTTTGTAATTGAAACGACCATTGAAGGTCATCATTTGTGTGGCAAAGAATTTGATTCTCATTTGGTAGCGTCTGATGTCTGGTTTAGAGGCATACCAACGCTTCATATTGTTTTCTCGTTGGTTATTTTCATGCTTTCATTTTGGAAGTTAATTAGGTGCAAAACGGGTAAGTAGTTTGTGGTGACAAGATGCCTAACAAACTGCTCAAGAGGGATTCGCAACGCGTGGCATTTTTGCTATGCGTTGGTTTAAGTGATTAAGGTGGTGTGCTGCAACATCGGTATTGCGTTGCTCACCCCTTAGCAGGGCGTTAGGTGCTTTGAGCAATCTTCAACAAGTTAGGTATATAAATGAAAGCACTAAGTAACAGAGAAAAGAGTCATATTAGCGGAGAGTTGTATAATCCTGATTCAGAGGGTTTACCTGAAGATAGGCTCAAAGCTGCCAAACTGTGCCATCAAATTAGTTCGTGCTTTGATTCCGCAGAGAAAAACGGCTTAATCCAAAGCCTCTTTGGTCGCTCTGACCAAACGACTCAATTAAATGGAAACTTCTTCTGTGACTATGGCTACAACATCGAAGTTGGCAAAAATTTCTATATGAACACCAACGGCGTCATTTTAGACTGTGGCAAGGTTATTATCGGCGACTACGTGATGATAGGTCCGAACGTAACATTGTGTACAGCCGGTCACCCAATTGATGCTGCAACGCGGTATACCTATGAAGAGTTTGCAAAGCCAATCTATATTGCAGATAAGGTATGGATTGGAGCTAATGTGGTTGTTTTACCTGGTGTAAGCATTGGTTTTGGTGCTGTAGTAGGCGCGGGAAGCGTTGTAACCAAAGACGTCCCTGAAAATACAGTCGTAGTAGGTAATCCGGCAAGAGTCGTGAAAGAAAACATCAATACGGAACAGGCTGAAACACGCACCTAACAAACTGTTTAAGAGTGATTCGCAACGCGTGGCATTTTTACTATGCGTTGTGTTTAGTGTTTAAGGTGGTATGCGGCGGCTTTTGTATTGCGTTGCTCACACCTTAACAGGGCGTTATGTGCTTGGAGATCAAATGATAAAACAGCCTCCTTACAAAGTTGAGTTTGGTCAATCAGGAGAAGTCCCTCCGGCGCACGTTGTTGCCATAGATAAGACCTCAATAAAGTTAAGCAAGAGCAGTCGAGATGGCGATACAGCTGGTCGTATTGATGAGCTTGATCTCAACGGTGGGATTCAATCAGAGGAAACCAAACAGATGATGCTTGAGCTCAATAAGCAGGGTTTTGTGTTTGCTTACGATGATAAAGCTTATATTTCACCTAGCCATTTTATGAAGCAACTTTTATTGAGCGGTGACTTAAGAACATCATTCAAAGAAATCAGTTGGTCAAGTCCAAAGCAATGGTGTCTTACAGAGTACGAATTTGAGCAACGCACATAACAAACTGTTCAAGAGTGATTCGCAACGCGTGGCATTTTTACTATACGTTGTGTTTGGTGTTTAAGGTGGTATGCGGGAGCTTCAGTATTGCGTTGCTCACACCTTAACAGGGCGTTAGGTGACTTGTATAAGTACAGAGAAAATATCAAAAGGAATAACGAGTTTTGCTCTTGCTTTAAATCGAAAACTTAGTGTGTGAATTGTTTTAAGTTTCTGAATTTAAATGACTTGTTCCTTCGTTGTTATGTTCTGTATTTGGTGTGAGCTTTATGACAATGTACTTGACCAAGTGGCAAAATTATTGGTCTTGCGGTCGCTTTCTTGAAAGTTAAAATTTGTGTTTTCGGCTGTGTTGACCTGTCTGTAGCGTTGAAAAGTATACTTCAAAAGTCGGAGATAGGACATTGAAATAGTTGTTTTAAATTAGCTCAAAATCTATGCAAAGGTAATCTTGCCACCTGTATTTGGGACTGGCTGATCACATATTCTCAGGTCTCAGAAAAATTCAGGTTCATCGCCCTGCACCTAACAAAGCATTCAAGAGTGATTCCCAACGCATGGCATTTTTCATTCCAGTTTTGAGTGCGGTGTTTACGGTGGTAAGGTTAGGTTTCGTGGTTGCGTTGCTCACACCTTAATGCGGCGTTAGTTTTTACTCGCACATGTCGAGTCTTGTTGTCATGATTAGAGCGGAAAATGTTAGAAAAAATTTATAAGTACATGCCTCTACGTAAAGAGTTCTTTGATAATTTTTTGATTCGTGGAAGTCAAAAGTACGCATTAAACGATCCATTTGAGTTACGTCCGAGTAGTGGCAATGCACAAAAAATACTTGCAGAGAACTCTTACTTTGATTTTGCTGTTGTTTCATTATCTGAAACTAACAACAACCTTCTAATGTGGTCACATTACGCGGATCAGCACCGAGGTATTGTTGTGGAGTTCGATATGAATCATGAGCTTTTTGAAAGCTATACTCCTTTTCCAGTAACAAAGTTTGATGCAGATTTAGATGCGGATGTCCTTGACCACGAAGAGAATAAGAAAAGGTTGGCGATAAAGGCTGGTACGTTGCAGCGCGTTCGCTACAACTCGCATAGACCGAGCCTGACAAAGTTCGAAAGTATTTTGGAGCACTTTCTCGTTAAAAGTGACGAATGGATATACGAAAAAGAGCATCGAATAATTTTACCGTTGGTTACAGCTGACAGAATAATTGTTCACGAAACTCACTTGCCTGATATTGAGTTTTACGCAGAGTCACCAGAAGTGCTCGAACAAGAATTTCTTGGTAACGGTATGTACATGATTAATCTAAAAGAGCCTTTACTTGAAGAGGCGTATCGATTAATCCGATACGATGACGACTACATTGACAGAGAGGATTTGGTTCTAGCATTTGTGGACCATATAATTAACGAGTACCTCAGAAGAATCTCGGAAGACCCTCGCACTATTTTTCTCTACCGCTTAGAGCCAAAAGCCATAAAGTCAGTGTATTTTGGTTGCAAAGTAGATCAGCAAGATAAACAGTATATTGTTGACCGTATTTATAATAATAAAGAACTCAGTCATATTAAAATATTTCAGGCTGAAGTCAGCGATAAGCGTTTCGAGTTAAACTTCAAAACTAACAAAGCGTTTAAGAGTGATTCGTAACGCGTGGCATTTCTACTATGCGTTGAGTGCTGTGTTTAAGGTGCAATGCAAAGGCTTTGGTATTGCGTTACTCACACCTTAACGCGGCGTTAGCCCTATCAGAGGAAAACAATGAGATCTGCAGTATTAGTTATTGATGTTCAGTCGATTCTGTTCGACCCGGAGCCTCAACCATTTGAATCACAAATCGTACTTACCAAAATTAATGAGGTTACGAAATTGGCGCGTGCTAAGTCTGTCCCAGTTATCTTTGTCCAGCACGAGCAACCTAAATCTGTTATTGAATACGAAAGCGTTGGTTGGGCATTGCAGTCGAGCTTAGTTACACAAACTGGAGACTACTTCGTTCGCAAAACAACACCAGACTCTTTCTTGAATACTAATCTTCAAAGCGTTTTGAATGAACTCGATGTAGATAGCTTAATTGTGTGTGGCTACGCCTCAGAGTTTTGCGTTGATACCACCATTCGCAGAGCTGCAGGTTTAGGTTATCCCGTAACTTTGGTTTCGGATGCTCACACAACTCATGATAAGGAGCACGCCAGTGGGGCTCAAATTCGAGAGCACCACAATGCCACGTTACCTAGTATTTCTAGTTTCGGTGTTAAAATCGAGGCGGTCGAGGCGTGCAACCTTTGGGCATCGGGCTAACAAGCAATTTAAGAGTGATTCAGCACGCTTGGCATTTTTAGTTTGGGTTAAGTTCTGTGATTAGGGTGGTTAAATTGAGTGTCGTAGTTGCGTGCTTCACACCTTAATTGGGCGTTAGGTGAATACAGTGAACTATCGAATGGAATTAAAGTGTCACTGCGGAAACGTTAGCTTGGTGTTGAGTTCGCTTCCTAAAGAAGTGGGAGAGTGTAACTGTTCTATTTGTCGTCGCTATGCTGCGGCTTGGGCGTACTTTTCTCCAGAACAAGTTCAAATCAGCATGAATGAGAAAACGGCTTTCTATTGTTGGGGGGACGAAGAAGTAGAATTTCATCGTTGCAACTCATGTGGTTGTTTAACGCATTACGTAACGACACAGAAATGTTCCGAAGATATCTTAGCTGTAAATATGAGAATGGCTGAACATGAAGTGCTTTCTGGTATCCCAGTTCGGAAGATCAATGGTGCATCGTACTAATCACCTAACAATAAATTTAAGAGTGATTCAGCACGCTCAGCACTTTTGGTTTCAATTTAGTTAAATGTTTACGGCGTCCTAGTTAAGTGCAGTGGTCGCGTGCTTCACACCTTAATTGGGCGTTATGTAGCAAGGAGGATAGATATGCTTAAGTTCATGAATAAAAAGGCTTATGTTCAGTCAGTGGCTAAAGATGTAGCTCCTAAGCTGTGTGCTAAATTTGGGAAAAAGAACACCTATTCGTTTCATGAGATTAGTTGGGTATTGAACCAGATTAATCGCAGCAATGACCGATTCTATAAGTCAGTTTCTTATGGCATGTTGCTGCCATACAGTAAAGAGTTGGCTTTGGAACTACATGAAGATCTTGGCGACTTGTTGGATTTTCAAAAGTCTGTTGGAAAGATCCTATTTAATGTATCTGAAGTTCCATCATTTGAAAGCTACTTACTATATGCAGAAGTAAATGTAGAACCTTATAGTAAAGTGACGAATACCAGTCTAGATAGTTCTGGTGGTATAAACCTTTTTGATTTGGGTAATGGCGAATAGCTACATAACAATCTGTTTAAGAGTGATTCGCAACACTTGGCATTTTTACTATGCGTTGCGTTTAGTGTTTAAGGTGGTATGCGGCGGCATCGGTATTGCGTTGCTCACACCTTAACAGGGCGTTATGCCTAAAGAGGAAGTATGGAATCTGTTTACAATGTTATTCAGGAAAACCCTGACTATTTTGCTTGGGTGTTCGGTGTGGTGAACGTGCTTTGGGGTCTGTTTGTTTATTTTAACAAGCAGAGCCATGACAAAGCGTTAGAGAACTTGAAGCATGGATTGTCGCTGGAAGCAGAGAGAAGGAAAAAAGTATTCGAACTTAAAGCCACTCAGTACGAAGCATACGTGTCTAATCTAGATGCCTTTGGTAAAAAGTATCAAGTAGATCTTCCTGCAAAGATGCAACCAATTATCGACCAGTACTTCAATGACTATTTAGCAGCTGCACAAGTTGGCGACAAAGAAAAAGAGCGTGAAGTTGTGTGTTGGTTTGGGTCAAAAATTTCCGAGGTAATGCGCGATGGCATGGAAGACTTAATGAAACTACAGGCAGAGTCTAACAAATTAAAACTCACTGCGACCGACCAGATGATTGAAACATTCGCTCGTTTGGAGGCATTAACTAAGGCATCTTTTGATAAGTCCAATGAGTTCATGAATAGACTTCTAGAAATAGTTTTGTCTCAAAATAATGAGTTATCTGCAAAATTTCAAAGTGAGTTGGCCGCTCTTGGAGTAGAAACGCAAGCAACGGCTAAAGAGCTGATGGAGTTGATGAGGCAGGAGTTGCAAATAATTTAGGCATAACAAACAATTTAAGAGTGATTCAGCACGCTTGGCATTTTTGGTTTGGGTTGAGTTCAGTGTCTACGGTGGTCAAATTGAGTGTCGTGGTCTCGTGCTTCACACCTTAATTGGGCGTTAGGTTTTCGGAGTCACATGAAGAAAATTCTGTTTATTTTGTGTACGTCGATGTCAGGAGTAGTAATGTCTGAGGGTTTGTTTTTAAGCTCATATAACGAAGTGTCCGAACGTTATGCAATTCTCGATGAGTTTGAAGAGTCTGGGGTGCTTTACCTAACTAAGCCTCAAACTCAAAAGCCAGAAAGAGATGCTGTTGCGTACATACAGTACGTGCCTGTTTCCGAGGAATCTTGGAAGCAGAAAATGAGAGCAGGGGAACCACCACAATTACACCAAGGGTTAGTTTCCAAAACAGCAATTATTGAGAAGACAGTAGAGCAAGATTTTAGCTTTCAATGGTCGGCTGATGGTAATTCAGTAGCCTTACTATATAGAAGCGTTCCCATAGCTTTCGTTACTAAAAGCGAAAAGTATGGTTTTAGCAAAGCGGTTGTATCAGATTCGCCAGTTGTTTCAGTCTGGAATTCAGAGAAGTTTAGTGAACTATTTGAGTAAAAACCTAACAAAGCATTTAAGAGTGATTCGCAACGCTTGGCAGTTTCGCTTCGCTCAAGTATAGCCAAGCGCTGCTCACACCTTAATGCGGCGTTATGCGTTTCAGAGGTAATATGGAATATCTTCACTTAAAAAAAGATGCTTCACATATTCCCGTACTCCAGGTTGGGAAGTTTCGCTGCATAATTGTGGCTGAGGAAGCAGTAGCTGAAAGTTGGCAATCGAAATTGAGTTCTTGGCTAGTCGAGGGTGGTTGCTTATATGCTTTAGCTTGGGGTGTTAATGCCAGTTCTTGGGATACATCTATAGATATAGCTAATATCACTTACGTCGGAGGTAGCGATTTGAATGATGCAAATTTGGTTGTAACAACTTGGCACGATGATGAGCCGCTGTCAGAAGTCTTTTGGTTTGCAAAACATTTAGCATTACATCCTTACTATGAACTTAGAGATACTGTAGTTGTTCATATCTCTAGCGGTGAGCCTCGCAAACAAGAGTTCGTCGAACTTTTAAAAAACGCATAACAAATTGTTCAAGAGTGATTCGGCACGCGTGGCATTTTTACTATGCGTTGGTTTTAGTGGTTAATGTGGTATGCGGAGACTTAGGTATTGCGTGCCTCACACCTTAACAAGGCGTTATGTACTTGAGGGAATATGAAAGTTTCTGAACTACAGGAAGTATTTCTGACTGAGCTGTGTTCTCTTCTTCCTGAGTGGAAGTACGTTAAATCACAGCGCACTTTTAAGTTAAAGTCTGGTAATTGCAATTGGCATTTGCATATCAGTTGTATTAATCATGTGTCAGATTTTGATGCAACAGCTGATGTTGCAGTTGAATTTTTGGATAAAAGGAAGAAGTTGATAATTGTTGGTGCTGAGCTTGGAAACATAGAGGGTGTTGGTCAACGACGCTTTGCTGTGGCTTCGTATGACGATGCTGTAGGTTCTGCACGTAGATTGAAGCTCTACTTCGAAGCCGTCGGTCTTCCTTTCCTTAATTTATATAGTGATCCAAAAGTAGTTCTATTGTCACTTAAAAGAGGCGGTAAAGAGGCTATGTTAATCAGTCCTTTGCTAACTTTACACGACCAGCAAATTGAAATATTGAGCCAATACATTGAAGCGCGTACATAACAAAGCATTTAAGAGTGATTCGCAACGCTTGGCAGTTTCGCTTCGCTCAAGTTTAGCCAAGCGCCGCTCACACCTTAATGCGGCGTTAGTTGCCAACGAGAAAATCGCAGCAAAAACAGAGTGTTTAGGTCTAATCGTTCGTGTGCTTTGCTCGATTCTGCACTTCGAACTTCGGGATCTTGGTTCGCGAAAATTGAGCTTCGTTCTTTTCCTAGTTTGGTTTGCCGTTTCAGAAGCCGATTTACTTGTTGAAAGTCAGCTTTGTGGCATTGTTTCTCCAAAAGGTTTTTTGGTGTTGTCAGTTCGTTTTCTACGGCGTTGCGTGATCCAAGTGGTTTCAGTGACAGGCGCTTTGAAACTGCGCCTGATTTGAGCTTTTTCAAAGCACGTAAAATCAGTGTTGGCAAAGCGGTAATAAACTCCAAATCCTAGCCTTGGGTTTGGCAACTAACAAAGCATTCAAGAGGGATTCACAACGCTTGGCAGTTTTGGTTTGAATTAGCTTAAGTGTTTACGGCACAATGCTTTAGGTAGGGTGGTTTGCGTTGTTCACCCCTTAATGCGGCGTTAGTACGGGTTTGACATCAAAGGTCATAAGTTTTGGTGTTTATCTGTTTTGGCGCTCGTGTTTACACCTTACAGTTTGTGCCTTTCACGTTCTTTCCGGTGGCACTATATGTGGAGTGTTTGCTTTGAATTCACCGTTTACGGCTTCTAACTCTTAGCCTATTTCTTTGGCGCTTCTTCATTTTTGTGGTGGCTTTTGAGAGAACCTTGGTTACTTTTGGTGTGGCTGTTGAAGTACGAGGAAAGAATCCTTTTCTAATTTGAAGGCTGTGAAAGTAGGGCAGGTCAGTGCATTTTTCTTCTAGCCAACTCTCGTCTCTTAATCGAGTTTAAGTTTTGTAGCTGCCTGTCTCACTTCAGTGTTCAAAGCCTTTCATATCATGCCACTTTTCAATATCTTGGAGCGCATAAATAGAAGTAGCGCATGTACTAACAAATTGCTTAAGAGTGATTCGTAACGCGTGGCATTTTTACTTTGCGGTGGCTTATGTGATTAAGGCGCTGTGCGGTAGCTTTTGTATTGCGTTACTCACACCTTAGCAAGGCGTTATGATTTTGGAGGTAATATTGGAAATTAGTGACTTAGCAAAGAGTATAAAAAGAGCAAAAATATTGGCGTTTTCTCTAATAGCTCTGATACCTACGGTTTATTTAGTTTGGTTTTATTTTATAAATAACCTTCCTCTCTCGACTGATAGTTCGATTTGGGGCACCTTTGGAGACTTTATTGGTGGCATCTTAAATCCACTGATAGCCTTATTAGCTTTCTATTGGTTAACTCAATCAGTACTAATTCAAAAGACCGAGTTATCTGAAACTCAGAAAGTGCTCAAGGAAACTGAGAAGGCTCAAAAAGAACAGGCGCTAACTCAAGAAAAAAAGCGATTTGAAGACACATTCTTTTCTCTACTAAACCAACTCAATACCGTCTTTGACGGATTAAATGAGCGTTTGATAGTCATGGATCGCCCGACGGCTTCAAAAATCATGAAGCTGCATAATGCTGTTATTAAAAATGGTACTGGTAATACTATTGAGCAGAGAGTCGCTAAAATGCGTGAATCTTCAAGCGATACGAGCCACTACTTCAGGGTTCTTTACCATATACTCAAGTTTATTTTGGAAAATAGTCGGTTCGATGCTGAACCAATGCTGTTTGAAGCCGCGGTCGAAAAAAAAGTTACTAGAACCGAGAAATTTTACTCCAACATTGTTCGCTCTTTCTTGAATAAGGAAGTTATCCAATTATTAGCCATCAATTGTGTAGTTGTAGATCCTCTAGACCCATACTATAAATATCGCCAACTGGTTGAACGCTATTCCTTATTGGAACACCTACATATTGACGCCGAGTGGCAAAAGGAGTTGTTTGGAAAATATGACAAATCGGCTTTTGGTGAACACCCAGAAGTACAATCATAACAAACAATTTAAGAGTGATTCAGCACGCTTGGCATTTTTAGTTTGGGTTAAGTTCAGTGTTTACGGTGATCAAACGGGGTGCAGTGCTAGCGTGCTTCACACCTTAATTGGGCGTTAAGTGTATCTACAAGTAAGGAGACTAAATTGGCAAGGAAATCTTTGATAGAACATGTGTTTAATGAACTAGTTGATTTGAGTAAGCAGTTTTGGCAGGTGAGCCTTTTTGCCACAATATTGTTTATTGTACTTACGTTGTTTGCAGTAAAATTCGCTGTTGGAGTGCTAAATGGGATTGAATCTGGTTCACCTACGAATATAGCAATCATAAATTCAATTGGTTGGGTGTTTTATTTAGTACCGATAGTTTTCGGTATGATTACGGTGTTTTTTGGTGTAAACACTCTCAAAGGATATGTGGAGTCAAAATACACTTAACAAAGCGTTTAAGACGGATTCACAACGCTTGGCGATTTCAGCTCCAGTCAGGTTAAGTGTTTAAGGTACAATGGTTTATGTTTTGTGGTCGGCGTTGTTCACCACTTAACGCGGCGTTATGTGCTTGGAGGAATTAATATGCAAAAGAAGCAAATTGCAAAATACATATTATTTTTCCTTGGTATTGGAATTGTTATAGCTGTTGGCTTTGAACAGCTGTTCTTTCGAGGAAAGCTTATAGATACTCATCACGGCGTGGTTCTATCTTCGTGGGATAACACAGATGCTCCTGGTAAAAGCCGAAGCATCCACATTTATAGAGCAGCTGTAAAGTTAGAGCATGGTGAGGTTGTACAGGTTATATGCAAGTCGATCTGTATTGAGGGCAAGGAGGTTATTGTTGAACGGTACAAGCCATTGTTTGGCAGCTACAGCAACTATTACAGTTCATTATTGGCTCCGTGAAAAATGTAACTACACACATAACAAACTGTTTAAGAGTGATTCGCAACGCGTGGCATTTTTACTATGCGTTGGTTTTAGTGTTTAAGGTGGTATGCGGTAGCATCGGTATTACGTTGCTCACACCTTAACAGGGCGTTAGTTCCCCAGAGCGAGTATCAATCCGTAGGGAATTTTTGTTTCTGGTGGAGTACACGCATAACTCGGATGATATCGCCCTCGACCCAGTAAGACACAATCATCGAAATCTCAGGAATAATAAGCAATCGTCCGCGGATGCCATCTCGTTGTACGCCCATTAAAGGTTGTTCAAGCAAGTTTTCTACTTTTGCTTCAATGAGGTTGTCAGTTTTTTCTGCCGCATCAGGGTTAAAGTCATAGAGAAACTCGAAGATCTTTTCACGATCATTAAGTGACTCTTCTTCCCATAAAATCATTGCTTACCTCGATTACGGATTCTGGCCTTGCGCTCTTCCATTCGAGACTTAGCAGTTTGGTGCTCAACGAAAACGGATTTTCCTGAGTCAAACTTCTCAAATGCTAGGTTTACTTGTTCAGTTAGCCATGCATCGTGAGATAATGTTTTTCTTTGTTGTTCAGCTAGTTGCTCAGTAAGTTCACGGCAAGCATCACTTAAAGTTCGACCTTGGCTCTCAGCCATTTGTTGAGCTAGGCGTTTTGTTTCTTCATCAACACGAAATTGAATTCTAGTGTCCATGATGTATTCCTTTGTTGGTGTGTGTACAAATGTTAGCACTAGGCTTTGAGATGGGCAACTAACAATCTGTTTAAGAGTGATTCGCAACGCTTGGCATTTTTGCTATGCGTTGCGTTTAGTGTTTAAGGTGTTATGAAGGGGCTTTTGTATTGCGTTGCTCACACCTTAACAGGGCGTTAGGCTTCAAGGAGGAAGTTGTTAGTGTTAATACCACAATGGGAATCCAAAAATTTGGTTTTCACTGAGTTTTCAAGTGATGAGGCGCATCTAGCTAAGTCAATTTTTGACAGTAACTTAAATGTAAAAGCAATGGATCCAACGTTTAGGGAATGGCCTCTCACAGAATATGAAAAATTAATATCTGAAAGCAGTAAGTTAAAATTACCTGACGAGCAAGGTGCATTTTACCTAAGAAAAATTAGCACAAAGAAAGGTCAAGTGGTGGGTTACATACAGATGGAGTTTCACGCTCCTTTAACTGGCACTCTTTGGCTTCCTATGTTAACAATTCTACCGAGTTTCAAAGGTCAAGGTTTGGGTTCAGAAATAGTTAGTAGTGTTATAGCTGTAGCCTGTGAATACGTTAAGCTACAAAACGTAGGTTTAAATGTTTACGCAGAGAACACTTCTGCTTTTAGGTTCTGGTACAGACAAGGTTTTACGCAAATTCGAGCTTTCGATCAAGAAACGGAATTCGGCAAAGAATACAATTGCTTAGTGCTATATAGTGAGCTAGAAGCCTAACAAACGCTTCAAGACGGATTCGCAACGCGTGGCATTTTTACCATGCGTTGATTTAAGTGATTAAGGTGGTGTGCGGAAACTTCGGTATTGCGTTGCTCACCACTTAAGCGGGCGTTATGCTTCTTAATTGAGTCAGGATAAAGTATTGATAGAAATAGAATTTAGTATCTATCTGGCAAGTAAAAAGAATTGGGTTCATTTAGTCAAAAATGTTCACCTTCCGGTAGTGCCAAGAGTTGGTGAGTTTGTTAAGTTCAACAACCGCATTGTAGGCGATTACTTCTCTTGGACCGTAAATCAAATAACTTATCGCGAAAGTGGAGTGATAGAAGTAACTACTGAATTGCTCGATAACACTAACAACCGAATGTATTCATTCGAAGAGCAAGATGAGTTTCTAGAGTATTACCATTCTTATTTAAACGAGGGGTGGGTTTCACCTCATGGAATTAAAGCTAACAAGCAATACCAACGGTGAAAAGCAGAAGCATAACAAACTGTTTAAGAGTGATTCGCAACGCGTGGCATTTTTACTATGCGTCGCATTGAGTGTTTAAGGTGGTATGCGGAAGCATCGGTATTGCATTGCTCACACCTTAACAGGGCGTTAGTTTGCAAGAGGAAAAACGCAGCTATATCGCAAGATCTAGTGGTAAAAGCTCAAAGTCGAAATTGTCGTATCGGCGTTCAATTTCAGTGTTAACCAGCGTGGTGAAATTCAAAATTGGCATCGTTTCAACGGCTGATTTGTTCTTTGGTGCGGTGACTTTTGGGTTCTCTGAGTCGAACTTTTTTGCTGAAACTCTGCTCGTTGAGTTTGTCGATACAAAAGCCGATTTACTTGCCGCAAGGACGTTTTCTTTGGTGTGGTAAGTTCACGTGGTTTCAGTGACTTTGTTGAAAGTCCGCATTGTGAGATTAGTTTTCCAAAAGCGCTTTTTGGTGTTGTAAGTTCGTTTTCTGCGGTGTTGTTTGTTCCACGTGGTTTCATTGAGTAGCCGCTTTGAAACTACGCCTGGCTTAAGTGCATCAAAACACTTAAAGCTTATTGTTTACAAAGTTTAAAATAACGTAAATCAACGCTTTGGGTTTGCAAACTAACAAACTGCTCAAGAGGGATTCGCAACGCGTGGCATTTTTACTATGCGTTTAATTTAGTGATTAAGGTGGTTTGCGGCAACATCGGTATTGCGTTGCTCACCCCTTAGCAGGGCGTTAGGCGAATAGAGCAAGTTATGAACCTTAAACTGGTATAATACGGTGCTGCTCTACGTGAAATTTGGTCAAAGAACATTAAAAATAAAGGGTAAGTGAAATGACAATGCGCACCTATACAAAGCTACAATGTTCATGCGGGCAAACCGGAGAAATTGTTGAAAGCGAAAACGATCAACCTTTTTCAAAAGAGTGGTCTAAAACAAGCCTGAGAAACTTGGGTTCCAAAGGTAGTTATCAAGGAAACCACCACTTAATTGCAAAAATGCATCCTTCATGTCTTAAGTGTGGCAATAGTTTGAGTCCAGAGCATATCGTTGAGTAATTCGCCTAACAAACTGTTCAAGAGGGATTCGCAGCGCGTGGCATTTTCACTATGCGTTGGTTTTAGTGTTTAAGGTGGCATGCGGCAGCTTTGGTATTGCGTTGCTCACCCCTTAACAGGGCGTTAGTTTTATGGAGGAAATATTGTGGAAATCTGGAAGTTATTGTTCTTTATACCTGCGTGTTTTGCACTCAATATGACTCCTGGTCCAAACAATCTATTGTCCATGAACAATGCTCGTTGTTACGGTTTCAAATCCGCTTTTATTGCTGGACTTGGTCGTATTGTTGCATTCGCTGTAATGATTGCCTTGGCTGCTTCAGGTTTAGCCGTCGTTCTCTATGCTTCTGAGACTCTATTTCTAACGATTAAAATTGTGGGCGCAGCTTATTTGTTGTGGATTGCCTTTAATCTTTGGCATTCGGAAGCGAGCCCTGTTTCTGAACTAGAAAATACTCGCAACCGATTAGGTTTAGCTAAACAAGAATTTTTGCTCGCCGCTGGTAACCCAAAGGCGATCTTAATCTTTACCGCCTTTCTACCACAGTTCGTCGATGTTTCAGCGAGTGTAAATGAACAGTTCTTCGCTCTAGGAGCTACTTTCCTAGCTTTAGAAATGTGTGCAATATCGATTTATTCGATATTTGGAATGTACTTAAGGCAGTGGTTTACGAAGCCGAAAATAGCAAAGCGCTTCAATAGAGGCTGTGCAACTTTTTTGGCTATGTCTGGAGCAAGTTTGTTGCTGAGTCGCCAGCAATAAAACTAACAAACTGTTTAAGAGTGATTCGCAATGCGTGGCATTTCTACTATGCGTTGGTTTTAGTGTTTAAGGTGGTATGCGGCGGCTTCGGTAATGCGTTGCTCACACCTTAACAGGGCGTTAGGCGACGGGCAGGAAAGTTCTTTGTTCTCATCTTCTTAGTTCTCTTTGAGCTTTCGTTTTTCTATGTCGGCAATTCAACACTGTCGGCTCAAATTCTCGAATCTCTTTGGCCGTAAAACATACCAAGGTTCGCGGGTTGCCTCATTGGTTTTTACAGTCGGTTGGTTGTGAGTTTCACTGGCTCAAAGTGTGGAAAGGGCAAGTTAATTGAGGCTTTTGTGCTCGCTTTAAGTTTGCAGCTTTACGTCTCGCTTCCTCAAAAGCGACTTGAACGCTGAAAGTCTTTATTTCGTAGTTGTTGAAATTTCGGCTGAAACATAGTGACTTTTATGGTTCTTGAATCACAAAAAGTCAGCGGGTGTTTGGTTGCTTATTTTGTTTCGGGTAATCTGCTTTCAAAACAACTGAAACACTAGTGGGAAACTTCGCCTAACAAGGCGTTTAAGGCGGATTCACAACGCTTGGCGATTTTAGTTCAAGTCAGATTAAGTGTTTAAGGTGCAATGGTTTAGGTTTGGTGGTTGGCGTTGTTCACCACTTAACGCGGCGTTATGCGCCAGAAAGGTGAGTTGGTAAAATGAATGAACTAGAAAAATCTATCATCCAATTTATTTTTAGCTCTTATCCAGATGACTTCAAAAACACCTGTATTTCTGAGCTAATTGTGTCAGAGCGTGAATATACGGGAGCTGGTGTTATCGTATGCTTCGAAAAACGAGGTAATGTCGTAACTAACTCTAAGGCAGTAAACTTTATTGGTCCTCTAGTTGAATCCTCAGCTTTGGAACTGGGTGCAGAGACTGTTTTAAGTGTTAATAATGGTCGCCTTGATTGCCTAGATATTCTAGTTAGAGGCTGTGGCGACATTAAAGCTGTTACAAGTTATCGGTTAATCGATGAAGACGTTAATTTCGTGTGTGATTCAAGCGCATAACAAATTGTTCAAGAGTGATTCGGCACGCGTGGCATTTTTACTATGCGTTGGTTTTAGTGTTTAAGGTGGTATGCGTTAGCTTCGGAATTGCGTGCCTCACACCTTAACAAGGCGTTATGCGTTTCAATGTAAGAGAGGTTTTGTGGAAGTAAAAAAAGCGGAATATTTCCATATACATAGAGTTAATGATTCTAGTTCTATTTGGGAAGTTGGCAGCAGAATTAACTGGGTGCAAAAAAAACTCAATTTGTTTAATGAGCACTATAATAAAAACGGTTTATTTTATAATGATGGAGAGGACAACTTACCCTTCCGACAGGCGATGGAGAAATTCTTTAACGCAACACCGGAGTATCAAAATGCTCATATAGGTAATATGCTCGCAATGTCGCAGGAAGTAGGAAAAAGTCTTTCTATGTTTGTTCGAGAGCAGATCTTTGAAGAGGTTAGAAGTAACTATTTTCCTCACTTACCTAGTCGTAAAAATTGCATCTGGGTTTGTTCAAAGGAAGCTGTGCCATTTTGGTGGGACACCTTAGGTGCTGAAAATCAAAAAATACTCAAACTCAGTTTAACGGGGTCGCTATTTATCTCAGATCAAAAGCACTTGTTAGCTGACACAGTTCGTCATGATGATTTAAGAGCTTTAGCTTTTGAATACTGGACAGGCAGTGATGGTTTGAATGTCGAAGACCAAGAGGTTTTATTCGAAGGTATAATTGATGTTGTTGATAGCTTTGAATCAAAAGAGCATTTTTTAGCACACGCATAACAATCTGTTTAAGAGTGATTCGCAACGCTTGGCATTTTTGTTATGCGTTGCGTTTAGTGTTTTAGGTGGCATGCGGTAACATCGGTATTGCGTTGCTCACACCTTAACAGGGCGTTATACCAAAAAGGGGGAAACTCCCCCTAATAAGTATTATTGATCCAATGCTATGAAGTCCCGGATACCCTCGGAATAGCCTAGTGCAAAAGCTTGGTGAACACTTTTGTGTCGCCCATCAGCCCTTGCTTGGCTATCGCCTAATTCATTGATATCTAGCTGAATTGAGCTTCTCAACTGTCTACCTTGTTCATAACCTGAATTGTATGCGCATTGACAGCACTTATGGCGGCCATTGTCGTGCATTTGATGGTTACTAAGGGTTGTGAGAACTGATTCATCTAAACGGCGAGCGTGCGTTCGATTACATGGCATAGTAAGCTCCTTTCATATGTCCAGCATAGCAAGTTATAATCTCTCTCGAATATGAAACACAATGCGTTAGATCAAAGGTTCATCACACGTATATGGAATTGGTATAACAATAAATTTAAGAGTGATTCACAACGCTTGGCGCTCTCACTTCTAGTCAGTTTAGTGTTTATGGCACAATGCTTTAGGTTAGGTGGTTAGCGTTGTTCACACCTTAATTTGGCGTTATGCATCATGGAGAGGCGGATGAAATATACTTGCCCTTGTTGTGGCTACAATACTTTCGATGAGCCCGTAAAAGGTACATATGATATTTGTGAGCTTTGCGGTTGGGAAGATGATTTGGTGCAAAATGGAGATCCAGATTACGAGGGTGGTGCAAACGGAATTTGTCTTCGCGAGGCGCAGCTTGAATTTTTAAAAGAAGCTGTTGATACAACAGGTTACATCAAAGATCTAGGTTGGAAACTGTTGGGCCCATCATCAAAAGAATCGCGGCTAAAGAATTCTAAAACAGATTTTATCGTTACAAGCAGCGGTGATGTCAAAAATGCATAACAAAGCGTTCAAGACAGATTCGCAACGCTCGGCACTTTCGGTTTGCTTCAGTTTAAGTGTTTACGGCACAATACTTTAGGTAAGGTGGTCTGCGTTGCTCACCACTTAACGCGGCGTTATATTTTTAGGAGGTACGGTGACATCACTAAGCAAAGCTCTAAGCTTAGAGTGTAGGGAGATCGTATCTCCGGAAACAGCAGATTTATATTTTCAGCAGGGCAAAATTACGGATAAGCGCAAATTCATCTGTGTTGGGGATGGTTGTGGCTGCTCAATTACTTGTGTAAATATCGACAAGCCATTGTCAAAACGCAAAGTAGACCCATATTTTCGAACTGTAGATATTCACTCTGACTCCTGCAATATTTACGAGACCAATTATCTGAATACAACAGACCTTGGTGATATGGCTCATGTCCCTGATGAACAGAAGAAAAGTGAAAATGAGCCTGATTTATTTTTCATGAAACGCCCTAAGAGCCACCTTGTTGAAACAAGGGTAAACCCGGGTGTTGAAGGCGTGGAGACTGTAACTAAAATAACGGGTAAGCCTCTTGGTCATATTGAGCACATATCTCCTTCGAATATCTATCATTTGGGTTCACTGGTTGGTAAGTACTACAAATACCAAAAAGTGGGCTTACTCAAAAAGAGAGCAATCGATATTGGTGAAAACTCATATGCATATAGTGAATTATTCAAGCGAATTAAAGATCAAGATTTTGTAAATCCCGAAGTGATTGAACAAAGAGTTCGTGTATATTGGGGGCTGGTCGAAAGTGTGGTGCGACTGAAAAATGGGGATGTCAAAATCAAATTTTCTGAGTCTGCTCGTTTTAAAACCGCACGAACCAAAGTTAGTGTTGTTATTAGAAGCTCGCTTTTAAAGAATTACCGCTTCAAGAGGTCGATCGTAGAAAGTATTGAGGACTCAATAGGCACCGATAAAGAGCAGTTAGTTGCTTATGTTTACGGGGCTCCCGAGTTGATTATTAACGATCATATTGACCTCATTTTTAAGCCGTTTAATTTAGACTTATTCGAAATAAAAAAATATAACAAAGCGTTCAAGACGGATTCGCAACGTTTGGCATTTTCGGTTTGATTCAGCTTTAGTGTTTACGGCACAATGGTTTAGGTAAGGTGGTAGCGTTGCTCACCACTTAACGCGGCGTTAGGTTTTTATTCGAACTTGGTGCAAACTTCAAAAAGACGTATATTGGTTTTATTGCTTATTCGTGATAAGGAGGTTGTGTGTGAGTAATTTAATTGGTTTAGTTTTAGGTTTTGTGTTGGTAATGCCATTGGTTGTGCTACTTCATGAGTTAGGGCATGCAGCTCCTCAGTTAATGACAGGTCATTCGGTAGAAATTCGATTGGGAAGTGGAAGTAACGCGAAAGAATTTCGGGTTGGTAAATTAAAGCTTTTAATCACACCGTTGTCGATGAATGTTGGCTTTGCTTCAATAAAAAGAGATGTGAGTAAAAATTTACAAGCAGTCTCTCTGTTAATGGGTCCCGTTGTATCTCTAATTTTATGTATTGGCTTATATTTGCTTAGTCGCTATGAATTACCGCATTTAGCTCAATACTTGGTAAATTTTGGGCTGTACTTTTCACTGTTTCAATTTTTATTTACATCAATACCAATATACTACCCAAGCTACTTTGGTGCGTATGAGGGTATGCCCAGTGATGGTAGGCAAGTGCTGGAGTTACTTGGTTTACTGAAAGGTCAAGGGGCATAAACCTAACAAAGCATTCAAGAGTGATTCCCAACGCATGGCATTTTTCATTCCAATTTTGAGTGCGGTGTTTGCGGTGGTATGGTTGAGTTTCGTGGTAGCGTTGCTCACACCTTAATGCGGCGTTAGCCTTTTATATCGTACACAAGGAGCTATATTGGAAGTTGTAGTTGTTAAATGTTCAAATATTTCAGGTTCAAGTGCAGAAACTCAGCACCTAAACCATGAATATATTGATTTTTGGGGTAAAGTCGCTGAGTTTTTCGAACAGAATAGCATTGTATTTGAGGGGCAGTACGTCAGAATCTCTTTAGAAATTGATGATGTCCTTAATATGCTAGATAACCTCAAATTAGAAAACTTAGACGGTTACTTCAACAGATTACGAGAAGAAGCAGAAGCAAGTGGTAAGTTTGAACTACCATCCCCTTATGGAGCTGAGTTTAAAATAAAGTTCATAGAGACTCCCGATTCAGAGCTGTGGGACAGTAACTATTTTGCGCATAGATTCGTGGAACTGCTTTTTCTTGCAATGAACCTTTGCAAACGTGGGGCGTGCAATTTAGCTAACTTTCACCTTTCATGTGATAAAAGGCCTAATGCAATTTATGTTGATTCTATTGAGTCTGCTTGGCACTCTGCTGACCAGAATCGTTGGCCTCTCCTCAAAGAATTGGATTTTAATATAGTTTGGAATTGGTTAGTTAAAAATGGTGGTCTGGAGTATTCACTAGCAAAGACTTCGGTTACTAAAGCAATTGCGGTTCTATTAAGCTTATCGTACAGCACTTCTTTAATTTCACCCTCTGAAGTTGTTCAAGTTTCACAAGTTATCGAAAGCTTCTTGATAAATAAAAACGAACCCAAGGCGCGAGCTTTAGAGAAAAAACTACCAGTCTTATTCGGCAATCCACCAAATAAACTAGCAAAATGGCCCTCTCAGTTTTACAAGTTACGCAGTGATATTGTGCACGGTGAATATCCAATTTTCCGCCCGAGGTTTGAAGAGGTTGATGAACATTTCGATGATTCGTCCGAGTATTATTGGAAGTTAGTGGATGCTGTATATGCTGGAATGTCTATAATCCTAGCCATAGCGCAAGATTTGGCCTTAGAAGATGCTGATAGATACACCTTTCAAGAAAAAATAATTGTGTCTCGAGACAAAGGCTAACAAACTGTTTAAGAGTGATTCGCAACGCGTGGCATTTTTACTATGCGTTGCGTTTGGTGTTTATGGTGGTATGCGGAGGCATCGGTATTGCGTTGCTCACACCTTAACAGGGCGTTATGTTTTAAAGGAGAGCAAGGTGTTTGGACTATTTAAAAAGAAACCAGAAATCGAAAGTAAAGCGGAGCTCTCACAGGAAACTTCTCCATTCGAAATATTGCTACCAGATGAGAAGCTAAACGGTGAAGTACCAGACCTACGCATTGCCTCAAAAGTCTTGGATATTCTCCGTTCAAGCGGGCAGGAAGTTCAATCCCTAGAAATCTTTGAAGGAATGCCCGTTGTAAACTCAAACAACCCACAGCTTAAAGAATTTGCCTTTGTTGTAAATGGAGCCAAGCAAACCACAGCACTAAAAACGCAAATCGAATTCATGGCTTACCCGGCAGTTAAGGAAGGCTCTATAGGTGTGCTTTGCTGCCTTGTTCATGGAATCCTGCATGAATTTCATATCACTAAACGTGGCGGTGGGGCGACAATCAACTATTAGTTTTCGAAAGTAGTGCCTCAAAAAACATAACAAACAATTTAAGAGGGATTCCCAACGCTTGGCATTTTTGCTTCTACTTCAAATTTAGTGTTTATGGCACAATGCTTTAGGTTGGGTGGTAGCGTTGCTCACCCCTTAATTGGGCGTTAGGTTTCATGGGAGAGTTATCGTGACAGAAAAGAGTTTTTTGATTGAACATGGGGCATCTATCATCGCAGTTTCCGCTTCTTTGTTGACCGCAATTGTAACCCTCTCTTTTAATTGGTTTAGTAAAGTCACAGACCATACGTTTCAAGAAAAAAAAGAAGCTCTCAAGAGAGAAGTGGAATTCAAAAACAACTATGTCATAGAACCAATTATGGCTTTCATGAAGAAAGACATAATAATGGCTCAGGCTGTATATGCTAAAGGCTTGAATAGTAGCGAAGATGTCGTAATTGATTGTTCAACTCAGGGTGAGAATTTATATATTGCGTCATTGGCTGCTTCAATCAGCTCTGAGTTGGCAGAAAAAGTGAGATTGTATGGGCATGAAAAGGTTTCCTTAAATACTTACGCACTAGCTCCCAGTAAAGAAGAGGGTAAAGACTTAAACAAAGCGTATAAATGCCTTCGCAAATTAGAGCTGTATGCTAGTGAAATCATCACAGACCTGTGTGAGCATTGCACAGGAGCAAGAGAAAAAACCTAACAAACTGTTTAAGAGTGATTCGCAACGCGTGGCATTTTTAATATGCGTTGCGTTTAGTGTTTAAGGTGGTATGCGGCGGCTCGGTATTGCGTTGCTCACACCTTAACAGGGCGTTATGTTTTCGGAGGGAATATGAGCAGCTATAAGAAGCTATTTGAGTGTGTGAGACCAAACTTTATTTGTAGTCTCACAGCGACTCGGACCGAAGAACAAGGAGTTCTGAAGCTTAATCTTCGGAGTGAAAACGAAAATGTTGAACTCTATGGGTTTGAAGATTTGGCTGATTCAGTAAGTGATTTACTATCGTCTGAACGTATAACAATCTCAGAAGAACTAGGTACTTATAAAGAGTTTGGCACAATACGAATAGAGTGTTGGGTAAACGAAAGTTACTCAGAGTATTGGTGTGATCGCGCGAATGTAGAACAAACATAACAAATTGCTTAAGAGTGATTCGCAACGCGTGGCATTTTTACCATGCGTCGGTTTTTTGTGTTTAAGGTGGTCTGCAGAGGCTTGGGCATTGCGTTGCTCACACCTTAGCAAGGCGTTAGGTGCTAGAGGGAAAAGGTAGATATGGAAATCGCTTTTCGGCAAATAAGTATCGATGATTTAGACTTATGCGTTGATGCTAGAAAAGATGCATACTTTTGTAGTTTCGGTCATTATGACGGATTCGATGATTTCATTAGTGGTTATCGCGAGCGAGTTATTGAGCGGTTGGTGACTCCAGAGTGGTTCTACATTCATATTTTTGTTTCTGGTCAGTTCGCAGGGCAGTTGGAGTTTCGCAGTTTTTCACCAGAGCCTGAAACTGGTTATGTGCATCTGATCTATTTAAAATCAAATTTTCGTGGCTTAGGGCTAGCTCCTAAGTTGCAGGATTACATCGCAAATGTCTTGTTTAGAGCAGGTTGTAAGCGTGCAGTGCTTTCAGTAAGTCGAACTAACACTAGAGCTCTTACTTTTTACAAGCGCCATGGTTGGGAGTTTGTGCGTAAGAATCCAAAGCACGATGAAACTGACTTTTATCAACTTTGGTTACGCACCTAACAAATTGCTTAAGTGTGATTCAGCACGCGTGGCATTTTTAGTATGCGGTGCTTTTGGTGTTGAAGTGCCATGCAGCGGCTTGGTCATTGCGTGCTTCACACCTTAGCAAGGCGTTATGTGTACAGGAAGTACTTCATGAAAATCAATGGCATCCAATACTATTGGATAGTGGCAAGTGGGTTGGTTCTTCACATAGTTCTAACTCTCGTGGCTGTTGTATTTAACGACCAAATAGATTCACCTGACAGCGTAACTTTTGCTATCTATCTCATTGTTTGTGTTCCAGTCGTGGTGTGTTATTACACAGTAGTTCTAGAAATGTGGTCAGTTTTCCGATTTAAGTTAATATTGGTAAGTTTCTTTTTGCTTTTACTTGCCTTTATTGTTAATCCATATTTCTCGCTGCTATTGGCATTTGCACCGCATATATATTGGTTTTGGCGTATCAATGGGGTCAAAGGAAAATACACATAACAAAGCATTCAAGAGGGATTCACAACGCTTGGCAGTTTTGGTTTGAATTAGCTTAAGTGTTTACGGCACAATGGTTTAGGTTAGGTGGTGGCGTTGTTCACCCCCTTAATGCGGCGTTATGCTCTAGGAGGGAATTTTGCTCAATTTACTGAAGAAAGTGGTGCTAATCAATCTTGTTGCAGCATTGATTGTTATTCTCTTAGCTCAGTTTGTCCCCTTCTTTGCTACTACTCAGCCAGTCGACTTTCTGTTCTTCGTTGTTATCGTGAACTGGGTTTTAGCAAAGCTTATGTGGGAAGGTGGCGTATATAGTAAAACAGCGCATATGGATGATTCTAGAACAGATAAAGTTTACAAAATGGTAGAAGGTCATGATTTCGAAGAAGACCAACGAGAGCAGCATAGAATGAACTTCCAGACAGGTTTGGTTTTCTTTATTGCAGGGCTTCCAGCGTTTATCACTTGCTTAATTCTCCAATTTTCTTTGAGTACGAGCATAACAAATTGTTCAAGAGTGATTCGGCACGCGTGGCATTTTTACCATGCGTTGGTTTTAGTGGTTAAGGTGTTATGCGGAACCTTTGGTATTGCGTGCCTCACACCTTAACAAGGCTTTATATGATATGAGGGTTTGATAGTGAGGTTACCCAGAAAGTTAGATCGTCAACTCGGGTTTTATATTTGGGGATGCATTATTATCGCAGTGGCTTGGCCTTTAGTTATCCCGCTCGCTATTATTTGGGGTGCTTACAAAGCACTCTCTTTGATAATATCCAGCTGGTGTTCTAGCTGTAGTAAGCCCTTTTCTATGTATAAAGCGAAATCTATCGTAATAAAATCATATTGGGAAAAGGCGTGTTTAGATGGCTCTCCCGACTTGCGATATAAACGAAATGCTAAACACTATGAGCTACGTGAAACTTGGGTTTGCAAGCGTTGTGCGTTGACAAAAGTGAAAGAAGTCTCTCGTGTCGATTCATATTAATCATATAACAAACTGTTTAAGAGTGATTCGCAACGCGTAGCATTTTTACTATGCGTTGCGTTTGGTGTTTAAGGTGGTATGCGGTGACTGCGGTATTGCATTGCTCACACCTTAACAGGGCGTTAGAACGGGTTGGAAATCACAGGCTAGAATTTCAGAGTTAATCTTTTTCTTGGTTCTGCTTTTCACCTGAACCAGAGTGCCATTCACGTTCTTTCCGGTGGCATTATGTGCGGAGAGTTCGCTTCAAATTAGTTGGCTACGGTTTCTAACATTGTGGCTATTTCTTTCGCGCGGCTTCTTTGGTTTGGTGGGCTTTATCGGCTCAAATTGATTTATTTACTGTGGTGGTTTGAGTTTCTACGCCCGAATTCTTTGTAAATTTGAAATCGGTAGTAGGGGAGTGTTTCCGCGTGCTTTTTCTTCTACGCCAGCTTAAGTTTTGGGTGTGAGTTTTAGTTTGGCAGTTGTCCCTCTCGTTTTTGAGTTTACAGCTTTTCGTTTTGCCTATTTCTTCAATATCTTGGTGCAAACAATGAGTTACGTGGCATCGTTCTAACAAACAATTTAAGAGGGATTCCCCACGCTTGGCATTTTTGGTTTGGGTCAAGTTTAATGTTTACGGCGTCCAAAATTAGTATCGTGGTCGCGTGGCTCACCCCTTAATTGGGCGTTAACTAACTCCTTGGTCCCGGTTTATAAATTAAAGAGAAATGTTTATATGACATCAAAAGAACACTTTAAACCAATACCATGTCATGCAGACTACCTAAAGAGACTTTCTAACCCATATGGGATGAAATGCAAGCGGCTGCTCGATGATTTTGATTTTTATTACGAGAGTGGGAAAGTCAATTTATATAGTGTGAGCCTTGCAGGTCTTTCTCTAACAAGTTGTCTATACCACAATGTTGGTGACATAGAATCCAGTCTTAGAGCGATGGATATGCATCAGTACTTTGATATTAAATTAGTACAGTCACAGCTATTGAGTGATGGAGAGACGATTTCGGTAGTGCTCCCTAAAGCAGAGGTGACTCTAGTAGCAAAGAAAGAGGAATACAATGGTCTTGAAGGTGCGCTATATCTAACCTATTTAAGTTGGCTATCTTTATTTTGTGAGCAGGTGAGTGACATTGAGTACCTTGCCAACTTAGCCGACCATCCAAACACTGAGTGGTATAATGTTCGCTCTCGTACCTTCTTTGAGCTCCAAATGGTCATGCTCGGAATAAAATCTGGTGACGTTAAGTCGTTAATTCAGAGGTTTATTGATGTGAGTACGCCTGAATATCTTGAGGGCTTAGCCTTTGAACATGCAAACCTTGTCGATTTGCCAACGATTAATGTGATGACAAAAGTTCTAAATAAATCAGGTTGTGGTGAAGCGGAATATCAACAAGCGATGTATGAAGCGGTCAAAGGGCACCACAAGTATTGGAGTCAAAAAAAATTAAAAGAAGAGCGTGTAGGATATCTTGCGATGCCGTTACTGGCACTGGCAAAGCTTGCTTACCAGAAGTTTGGTTTTCGCTTAGGGTTTGAAACGGATTATGTTCCAGAAGCCTTCTATACCCGTAATATGCCCGAGCCGAGCTATAGCTTTTTAGATATTTACAAATCGTAGTTAGTTAACAAACTGTTTAAGAGTGATTCGCAACGCTTGGCATTTTTGCTATGCGTTGCATTTAGTGTTTAAGGTGGTATTCGGTGGCATCGGTATTGCGTTGCTCACACCTTAACAGGGCGTTATGTTCTAGAGGGGTTATGGGACTAAAAAGGATTAATCACTACGTTGAAGTTCTACCCAAAATGTTTGTCGGTTGGCGGATGGGTGAGGACCTAGAAACGTTATCTGAACTGCCTAATGGTGTCTTGTGTATTAACTTGCTCGATGGAACAGTTTCACATTCGATTGTTGGTGAGCTAGAACTGTATATTTCCAATGAGCTATCAGCCTGGTTTAGAAGCGAAGCTATAAAGGAAAATATCGACTTATCAACGTTATTAAAAGCTTCTTTAACAGTTGAAGTAGATACGGATAAAGTAAAAACCATTAAAAAACGTGTAGTGTTGTTTAATTTTGACTGCATAGCTCATGTAGCAACAGTGAAAAAGGTCTATGAAAGTAGGCTATCGGAAGTAACTAGGTGGCACACGAGGCTACGAACATAACAAACAATTTAAGAGGGATTCCCAACGCTTGGCATTTTTGCTTCTACTTCAACTTTAGTGGTTACGGTACAATGTTTTAGGTTGGGTGGTAGCGTTGCTCACCCCTTAATTGGGCGTTATGTAACATGGAGGCTCGATGAAAATCGGAGTCATATTAGGTACTTCAAAATCTGATGGTAATACGCGAAAACTAGTCGAATCATTCGTAGAGCAGTCAGATGCAAAACTGTTTGATCTATCTGATTTCGATATCAGTTTTTACGACTATGAGCATGAAAATAGCAAAGATGATTTTCTTCTAATTATTCATCAGCTACTCCGTTTTGATCATATGGTGTTTGCTTCGCCAGTTTATTGGTACTCAATGTCAGCACAGCTAAAAGTTTTCTTTGACCGATTATCCGACCTTCTAACAATCGAAAAAGAGCTGGGACGCAAGCTGAAAGATAAATCTATTTCAGTGTTATCTACTGGCTACAACTTAGACTTGCCTGCATGTTTTGTACAACCATTTGAACTGACAGCGAGTTATATGCAGTTAGAGTTTAAAGGATGTGAATACCTTGCTGTACAATCAGAATCGGATTTGGGTAAAGTTACCAGTAGTGCAGCGCAAGCTATTGAAAATGTTACATAACAAACAGTTCAAGAGGGATTCAGCACGCGTGGCATTTTTGGTATGCGGTGGTTTTGGTGTTGAAGTGCCATGCGGCAACTTGGTCATTGCGTGCTTCACCCCTTAACTGGGCGTTAGCTGTTTAAGGAAAAAATGAGAAAATACGATAAGCCGCTATTCTGGCTGTATATAAAAACAAGAGACTCGTTGTTGTCATCTTTTAAGGGCTTTCTGGGAATGCTTTTAGTGTTGTTCGGGGCAGCAGTAGTTTTAGGTAATGAATCCCCCGAGAATGTCTGGATTTCGGTGGGAATCATTTTACTAGTATCTAGTCTTCCAGTCTCAATGGGCCTGATGATGGTAAAGCTCAAATTTAAGAGTTTTGCTGGATCAATACCTACAGCAGAACTAGCGTATTTTTTACAGCACGATGAAGGTGCAAACTTAGATAAAGCTGTGAGAGGTTTATATTCGTTATGCCTATCTTTTATGATTTACCTTTGGTTTACGATGGTAACTATAGCAGTACTCGGTATGTTGGGAGCAAAGCTCGTGTTGTAAAACACAGCTAACAAACTGTTTAAGAGGGATTCGCAACGCGTGGCATTTTTTACTATGCGTTGGTTTAAGTGATTAAGGTGGTATGCGACGGCATTTGTATTGCGTTGCTCACCCCTTAACAGGGCGTTATGTTTATTGCGAAAAATTCCAGTTTCTTGCCATTAAATCCACAATAAATGTAGGTCGATGGTCTATTGTGCAATAAAATGCATTTCGTTTGGTTTTGTGTTTTGGTGTTTTATGAAAGTTTGGTTGCTCAGAATCTTTGGGTTTATTGTTGGTACAGCTCTAGCTTTTGCTTTTGAGTTCGCACTGTTGCTCATAATTAACGAAGTCTTTGACACACGACTTGTCCCTAGGGGAATTGGATGGGTGGCTATCCCGTTTTTCATCGGTGTTGGCGCGGCAAAGCTAGCCCCTGAACTTAGTTATTTTACAAAGTTTAAACAGACCTGCTTTAAACAGTGGTTCTGGAGCCGATCTACAGTTACTCGAATTGTAGTAATAGCTCCAATTTTCTGGATTTGTAGCGTAGCTTTGTACGTTTTCTTGTTTGAGCCATATGGTTATATGAGAGATCGTGACTACATGCATATGCTTAAGGTAATGCTATTCCCTTCCGCTATTTTAGTTGTTGGACACATGGTGTATCTGAAATTAATTGTTCCTAAATCCGCGGAAAATAAACATAACAAAGCGTTTAAGAGTGATTCGTAACGCGTGGCATTTTTACTATGCGTTGATATTCGTGATTAAGGTGGTGTGCGGTAGCATTGGCATTGCGTTACTCACACCTTAACGCGGCGTTATGTGAATGGCGAAAAATCACAGAATCTAGTCTCTAACTTCTTGCTAAAACTCATATTTACAGCAGCTCCAATTCGGTAAAATGCTCGAATATATTAGTCGTAATCTGGTGAGTTATGATCGCAGTAATTTTTGAAGTACAGGTAGCAGAGGGCAAGACTGCTGAATATCTAGATATTGCAAGTGAACTAAAACCGTTGCTCTCAGATATTGATGGTTTTATCTCAATCGAACGTTTCCAAAGTCTAACCAATGACGGCATGGTTCTATCTTTGTCATTTTGGCGTGACGAAGAAGCAATTCAAGAGTGGCGCAATCTAGAATCTCACCGATTTGCTCAATTAAAAGGTCGTGGTGGTGTTTTTGAAAGCTACAGACTCAGAGTTGCGGGTGTCATCAGAGACTATGGCATGGACATACGTTCAGAAGCTCCAAAAGATAGTATCGAGGCACACAGCTAAAATTCACATAACAAACTGTTCAAGAGGGATTCGCAACGCATGGCATTTTCGCTATGCGTTGGTTTTAGTGATTAAGGTGGTATGCGGCAGCTTCTGTATTGCGTTGCTCACCCCTTAACAGGGCGTTAGTCGCCAGAAAAAGTTAGCAATCAAAATCATGTTTCTGAGCTTAAAATTTAGCAGCAGTTTGTTTGGAACACAGATTCATCGTCGATCATTAGAACTTAGTTTTAGCTGTTTTGAGTCCCAAATTTTGCAAGTGTCCTAGAGGTTGTTTTGTTCTTTGGTGCTGACAGAGCAGGGCAATCGAGAGTTTGTTTTTGGTTGTAACTCCGCTCGGTGAGTTTGTTGGTACAAAAGCCGATTTACTCGCTGAAATGACGTTTTCTCTGGTGTGGTAAGTTCCACGTGGTTTCAGTAACTTTGTTGAAAGTCCGCACTGTGAGATTGGTTTCCCAAAAGCGCTTTTTGGTGTTGTCAGTCCGTTTTCTACGGCGTTGTTTGTTCCAAGTGGTTTCATTGAGTAGCCGCTTTGGGACTACGCCTGACTTAAATGCATCAAAGCACATAAAGTTTGTTGTTCGCAAAGTTTAGTTCGGCTTAAAATTGTCGCTCGGTGCCTCGCGACTAACAAACTGTTTAAGAGGGATTCGCAACGCGTGGTATTTTCAATATGCGTTGGTTTTAGTGTTTAAGGTGGTATGCGGCGGCTTAGGTATTGCGTTGCTCACCCCTTAACAGGGCGTTAGGAGTATAATAAAATGACATCAATCGTAAGTTGGTTTAATCATGAATTGAATTCTGAATCTGGTGGAGCAGTTTGGATTGTCGGTGATTCTAAAGTAACGGATGGTGGGGATAACCCTTCAATGCTTTTGGACTCTGGAGCTAAGGTTTTTTCAATTCCTCTGCTGTGCAAAGTACCTAGCTCTTCAGGTGCCTTTGATAAGTTAGTTTTGGAGTCTAAGGTAGGTCTAGCATTTGCTGGTAGTTCCCTTATTGGATTAAATGTGCACGCAGCTTTATCTACAATTTTTTCTAATCTGAATGTAATACAACGAATTCCGACTATGGATGAATTGGCAGAATATGTGAGAATGATAGCGAAGAGTTATATAGATACTCTTGCTGTGATGAAACAAGAGGGTGCACTTTGTGAATTTTTATTTGTCGGTTATTGTCACGTAACTAAGTGCTATAAAATTTGCGAGATTAGACCCGATTTCACATCCGGAATGTTTGAATTATCGCTGACTATCAATGATAGTGAAACTGCCAAACCTGAAGATTTCTTTATTTTAGGGGACAAAAAAGAACAAGTGAGTTCCGCTATTGATGAGTATCGTTCAGAACAAGAGCTTGATAGCATTTTGTGGCATAGAGCTCCGAAAATGATGCTTCAAAAGATCATTGAAGAGGATAAATATCAAACTATCGGAGGACATCTTCAGCTCGGAATCTGCATCAATCGGGACTTTACTCCGTTTTCTTCTTTAGTAGGCATGGAAGCAGCCCATTTAAGTTATCTAGGTTTTGACGTAACAGGGGACGCTAGCCGCATTGGTGGCAGTATGGTTGGTATCATAGGCATGGCGTAAATACTCCTAACAATCTGTTCAAGAGGGATTCGCAACGCGTGGCATTTTCACTATTCGTTGATTTTAGTGATTAAGGTGGTGTGCGGTGGCTTCGGTATTGCGTTGCTCACCCCTTAACAGGGCGTTATGCGTAAATGGAGGAAACATGGAAAATCAGGGAAAGTTGTTCTTCTTCTGTGGCAAGATGGGAGCAGGAAAATCGACCAAATCTAAGCTTGTTGCTGCAGAAAACAATGCAGTCCTTATTTCAGAAGACGATTGGCTTTCAGCTCATTATCCTTCACAAGTTCAAACATTTGACGACTATATTAAGTACTCAAATCTCATCAAGCCTTTCGTTAGAAGCCATGTTCAAAGTTTGTTGAATGTTGGGGTTAACGTTGTCATGGATTTTCCAGCGAATACTATTAAGCAAAGATCTTGGTTCTTATCACTGTGCGTCGAAGTAGGTAGTGAGCATGAACTTTGGTATTTAGACTTAACAGATGAGCAATGTTTATCCCAAATTGCTCATCGCCGAGTTGAACAACCTGAAAGAGCTATGTTTGACACTGAGGCTGTATTTCATCATGTGACCCAGTATTTTGAAGCTCCAGCAGCGAGTGAAAATCTTAGTTTGGTGCGTGTGGGATAATACGCATAACAAAGCGTTTAAGACGGATTCACAACGCTTGGCATTTTTGGTTTGAATCAGCTTTAGTGTTTACGGCACAATGGTTTAGGTTTTGTGGTCGCGTTGTTCACCACTTAACGCGGCGTTATGAACTACAGGGATAAACAGTGTATTCCATTGAAAAAGCATCTTTAAATCACATCGAAAGGCTAGTGGAAATTCAAACATCTGCTTTTTCGAACGATCGTAAAGTATGTGGTGCTGGTCCACCGGGTTTCGATAGTATTGAGCACCAAATAGCATGCCTTGAAAGCTACTTTTACTTTGTGATTAAACGTTCGAAAGAAGTAGTGGGTGGCTTTTACTTTTCAGTTGATGAAGAGCGCTTGAGTCTTATTCGGCTTTTTGTTGAACCAAGCTATCAGTGTCAGGGACTGGGTAAAATGGTTCTTGATTACCTAGTAAGGCAGGTTTCACATGGTATGTATATTGAGCTAGAAACACCGACTTTTAACACAGACGCTCATAGGTTTTACGAAAGGAATGGCTTTCACAAGGCTGAAACGGTTGACTACAAGTCTGGTAGTTCCTTTTTGTATAGAATGCAGGTCTAATCAATTACGTTCATAACAAGGCGTTTAAGGCGGATTCACAACGCTTGGCGACTTCAGTTAAAGTTGAGTTTAGTGTTTAAGGTACAATGGGTTTAGTTTGGTGGTTGGCGTTGTTCACCACTTAACGCGGCGTTAGGCGACATGAGATAAACGATAGAGTAGTGATAGTATCTTGGCGTGAATCTAGCTTCAGTTAATAGAAAAGGAGTGGATTAATGAATGGTAAAGCATTTGATAATTGGCAAAAATCTCGAAAGAAAGGATGTTTAAATTGGCTTTTCAGAACAACTTTCGTCACAGCCATTTTGTACATGATTTTTAATGTTATTTTCCTTTATCCATCTTCTGATGCGGCAAGCATTACGATTTTCTTATCGGATAATGCTCTTAATTACTCAATTTACACGATCGGGATGTTTTTCGCATTTTGGGCTATTTGGCTATACAACGAATCTTCGTATGAGAAAGAAGTTAAACGTAGAAATGTCGCCTAACAAAATGTTCAAGAGGGATTCGCAACGCGTGGCATTTTTACTATGCGTTGGGTTTAGTGTTTAAGGTGGTATGCGGGTGCTTAGGTATTGCGTTGCTCACCCCTTAACAGGGCGTTATAAGGTATTTGATGATAGAGCTTACAGATAAGGTTATTGGTCCCAAATACAGAATTCTTAATCCAATTCTTGAATTGCTCTTGGAAAGTGGGAATGAAGTCCTTACTGACTATACGTGGAGTTCTAATCCTACTGGTTATCTTTGTATTTTAAAAAAGCCAATAGACTTTGATTTAATTGAAAGCCGATTTGTACTGCCAAAAAGCATCCACTTAAACAAGCAATTTGGTGAAGTTGATTATGGGTTAGGCGCAGTAATCATTCGTTGTGCGTAACCTTATAACAAATTGTTCAAGAGTGATTCGGCACGCGTGGCATTTTTACTATGCGTTAGGCTTGGTGGTTAAGGTGTTATGCGGAAGCTTAGGTATTGCGTGCCTCACACCTTAACAAGGCGTTATAGCGCAAGGCAATATTGGAGTTTGGTTTGAATAAAGAAGTTAAGAAAAAGATTCATCAAATTAGGGATATTTTGGCGAGTTTTGAAAAATCAGACTTTCATAGTATGACTAGTTTTTATCACTCTTCTGGCTTTCCAAATGGTTGCTGTGGAGATGCTACAGATTTGCTAGGTCTGTATTTATTGCAGTACCACAACTTAGACAGTGAGTATGTCTGTGGTAATGGGCTAGGTGAAAATTTCAACCAATCCCATGCGTGGTTGGTGTGCAATGGTTATATTATTGATATTACAGCAGATCAATTCAATGAAGATGGGTATGAACTACCTGCTGTTGTTATTGAAAAACAAAGCTCGTTTCATGAATTGTTCGATGAAACCACAAGTCGTAATACTAGTGTTAGCTACTTACAAGGCACGGGTATTCCGAACGTACTATCGAAAGTATTGTCAGTAATGCGCGCGTCGGAAAATGCGCTATAACAAACAATTTAAGAGTGATTCAGCACGCTTGGCATTTTTGGTTTGAGTTGTGTTCAGTGTTTACGGTGGTCAAATTGAGTGTCGTGGTCGCGTGCCTCACACCTTAATTGGGCGTTAGTACGGGTTTGACATCAAAGGTTATAAGTTTTGGTGTTTATCTGTTTTGGCGCTCGTCTTTACACATTTCAGTTAGTGCCTTTCACGTTCTTTCCGGTGGCACTATATGCGAAGTGTTCGCTTTGATTTCACCGTTTACGGCTTCTAACTCTTAGCCTATTTCTTTGGCGCTTCTTCATTTTCGTGGTGGCTTTTGAGAAAACCTTGATTACTTTTGGTGTGGCTGTTGAAGAACGAGGATTGAATCCTTTTCTAATTTGAAGCAAGTGAAAGTAGGGCAGTTCAGTGCGTTTTTCTTCTAGCCAACTTTCGTCTTTCAATCGGGGTAAAGTTTTGTAGCTGCCCGTCTCACTTCAGTGTTCAAAGCCTTTCATATCATGCCAGTTTTCAATATCTTGGAGCGCATAAATAGAAGTAGCGCATGTACTAACAAATTGCTTAAGAGTGATTCGTAACGCGTGGCATTTTTACTTTGCGGTGGCTTATGTGATTAAGGCGCTGTGCGGTAGCTTTTGTATTGCGTTACTCACACCTTAGCAAGGCGTTATGCAGCAGTGCAAAAAAAGAGGCCTAGTACACGTAAGCCTCTTTTGTATTTTTGAACATGATTACGCTGGTAACCCACTAGGTTCTGAACCTCCATTTCTATCTTTTTGTGACGCTTTAATAGCCTTTTTAGCTGAAGCTTTTGTAACTGCTTTCTTGCTCGCTTCATGTACTTCTGTTCTTATTGAGCGGACAAACTGAGGTGAAATATTCACACCTTCGTCTTTAAAGTGTCCCGAAATCGCATTATCCCCCATGCCACCTTGTGACATTTCCAATATACGATTGATATTACCGTGAAGTTTAATTCCTCCACTAAAGCCAACTTTGGACATTTCTCTTCTCCTGTTTAAAAATTATCCAGCGTATTCTTTACTTTAAAAAAAGTATCTAGATCCTGTGAAGAAATCTGAACCCCTGATTCATTGAGCAAAGATGCTATTGATTGACTCGAAAATCCCGCATTTCTTAGATCTTCAAGTCGCTTTACATGAGCTAAAAAATTTGAACTGGGGCTTGGACGTAGACGTTGTGACACCGCTGATGCGCTGATGGAAAAATAAACAGCCATATCCTTTTGTGGCATACCGTACTCAGATAGCTGCTGTAGCACTAAGTTTTTTTGCGATGAGCTTAAAGCCATAAACTCATCTCGATAAACTTTACTGTAAGCGCCCTGTGAATAGTTATCGACGATACATTCAAATAGCTGTCGAAGATCAGTAACCATAAATAATCCAGTTAAATAATTAAGCTTAATTATTTAATGTTATTAATTTGATAAAGTCAAGAAATTTATCCCTATCAAGTAAGGTGACTGCATAACAAAGCATTTAAGAGTGATTCCCAACGCATGGCACTTTTCATTCCATCGTTGAGTTTAGTGTTTACGGTGGTAAGGTTAGGTTTCGTGGTTGCGTTGCTCACACCTTAATGCGGCGTTATGTTCTTCGAGAAAAAAATGAAAATATCACCTTCAGAAGTATTGCCAGCATTCGTTGATATATATCCAGATTGCCGTGAGCACTTTATAAAAGAAGCTGACTATTGGATAGACGAAAAAGGAGCTATTTCAGTTCACTCGTTATTCTCAATCTTTAGCTCACTTGTCGTAGAAAGGTTCTTGTTAGGTGAGTATGAAAAAAGCGAAGATTTGTTTGGTTTCATAGATCTTGCAATCAAAGTGGGGGATAAAGAGGTTTCAAATGCTGCGTGCACATGTTTCGTGGAAAATCTCATAAACATTGCATCTACAAAAACTGACTTTGAGTTATCTCACTTCTGGAGTCTACTTGGACCTTTAGCTACAGAGTTCGCAGATAACTATATGGCTGAGAATTTTTAGTGCTTAGTAAGTACGAACATAACAAATTGTTCAAGAGTGATTCGGCACGCGTGGCATTTTTACTATGCGTTGGGTTTAGTGGTTAAGGTGGTATGCGGAAGCTTCGGTATTGCGTGCCTCACACCTTAACAAGGCGTTAGGCGAATGGAGGTGCAATGAACTACGAAAGTGGAATTTTTAGAGTCAGGGAGCTTCGAGAAGCTGATGCAAATTCTTTGTTCAATATGTATTCAGGCTCAAGCAGTTCAGCAAAGTACATATCGACATTGCCCCACAACACAGTTGAAACCACGCTTTCGAAAATTAAACAATGGCGACAATTCTATTCAGAAAATGCTCCCAAAGTTTGTGTGTATGGTGTTGCAACGAGTCCAGATGATTTTGTGTTCGGTTTGGTTGTTTTCGTATTTAATGAGCAATATGCTGAAATTCACTTTGGTATATCAGATCAATTTAGTAATCAAGGCATCGCAACAGAGTTATGCCGCTCTGGTCTGCAATACTTGAAAAGTTTGGGTGTAAATGAAGTAAGAACCAATCCCTATATTGAGCATATCGCAAGCATAAGAGTTTTAGAAAAGTCGGGTTTCTCAAATCTTGGCACGCTAAAAAATCATGCACCGTTTCCGACTTTGGGCGATGGTCTTTTCAATTGTGCAGATATGCGCATAAGCCTTTGAAAATTCGCCTAACAAGTTGTTCAAGAGGGATTCACAACGCGTGGCATTTTTACTATGCGTTGATTTTTGTGTTTAAGGTGGTTTGCAGCAACTTCGGTATTGCGTTGTTCACCCCTTAACAAAGCGTTATGTGTCAATGGGTTTCTAAACAGAGTGAGAAAGATAAAAATGCAGTTTATTTGGGAAGTCTCGGACGTAGAAATAGATACCTTGTTACCTCAGTGGAAATGGTTGCTTAATCCTACAGGGAAACCTTTGTATCTAACCATCATGGGGGACTGGCTATTTGGTGAAGTGGATGGCTCAATTTCATTGTTATCGGTTTTAGATGGTACCTATGAAACAATTGCTTCGGACTTTCATGAGTACAATAACATGAATAAATCACAAGATTAGCGTGATAATGTCTTTTTAACTAGTTGGTATGACTTGGCGCTCGAACACGGGCTACAACCAAAACAAGACGAACGCTTAGGTTGGGATCTGCATCCAATTATTGGTGGTGAGTTTTGTATGGAAAATTTGCAAGTATTTACTACGAAAGTATATCAATCACTAATGTCTCAGTTGCATTTTCAACTTCAGCACGCAAACACATAACAAACTGTTTAAGAGTGATTCGCAACGCGTGGCATTTTTACTATGTGTTGCTTTTAGTGTTTAAGGTGGTATGCGGTGGCATCGGTATTGCGTTGCTCACACCTTAACAGGGCGTTATGTTTTTCGAGGATGAAATGTACCTAATAGAATTATTTTCGGCTAAGGAAGACCAAGTTAAGCTGATTACTTTCGTTTTCTCTGCATTATTAGCCGTTGGCGTTTTGCTTACAAATCAGTATTTTTCTCAACGTAGAGCGCGTCAAGAGTATTTACTCAAAAAGATTGAAGAATTGGCTCAATTATCAATCGAGTACACCGATCTATGTACTGAAATCTTAGATGATATACAAAGTCAAAGAGTTGACTACCCGACAGTAAGTCGAGAACACCGACGGCGTTTGATGGCTAATATCCGTCAAATGGAGCTAATCGTAGGGCTATATTTCCAAGACTCAGGTTTTGACCCGAATGATTACTATATGTGGAACAGGCGAGTCCTAGACGTTTTGGAAAAAGGTAAGGCTTGTGAAGAAGGTGAAGTGTATTGTTTATTTGAAGACGCTCGTCAACATGTTGTAGACAGTGACGCTAAGTTAGCCGTGATTTGTTCTGGTTTGGTTAAGAGGTTTGGGCACAAAACATAACAAAGCATTTAAGAGTGATTCCCAACGCTTGGCATTTCCAGTTCAAGGTCGGGTTTTGTGTTTACGGTGGCATGGTTTAGGTATGTGGTAGCGTTGCTCACACCTTAATGCGGCGTTATACGCTTTATGGGAAATGATACAAAAAGGACGTTATGAAGTTATCTGAGTTACAAAGTCACATAAAAGAATTCGATTATGCGCCAGAGCAATCTGAACACTATTTTTTAAAACTAATCGAAGAAGTTGGCGAATTATCGGAATCTATTCGCAAAGGCAAAAGTGGGCAACCAACGCTAGATGAGCTCAAAGGTTCAGTTGCAGAAGAGTTATATGACGTTTTGTATTATGTTTGTGCTCTAGCCAATATTCACGGTGTAAACCTTGAGAAAACGCATGAACTAAAAGAAGTTTTGAATAAAGTTAAGTACAACCGATAAGACGCGTATAACAAATTGTTCAAGAGGGATTCAGCACGCGTGGCATTTTTACCATGCGTAGGTTTTAGTGATTAAGGCGGTATGCGGTAGCATCGGTGTTGCGTGCTTCACCCCTTAACAAGGCGTTATGTTTAATCAAGTAAAATCAGTAGCTTGTGCCTTTTCTTTGCTCCCTAAGTCATTCTGTTTTGGTTTTTTAGCAAATTGGCATGGTTTGACGCTATTTTCCGAACAATTTCCCAATCTTTAAGTTAGAACTTCAGTTTTTGTGTTTTCTCTTTTCAAAGTTCAATTTTGTCAAATTTATGATTTAATTCAGTTTTTTAGCTTCTGGTTTTGTTTACAAAAGTAAGTCGGGTTAAACTTTCGTATAGCTGAACGTAAGGTATTGAATCTTAAACATAACAAACAGTTCAAGAGGGATTCACAACGCGTGGCATTTTTACTATGCGTTGATTTTAGTGTTTAAGGTGGTATGCAGCGGCTTCGGTATTGCGTTGTTCACCCCTTAACTGGGCGTTATGTGCTTGGAGATAAAATGATAAAACAGCCTCCTTACAAAGTTGAGTTTGGTCAATCAGGAGATGTCCCTCCGGCGCACGTTGTTGCCATAGGTAAGACCTCAATAAAGTTAAGCAAGGATAGCCGAGATGGCGATACAAATGGTCGTATTGATGAACTTTATCTCAATGGTGGGCTTGAATCAGAAGAAACTAAACAGATAATGCTTGGGCTCAATAAGCAAGGTTTTGTGTTTGCTTACGACGATAAAGCTTATATTTCACCTAGCCATTTTATGAAGCAACTTTTATTGAGCGGTGAACTAAGAACATCATTCAAAGAAATCAGTTGGTCAAGCCCAAAGCAATGGTGCCTTACAGAGTATGAATTTGAGCAACGCACATAACAAATTGTTTAAGAGTGATTCGGCACGCGTGGCATTTTTACTATGCGTTAGTTTCAGTGGTTAAGGTGTTATGCGGAAGCTTCGGTATTGCGTGCCTCACACCTTAACAAGGCGTTATATGCAATGGATTGGAATATTTATGAAAGGATTTAATAACATCTTAACTGGTTTTTCTTGGGGAATTGGCTTCTCAGTTGCACTCATTATGAGTGGGTTGGTTTATACAAAGTTCGTTGAACCGTCGCTCGGAAATATTCTTGAAGATAAAGAAATCGATGATAAAGCAATTGAGTATTTGGCAGATTTCAAAACTGCCTATGGTTTAACATTGGAAAATGTCTTCAAAGATGGGGACGATGTGCGTTTGGCTGTCGTACAGGAAAATCTTACGGAAGAAGCGCTATATTCTCGTGAGGTTTTAGCGTCTGCGTTCGATGTGAATGGTAATTTTATTGGTAATTGTATCGGCGAAAATGAAATCTTCATTATGCAGCCAAAGGAAACCTCTTACCTTGAAATCAAATGTGGGTTCGTGCCGTCGCAAGTCGAGCAAATTGAATCGTTTAAGTTAAGGATTAAGCCGATTTAGCAAGCACCAGAAAATTGCATATAACAAACTGTTCAAGAGGGATTCGCAACGCGTGGCATTTTCACTGTGCGTTGGTTTTAGTGTTTAAGGTGGTATGCGGTGGCTTCGGTATTGCGTTGCTCACCCCTTAACAGTGGGAATGGGTAAAATCCTCCAGTAAACAACAATGAACAAGAATGAGCTAATACTCGCATAAAAACATGTACTTATATGTATGTTGTTTGTGCTTTGTTGTTCGTGGGTATGTGTGTATGTACAATTATTCTGCTACATATACGCTACACAAAGGACTTGTGCATGCCCATTAAGAAGAAGATAACCAACACCTCAATCAAGGCGCTAACTGTCGAACAGAGACGGCTCAACGACACTGAAATCAGCGGGTTTCATGCTCGCATTTCACCTAAAGGCGCAATCAAGTATTACTTTTACTACCGCTTAAATGGCAAACAACGAAATTACTTCATCGGCTCGGCGGATTCACTCACACCCGCTCAAGCGAGAGATTTAGTCAAAGAGAAAGCGGGATTGGTGGCGAGCGGGGTGGATATCCAAGAATCTCGTCATGAAGCTAAAAAGACAGAGATGCGCAAAAACCTGACGCTTGGCCGTTTTCTCTCTGAGCACTATAAAGACTACCTTATCTCAATGAACCCCAAGCGGGCGGATCAGGCTTATGCTTGCATCGCTCATTCATTTGTTCACCTCCTAGACAGACCGTTAGAGGAGATAAAAGCGTGGGATATTCAGCAGTGGATCACGGAGCGTCGGAAATTAGGGCGTGCCCCAGCGACGATAGAGTATTGTGTGAACCGACTTCGAGCCGCTTTAAATCGTGCGGTAGAGTGGGAGTTCATCGATAGCCATAACTTAAGCAGCGTTAAACTCATCAAGCAAGATAACACTCGAATACGGTATCTCTCTAATGAAGAAGAGAAGCGTTTACTGGACGCGCTGCGAGACCGAAATCAACGCGTTCGAAAGTCCAATAACAAGATAGAGCATCTTCAGTTAGTTGATTTCTTCGAGCCGTTAGTAATCACCGCAATGAATACAGGAATGCGTAAAGGAGAGCTATTAAGTCTTCGATGGGAACACGTTTCACTGCCTAATCGCTACTTAACAATTCGTTCTGAAAATGCCAAGTCGAAGAAGACGCGAACGATACCGCTCAATGACACGGTATTAAAGCTTTTTGAACGCTGGCGAGCACAGAATCCTGATGCTGACTATGTCTTTATATCGAATAACCAGCCCGTTGAGTTCTTTCAATATCCGTGGCAATCATTATTGAAAGAGGCTGCTATCGAGAATTTTAGGTTCCATGACTTGCGGCACCATTTCGCGAGCAAGTTAGTGATGGCGGGCGTTGATTTGAATATCGTGCGTGAGTTGCTTGGGCATGCTGACCTCAAGATGACGCTGCGTTATGCACACTTAGCTCCAGAGCACAAAGCGGCGGCGGTGAATCTTATTGGTTAAATTGCAAGATAAATCGAGATATCACTCGAAGCATTAAAGTTATGGTTTTATATACAGTGGTCTTGGTGCTGTAATTCGTTGTTGAAATTGTTAACTCAACAAGGGATTGAAGTGAGCCAGTTTAAACGCCGCTATGTAAGGCTTGAGGAAGTCTGCGATAAAACCTGTTTAACCCAATGGGACATACTAGAAGTCATTGAAGAAGAGAAGTTGTGTTTGTTTGCCGATATTTCTGCTTCGAGTCTTGGTGCAATTCATCCACCCAGCCAATCTGTGGCTGCTATCTTCGACTATAAAGGCATTGTCCAACTAACTGAACGCTCATCCAAGCGGTTTGCGCTTTCATTAGAATCTATACCGGTTAAACACGTCATCATCGTTGAGATGCATGGTATCAACCGTTGGCGTTCGGTTACTGAAGCGTTTGACAATGTATTACAAGCGCACTTTAAATACACACCTAATGTACTCTCCCAACCGAATAAAGCGTTTGTTACTTATGCCGCGGTTAATGCCTCTCTAACCACAGAGAGCGTGGTTGGTGAGTTCATTACTAAAGCATCCGCCATTTTCTCTAACGACGTAACGCATCAACTTGTTGAACACTACCCAAGTCAACGCGGTCAACGCCTTTCAACCGATGCGTTAACGGTTAAACCCAGTCAAATACGCGTTGATATGGAGCAGGTCGTTGATGTTTTTGGTAAAGCAGTACTATTGAATCGTGGTTGCCAAGCGGTTGATACGGTTAAGGCAACATTAGGCTCAACGGTTATCCAGACTGCTGGTCAGTGTATTGAGTCGGTTAATGCGCCTACTGAACTCGGGTTGGATTCGGTTATCCAACCGATGCCAATCCACCCCATTGCACAAATTGCTCATCGAGTATTAACGCTCAATCCCCAAGCCAGAGCGGATAAGGTTTGGAACATGATAAGGCAGGACGTGAGAGCGAACGAGTTTAACCGTCAATTTGATGTTGATGCGTTGATTGAAAGCATTACTCAGGACTCGGTGACGTGGTTTGGCCGTGGGGATAATGAAAACACCATGTCTTATGACTCATTCAGAAAGAATGTATTGGTCGACGTAAGGAGGCAAATTAGGCCGTCAAAATAAAACGTCGTCGTCATCGTCGTTGATAACGTCATATGACGTTTGTGGTCGTTAAGTTGAAACCTCAATGAACAAGAGGGAACAACAACATGACTCAAACCACACTTGATAAACGTGTATACACAGAACAAGAAACGGCGCTTTACATTGGTATGAGCCGTTCATTTTTACGCCAAGCTCGTATGGAAGGGCAGCGCAAGAACCGAACTGCTGCGCCTCCTTTCATTAAAATTGGTCGTGCAGTCCGTTATCTCAAAGAAGACTTAGACCAGTGGTTAGATAGTCATGTCAAACGTGACCACTTGCTACAAGGGGAGGGCTTCCATGCTTAACGATAGCAATGCACCAGAATTTCCCCATGTCAGATATAAGGAGTCCGGCCAACAAATCGTATTGAACACGGCTGATAACTTGAAAGCATTACTGAAGAGTACGGGCTACCAAGCCAAGCTCAACAAAATGACGTTAGAGCCAGATATATTCAAAGGCAAAGTTTGTATGGGTTCGCCTGATATCGTCAGAAGTGAGCTTGTATCGTTGGCGTCAATTTACACATTGCTCAAATCCGCGATTGATGACCACTTTAACGCCGTGGCACATGAAAGTAGTTACCATCCAATCGCTGATTGGCTTGATGGCGAGTGGGATAGAAAGCCCCGCGTGGAAGCAGTGCTTAATTGCTTAGAGACTAAGAATCCCGCGCTCTCTAACATTGTGTTGCTACACTGGCTGGTGGGCTGTGTAGCATGTCTTTTTGTGGGTAGCTTTAAATCCAAGCTCGTGCCTGTTTTACAAGGTGAGCAATCCTTTAAAAAGACCGCGTTCGTTGAACGAATTGCCAATGTGATGCCAAGTGCGTTTCTTGAAGGCGCAGAGCTCAACCCTGATAACAAAGACAGTGTGCTGACCGTTATTCGCTCATGGATAGTGGAATTGGGTGAACTAGAACGCTCAACCAAAAACTGCCAAGGGGCGTTGAAAGCGTTCGTGACAAGAGCTTGCGATACGGTGCGTCCTCCTTATGCACGTAATGACATTAAGAAAGACCGACAAACCAACCTCATTGCGACGGTAAACGGCACGGACTTTCTAAAAGACGAAACCGGAAATACCCGCTACGCCGTCATTGAGCTGGTGGGCGAAACGGACATGGATACGCTTAATAACATATTGGGTTGGGACTACAAACCAACGGGTGAGCTAACGCTGAACCAACCAGAGAATCTGCGCCAATTCTGGTTAGAGGTGAAACACAAATTCATGGTTGAACATCATCCTTGGATGTTGTCGTCTGACATTCAAGCGCAAGTGTCGCAAGAGTCATCCAAATACGTAGATAAAGGCAACTGGTATAACTTGCTAAACGACCACCTAGAAGAATGTACAGGTAAAGCGAGAGAGTGGTTATCAACCAAACAGATATGTGAAGTTATCAACGCTGACACATCAAAAGGAAATGTGATTGGTAAAGCGCTCAACCAACTGACTAAAGACGGTAAGTTAGAAAAGAAAATGCTCAACGGCTCAAACCGCTACTGTTTCCCTACCGTTCGTCCTCAAACGTCATTTTGCTAAGTACTTAAACTTACCCCACTTACTCCACTTGAATCGATATTAAGTGGGGTAGGTGGGGTAAGTTGTTCTACTTTCAGAAAACGACACATCACCCTCGGCATGTAATAGATAAAACATTCAGCTTTAAGGTCCCTGGTTGCGTATTGAGGAATTAGTTTTGGCTTTGCCCTAACTGGTATCGGCCTCCCAAAAAGAGAACTTAAAAAGATAGCGTATCGCTTTGCTGTGCAAGTGCTGTACAATTCGAGCTAAAGACATGACTTGTCACTCAGAGAATGCTGCTCTCTGTCTATCGATATCGCGGACGTTGTATTATCAATAAAACAACCCAAAGTGCACTTTTTTATAGTGATATTGACTTTTTTGTCACCAATACATTAATAAAAGCCATTAAAAACAGTATGATACAAGTGATTTTTTAAAGTGGTAGGAAAAGTAAATGGCATCTTTGGGGTATTGTGATGTAAAAGATATGGCTCTTAGTCGTAAAAGTAAGGGAGCTATAGGAGATATAAAAAGCATCATGGAAAGTGGCAATCTTTTGTCAGGTGTACTAGCGGCAACGCCTTTTTATGCTGTTTTTGGAACACCCAGTGTCACCTCCAGTCCATTCGAAAAACTGGTCACCATTCGAGAGTATGACTGGGAAACGTTTGGTAATGCAATGTTGGCCACAAGCGCCGTTACTCGTAGTCGAATTTATCAGGTTGCGGAGCCAATGACTTGGCAAACCAGCGGTGAAGAACAAAAATTTTGGAAGTGTGTATCTAATGCGTCATTATAAATTTATTGGATTGTTATCCCTTGTTCTCTTTAGTAGCTCCAATGCTGTAGCGGAATCCATAAATATGGATTGGGTAACAAAATTCCATATGGATAAACAGACTAAAGAGGCGACTCTCAACTGGATTATTCAGAGAGAGAAATGCATCGCTAAAGAAAAGCAAAGCAAAGAGTTGTTTCCTCGTAACGAATGGTTTGACTTGTTATCTAAAGAGGACAAGGTAAAGGTTGTTCTCTATATTAACAACTTGAAGCTACAAGCGTGCTCTGAGCAAGAGTCGTTAGAGCTAGAACGTTTGGTCGATAAAGGAAAACATGCAAAACTGAATGAGACACTTACTGTGTTGGGCGCTTTTAACTGGCCTGATGAAGGTGAGCTAGAAGGTATCGATAAGCACAAAGTAAATCAAATCTCAGAACAAGTTGATATGTTCAACATCCAAGTTGTTGGAGAACAACTCAAGTTTAGAGACTAACCGCAATACAGGTTGGTTGTCGTAATATCATAGCCAACCTGACTGCCCTAGCTTCAATTTAGATAATAATATTACATGAAAGTAGGGGTGTCTGGGTTCAGATATAACAGGTTACTCTAGCTCATTTATCCCCCAAACTGCGCTAACGCGAGTCCTCTTAGTATTTCTACTGGCTTGTCTTTGACTGAACTAATTTTTATGCATTTAACATCTTGAATGCGCACATCAGGTGTAATGGTAAATTAAAACAAAAGTGCCGATTGCAATCTGTCTATTGCTTAGGTAGGAGTTAGTGATGGGTCTGAGCTTAAACACTTTCGATATTGTTAAATTTTCCAATAAAATTGAATAACACTGTTACCTAAAAAGCCACCTTGGTAGGTGGCTTTGTTGACAGCTATAAGCCAGAAACTGGATCATTTTAAGACTCGTCAACAGTTACTGAGTCTGCGTTATTCTTAACAGAGGCGATACCATTTTCTGCCCCTTGCTTTGAAGCGTACATTTCACTGGTCGCAATCACTTGTCCGTTGTCTGCTTTAAGTACAAAGTAGTATGGTTGAACGGTATCCTTTGTAGATTTCTTAATTACATACTTGCCCATCTGTTTACTCCTTTGGGGTAAATGTAAGTTATGAGAACGATTTCTCACACAGATATATTTATTTATCTTATTGCATATCAACTCAAGTGCATTTTGCGTGTTTTGTGAGCAAATTATGATTTGTCGCGGTTTCAATGAATTCGAAAGTGTAGTGGAAAGATGAATTTGGTCAGTAAACTAGAGGAGCACCATATTTGACTCAATTGATATCATGCTAAATTAGCAAAGTCACTGGCACGTTTCTGCCCCAAAGTCATTCAGAGTAAATGCTCTTTCATATCTTGCTGATGTAAATTTACCCTACAAAAAGTTATCCGATAGAATACAAACCAACATAACTTGCCCCTTCACTATTGCTTGTTTGACTTGATAATTTGCCTATTTAACCAGTTAATTCCTCGAGGGATCTTGTTGGGGAATGATAAAGCACTGAAAATATTGTTATTATCCTTTTTCATTTACTAGTAAAACTAAACCCCATGAGGTATGAATCCGCTCCTGTAGATCCAGTAGAAAGACAAAAAACCACAAGAGAACGTACAGTATGTCAACGCCTAGAACGTCAGGAAGAGCTGAGATATACCGCGAGCGATGAGAAACGATGGGCTGAAAATAGAGAGCGCGTTCTTGCTGAACGCAAAGCTGCCCAACAAGCTTATGGCTTAACAGAAAAAGAATGGGACGATGATTTACAAAAGCAAGCTAAAGAATATCAATGGGACACCTCTCAACAAGAGAACGTCAGTATTGCCGTACTAACCGTTGAAGAAGCCAACGAGTATTTGGATTTGCTCATTAAAGACACGCACGGACAGCTCACTATAGGTAAGGACTACACTGGCGTTAGCAAGGGACTTAAAGACGCTTATGACGTGGCCAAAGATCTCGGTGGATTTGGGGCAACCGCCAAAGCCGTCAATATCAATGGTGTAATGAACATTGTGGTTGAGAACTACAAGCCTCGATATTTAGATTTAGGTGTCCGTTGGCAGGAAGCAACGTCTAAAATGCTTAAAATTGGCCACGACCTAAACACCGTTCGAGGCAATGTCAGTTTCTTGAGCAGCAATATCTATGTAGAACTTGTGTTCATTGGTGCGGTTAATGCAGTTGATTACATATTGCACGATGAAAAAACGCTAGGTGAGGTAGTAGGACAGTTTACATCGGATGTATCAAAAGGTGTGGTTGCTGGTGTGATTGCTCAAGGCATAACGATAGGGCTTAGAGTTGGAGTTACCGCAGCGTTTGCAGCGCCACCAACAGCGTTATTGTTGGGTTTCTTTGTGCTTACTGCTTTCGGTATTGGTAAAGTTGTTTCGGCTATTGATGACCAATACAAGTTCACCGAACCAATGAAAAAAGAAATTGAGAGGTTGATTGATGAAAATTAATCGTTTTCGCTCTGGACTATTTTTGGCGGCATGCATAGCATCATCACTGCTCATAGTCCCGTTCTCTACCAATGGCCTTTACGACTCAGAAAGTCTCCCAAATGTGGTCAAAATATACAGCCCACTAAATGACGCGTCATTACTGGCTCTTAGCTACGCAATGATCACTGCATCGTTATTGTCATTGATAGTATTCACTACTGGCCGATGCTTAAGATGGTTACCTAAAGCGGTTGTGCTAGTTCTAAGCTGCTTATTCTTGGCTTCCTTTGCATATGGTTGGCATACGAATGTATCAACAAAACAAGAGCTTAATGAGAAAGGCTATATTGAATGTGTATCTGAACGGGAGCTTGCATTGAAGTTCTCAAGCAAAACTTATGTTCTTCCACCCGAGACTTGCGATTAAAGGTTTAGTGAAGATGGCCACTAGCGAACTGGTAATCAATGAAAGTAAATAGCCGTTTACTTTTTGAGGAAGCTTGGTAATCACTGCCAATACTTCGTCACATAGCGCAGGGGCATCTTCATAGGGGCAATATCATTAACGTCCACTGGATGGTGCACGTCACGAATGTCCTAGCCAATTTTCAGCATTCTTACCATTCTTGGAGCTAACACACCTTGGTTGGTTAATGGGATACTAATCCTACCGTTTGTAGTGGCCAAAGGAGTTTGGCCACGCATTTGAAGCCCATCCATACATAAACTAATCAGTATTTCGCTAATTTAGCAAAATCACTAACTCAAAAATGTCCAAATGTGAGTTAGTAGAGCTTTATGGCTGTTTACTTCGATAGCTACACATGTGCTACATATCCTTTTGAGTTATATCTATTTTGTTTTATAAATTACTGTATTTTATGGATTTTATGTTTATTTTATTATCCCTTAACAGGGCGTTAGTTCCCCAGAGGAAGCAATCAATCCGTAGGGAATTTTTGTTTCTGGTGTAGTACACGCATAACTCGGATGATATCGCCCTCAATCCAGTAAGAGACAATCATCGAAGTCTCAGGAATGATGAGTAATCGTCCGCGGATACCATCTCGTTGCACACCCATTAAAGGTTGTTCAAGCAAGTTTTCTACTTTTGCTTCAATGAGGTTGTCAGTTTTTTCTGCAGCATCAGGGTTGAAGTCATAGAGAAACTCAAAGATCTTTTCACGATCATTAAGTGACTCTTCTTCCCATAAAATCATTGCTTACCTCGATTACGGATTCTGGCTTTGCGCTCTTCCATTCGAGACTTAGCTGTTTGGTGCTCAACGAAAACGGATTTTCCTGAGTCAAACTTCTCAAATGCTAGGTTTACTTGTTCAGTTAGCCATGCATCGTGAGATAATGTTTTTCTTTGTTGTTCAGCTAGTTGCTCAGTAAGTTCACGGCAAGCATCACTTAAAGTTCGACCTTGGCTCTCAGCCATTTGTTGAGCTAGGCGTTTTGTTTCTTCATCAACACGAAATTGAATTCTAGTGTCCATGATGTATTCCTTTGTTGGTGTATGTACAAATGTTAGCACTAGGCTCTGAGATGGGCAACTAACAAACAATTTAAGAGTGATTCGGCACGCGTGGCATTTTTACTATGCGTTGGTTTTAGTGATTAAGGTTGTATGTGGGAGCATCGTATTGCGTGCCTCACACCTTAATTGGGCGTTATGTTCTTGGAGGATATGTTGGAATATCAAAGGGACAGGGTAACTTTTGGCGTTTTTCAGAAACTTGTTGTAAAGCTGTATAAAGCCCTCGTATTCAAGCTTTCAAACAAAAAAGAGAAGCTAGAATGGCAGCTAATCTTGATAGCCGATTGTTTACGAATCATTGGGCTTTGTAAGTTAGCTTATCGGATGGCTTCCAAAGTGCATACTTCAACGTCTAGCGTTAAGAACAAGTTCTGGTCAACCCATGTTTCAGGTATGGCTCTGCAATATTCAGGTGACATGATTGGCGCTGAAAAAGCCTTCTTAAAAAGCCAGGACTTTGCTTGTGATCTTTCTTTGAGTTTTAGCTTGCAGCATTTTGGTAAATTGAACGTTGAGGTTGGCAATTATAAACTGGCAGAGCAACAGTTCATAGAAGCATTGGCAATTCGAGAAAAATTGAAACGGGCTGACTTGGTAGAGTCGACTAACAGGGCGATTCGAGGACTACAAAAGCTACGAACATAACAAACTGTTTAAGAGTGATTCGCAACGCGTGGCATTTTTACTATGCGTTAGTTTTAGTGGTTAAGGTGGTATGCGGCGGCATCGGTATTGCGTTGCTCACACCTTAACAGAGCGTTATATCTCACAGAGGTTCTATGGAAACAATTTATACGATTGATGCAAGAGAACATTGCATGTTGGAAGTAATGGCTGATTACTTCCAAATGACTCATGAATCCATTTATTTGGAGATAAATAGAATGTTTCATGAGTTGATAGGGACTTTGAAAGATAAGTCTGTAAATTATCAGGAGTTAAGAAACTGCCTTACCCCATCAATTGACAAAAAAGAAGTGATTTTAGTCTTTGACTCTCTTCAAATTGATAGCTCTTGGTATGGTGGAGAAGTATTCGAGAAAATAATACCTTTGTTAGATAGACGCACAAGTCATAGTTTTCTGTGTGGCGATTATATAGATCATGGATTAAATCAAGATGTTCTCTATAGTGAACTGGTTGCAAGTATTAAAGCTATGAACCCAAGCGAGTATAAGCATGGTAGTCAATATTTCTTAGTGTACATTAATAATGTTTCTGATAACTTCATTGAAACTTTAAATAATGGTTTGGGGAATTACAAACCGTACACGGGATATATTGATGTAACTTTCTCTGGCTTCATGAAAAACTATGCTTCAACAACTCTTGTTAGATCCTTTATTAAGCACAAAAACTTCATTATCTGTGGTCATGAGGATGATAGAGATCACTCAGAAAACGTAAATATGAGTGGCTATGCATTCGAGGAAAATGGCTACAGATGTATTAGTGTTCAGGATTCCTTATATGGGGTTTTTCTCTCGTATAAAGTCGAGCGCCGTGTATATGATGGTTTCAAGAGAGATACTGACTTTTCTATAAACTCTATCACAAGTAACGTATTAGCTATTGATAATTTCGATGTTGAGATTGATGAAAGAAAGCTCACTTATTTAAAAGAAAACAAAACAGGTAGAATGAAAAAATCAGAGCTTATTCATTTTGATAAACAGGAACTTGAAGCGCTCATAAGAAGTAAGATAAGTGACAATTACATTTATAATCTTACCTATTTAAAAGAATATGACATAACTAAATTTAATATACTTATTGAAAAACACGTAGATAACCAGCTGCCGGTACGCATGATGGTTTCCTTGGAGTACATCCCGAGTAATCATAAGCTTAGGCTAATAACAATGGTGTAATGAGATATAACAAGCAATTTAAGAGGGATTCACAACGCTTGGCACTTTTGCTTCTACTTCAAATTTAGTGTTTATGGCACAATGTTTTAGGTGTGGGTGGTAGCATTGTTCACCCCTTAATTGGGCGTTAGTTTTATGGAGGAAATATTGTGGAAATCTGGAAGTTATTGTTCTTTATACCTGCGTGTTTTGCGCTCAATATGACTCCTGGTCCAAACAATCTATTGTCCATGAACAATGCTCGTTGCTACGGCTTCAAGTCCGCTTTTATTGCTGGACTTGGTCGTATTGCCGCATTCGCTGTAATGATTGCCTTGGCTGCTTCTGGTTTAGCCGTCGTTCTCTATGCTTCTGAGACTCTATTTCTAACGATTAAAATTGTGGGTGCGGCTTATTTGTTGTGGATTGCCTTTAATCTTTGGCGTTCGGAAGCAAGTCCTGTTTCTGAGCTAGGGAACACTCGCAACCGACTAGGTTTGGCTAAACAAGAATTTTTGCTAGCCGCCGGTAATCCAAAGGCGATCTTAATCTTTACTGCTTTTCTACCACAGTTCGTCGATGTTTCATCTAGTGTAAATGAACAGTTCTTCGCTCTAGGGGCTACGTTCCTAATTTTAGAAATGGGTGCAATATCGATTTATGCGATATTTGGAATATACCTAAGACAGTGGTTTACGAAGCTGAAAATGGCAAAGCGCTTCAATAGAGGTTGTGCAACTTTCTTGGCTATGTCTGGAGCAAGCTTGTTACTGAGTCGCCAGCAATAAAACTAACAAACTGTTCAAGAGTGATTCGGCACGCGTGGCATTTTTACGATGCGTTAGGTTTAGTGTTTAAGGTGGTATGCGGAGGCTTAGGTATTGCGTGCCTCACACCTTAACAAGGCGTTATACCGCAATCAGTCATCTAACCTTTTCATGGCTTTACGGTAAACATCGCTACGTTCGCGCTTTCCAACTGCTAGGACGGTTACAATGATGACATCATCTTCAACTTTGTAGACGAGACGGTAGCCTGATTGACGCAATTTAATTTTATACATGTTGTCAGCTCCAGAAAGTTTTGAAGCCGGAACATGTGGGTTATCTAAGCGCTCGATTAGCTTTTTCTTAAATTGTTGTTGCAGAGTAGAACCAAGCTTTTTCCACTCTTTGAGTGCGCTCTTTTTAAAGTCGAGTTTATAGGTCATCAATATTTACCGAAATGCTCTCTTCAGATTCACGCTCTTTAGCGATAGCTAGTAGTTCAAGATCTTCGAGTCTGTCCATCATCATTTCGTACGCCTCGGCAGGTACGCAATAAAATGCTGGTTCATTTCGGTTTAATACAGCAACAGGTTCGCCGTAAGCACTAGTTGCAACTTTCATAGGGTTAGCTTTCAACTCAGTAATGCTTGCAGCAACATCGGCTAAAATTCTAGTGGTCATATAATAGGTCTCTTAAGTGGTCTTTATGTTGGTCATTTTAGCCTCAACCAAGCGGTATAACAAGTTGCTTAAGAGTGATTCGCAACGCGTGGCATTTTTACTATGCGTCGGTTTAAGTGTTTAAGGTATTATGCGGAGGCTAAGGTATTGCGTTGCTCACACCTTAGCAAGGCGTTAGGCATAGAGTGGAAAATGAAACTACAGCAGATAAATAAGAAACAGCTGAATCAATTGATTAGTGGAACAACAGGGAAAGAAATTGATTTTTGTAATGGTTCTATTCCACCTAATCATGTACTCAATCGTTCATTGCAACAAGCTCAAAAAGCTGGGGCTGAAATATGGTCACTGCCTTATATGATGTTATTTCAAGATAATGTTGTTGGCTTTTGTGGCTTTAAATATGAGCCCAAAGCTGGTGAGGTGGAAATTGGATACAATGTTGCACCTAAGCAACAAGGTCGTGGGTTGGCAAAGTCTGCAGTTAACCAACTTTGCGATTTAGCGTTTGGAACAGGTGTGGTTGAAAACGTAGTTGCTTTGATTTCTTCAATCAATGTAGCTTCACTTAATGTTGTAAAAGCTAACAATTTCGTTTTTACAGGTATTGTCGTTGATGATGACAATGAAGAGCTGGAAAAATGGGTGCTAAACAAAGCGTCCTATGCCTAACAAAGCGTTCAAGAGGGACAGTCAACGCGTGGCGAGTTTGGCTCACATCTTGGTATTTGTGTTTACGGTGGTAAATTGATGTCTGTGGTAGCGCGTTGCTGCCCCTTAACGCGGCGTTATAAGGTTAAATAAAGTAATGAGTAACTATCACGTATTAATCAAAGAAAAAGACAGTGATTCATGGATTTGCTTGTTCAAAGATCTCTCTGAGCCTGAACTGTTTGCCAAGTTTGTTTTACCTTATAAAAAGGGTGTCAGATTATTGGTGTCTGGCTCTGTTATTGAAACGCGTTCGTTGAAAAGCATTCGAGTTATATCTACCCGGTTCTCTCATAAAGCAGAACTACAGAAACTTCAGGAGCGTAGTCGTAAAGAAATTGACGACTTTAACACTGGAAGTCCGATTGTTCTCATCAGTCCCGGATATGGATATCAAGATAGCGAAATTAAAGATTGTGGTGATGATGTTACTGACCAGTTTTTAACATCAGCAGCGGGTGAAGTTCAAGAAACGTCATCGGTTAAAAAGCTAGTTGGTAGCTCTATGTTTAGTCAAACGGTAGTTGCAGTTATCGGCACGGTAGTAGGCGGGCTAATCCTAGCGCTATTAACCTTATAACAAACTGTTTAAGAGTGATTCGCAACGCGTGGCATTTTTACTATGCGTTGGTTTTAGTGTTTAAGGTGATATGCGGGAGCTTCGGTATTGCGTTGCTCACACCTTAACAGGGCGTTATGTTTCACGTTGATTTAGACGAAATAAAAGGTTTATTGGCGCTTATTTCTTTGGTCTCTTTGGCAATTTTTTCGAGTTGTCTCAGCAATTCAATATTGTCTGCCCAAGTTCATGAATCTCTCAAAAATAATCACGCTTAAAAATTCGTGGGTTGCTTCAATTCGAAGTCGCGCCTGCGCGTTGGTAATTAGTCTGGCTTAAAATCGCTTCGGTTCTATTTCCCAATCAGCAAATCGGCAGCGGGGCTTTCGGCAATTTGGGTTTTGTTTTTCGCTGTTTTGAAAGAGATGCATTCGCTCGCTAAAATCCATCAAAGTCGCCTCAATCAAATTCCTGGGAATTACGCGCTTTGTGTTTATCGCTTTTGCCGGTTAATTCCACAAAGTGGTGTGACGCAAGTTAAACAATTTCTTATGCAATTCAGTTCTTTGCTATGTGAGCGAGTCAGTTGTGGTAAAACATAACAAACTGTTCAAGCAGATTCGGCATGCGTGGCATTTTTGGTTTGCAGTGATTTTAGTGTTTACGGAGTAGTGCAGAAGCCTTTGTATTGCATGCCTCACTACTTAACAGGGCGTTAGGCGACGGGCAGGAAAGTTATTTGTTCTCATCTTCTTATATCTCTTTGGCCTTTCGCTTTTCTATGTCGGCAACTTAACATTGTCGGCTTAAGTTTTTTAATCTCTCCAGCCGTAAAACATGCCAAATTTCGTGGGTTGCCTCATTGGCTTTCACAGTCGGTTGGTTGTGAGTTTCACTGGCTCAAAGTGTGGCAGGGCAAGTCAATTGAGGCTTTCGATTGCGCTGTTAGTTTGTCTCTTTGGCATTTTTGGGTTCAAAACCTGCGTTGTTGCTGAAGGTCTGTATTTCGTGGTCGTTGGAATTTTGGCTGAAACATAGTGAGTTTTGTGGTTCTTGAATCACAAAAAATCAGTGGGTGTTTGGTTGCTTATTTTGTTTCGGGTAATCTGCTTTCAAAACAACTTAAACACTGGTGTGAAACTTCGCCTAACAAGGCGTTCAAGACGGATTCACAACGCTTAGCGATTTCAGTTCTAGTCAGGTTAAGTGTTTAAGGTACAATGGTTTAGGTTTGGTGGCTGGCGTTGTTCACCACTTAACGCGGCGTTAGCTTAAAAGGTGGAAAGGTAAAACTTTTAAGGTAGGCTTGTAGCCAAAAGCGAGTTCGAATGATTAGTTTAACTTTGCCGTTGAGCTGGTTTTGGTTACTATGAGGTTAGTGACTCAAGCTAAACAACTATCAGTGGTAAAAATGAATAGTTCTAAAATTTCACTTCGCCTATCCTATGCAGGACTCTGGCTTCTATTAATTTTCTCAACACTAAGCTCAGCGAGTGAGCAATCAAATTTTCAACAACAGTTTTCACGCGAAAGTGAAAGTTTTCAAAACCAACTCGATGAGATTGTACGAGATAGAGCTTTCCCAAAAAAGAAAGGGGAAACTTTGGAAGAAAGATTGAATAAGGGAAGGATTGTTTGGAAAATTGATGTAGATATGTCGGTAGAACATCCTATTGAAAAATGGGACGCTATTCATACAATGCCTCAATTGATGTTCTATTATTGGCCGACTGATTCACTTTATACAATGGATTTTAATGGCACGAATGTAAGACGATTTCCTGTTTCTACCCCTGATAGTGATAGTTACTACAGTTTCATCGTTCGTTCACCTAACGGAAGATTTCTATATGCCGAAAACACCCTCTATGATTTAAAGACCGACCAAATTTTAGCAACAAAAAAGAATACCAATTTAACTAGTTTCTCCTCTGATAACAAACATGCCTATATTATTAGAAAGGGTGAAGTTTACCGTTTAAATCTATTCAGTTTAGAAGAGGAGCCTATTTACATTGAAGGTCTCGATATTAACTCTAAGTTTTACTTCAAAATAGATGAAAAAAAAGATCGATTATTTTGGGACCAAAATGGATTCGTTCAAGCAATGGCTCTTTCTTCAGCAGGAGATTCTCTAAATAATGATGAATCCGAATGTCGATATGAAGGTAAGCTATTGTCCAATGCCTACACTAAATTCGTTTATTGCGAGGGAGGTAAAGACATGGCGATTCGAAGTAAGTATGACTTAATAGAACAATTTATGGAGACAAAGATTACCATTCAGAATGATACATGGTATGCTGTGCAGCACCCTTTTAGTTGGGTGATCTCTCGTCACCGTACTTCAGGCGAGAGTGGATTGTTTGAAACGCTACACTATGATTACCATTTGCATAATAATAATTATATTAAATCACTAACTATATTTAACCCACAGGGATATGTTTCTGAGATTGTACAACAAAAAATGGATGGAAGTGATTTTGGCCCATATTTTCCACCGAACCCTACCATGAGTGATTATAGGCACTCTCATAGTCGACAATTTAAACAATATGAGGGCCTACTTAAATCATCAAACTTTTCAGCAGCTGAGTAATGATGTAGAAAAAATGAAAATATTCCTTGTTTTTCTAACCCTGGCTTTTAGTTCAACACTAGCAATTATCTTATCGAATGTATATTTGGAGGTGAATTATTCTGATGTAAGTAGAGAGAAAGATATTGATCGTATGGCTGAGCGAGATTTTCTCAAGAGCGCTGATAATTCTTACGTTCCTTATTTAGGTATTGACCTTAATATACCAGAAAATCCGAATGTGGAAATATGGAATTCCTCAAATAGTCATCCACAGCAGATGTTTAAATTTGACAATGATTATTATATATCTAATATGGATGGAAGCAATATTCGTGCTTTGATATTTGGTTTTGAATTACCGAGCCTTAGATTGAGTAATCCTGGAATATTGCGTTCAAACGATGGGCGTTATGTCTATTTAAGTGATAGAGGAGTTTGCCGAACGTTTGATTTATTTACCCGTCAAGTTATTGATACAGGGCTATGTGGCGCCTTTATAGCCTCTACGAATAAAGTTTACAGTTATAAAAAAAATAGTTCGTACTCCATATTAATGACAGATTTAGCGACTGGTGAGCAAGAAAATATGGTAGGAAAACCAAACTTTGATACTGTAGAGATCTCTGATGATAAAGCTTTTGAGCCGACAACTAGTTTTTACGTTGATGCTGTCAATAACTATTTATATTGGGGTTTTGTCATTCGAGACGCGAGCCGTGTAGGAAAGTATTTTTTTTCTGATAAAAATTATGATCATGTAGTAGCAAAATTTATGTTACCAAGTATGGAGTACTTGAGTGACAATAATAAAGATCCTCTTTTAATAAGAGCTGCTTGTTTAAATAACTACATATCTAACGCCTTCCCTAATTGCAATAGAAAAAAATTAAAAATCCCTCAAAAGATCACTACTAAGAATGATGAGTGGTTCAATATAACGAATGATTTGTACTTGAATTTAGATAGTGATAATGGTAGTTCGAGATATATTTACGATGATAAGTATAGGATTAAATATATATATCGTGTGGTAGAAGCTTCTACAGAGTCTGATAGCCATGGCTACGATTATGTATCGACAAACTTATATCTTCCTAGCAATGACTTCTTCGATTCGAGTGCTATTGACTATGCTTCATATCTTCCAAGATATATTACTGAACAAGAGTATCTTGATTCATATTATAGAGTTAGAGAAAAACTGCGAATAAGTTGTAGCAGATATCCGGTCGCATACCAAAACTGTGAGCGTGAGTATGTAATGGATCGTATATTCGCTTCCAATGCTCAGGCTAACGAGTACCACCGGAAACAAAAAAATATCAAATAGATTTAATTCAATGCAAGAAAGTAAGCTAACAAAGCATTTAAGAGTGATTCCCAACGCTTGGCATTTTTATTCCATCGTTGGGTTCATTGTTTATGGTGGTATGGTTTAGTTCAGTGGTCGCGTTGTTCACACCTTAATGCGGCGTTATGCGTCAAGAGGATGTTCATGTCAAAAGTAACATTGAAAGGTTTTATCTTAGTTCCTGAATCGGAGCTTGAATCGGTAAAAAGTGAGTTGGTAAATCATAAACGTCTTACACTCGAAGAGTCGGGGTGTATTACGTTTAGCGTTACCCAAAACTCAGAAGATCCTCTTCGTTTTGATGTTTACGAAGAGTTCGTAGATAAAATGGCTTTTGCGCATCATCAGCAAAGGGTCAAAGCATCTCTCTGGGGTAAAGTGACGGTAAATGTTGAGCGTCACTATGAAATCTTTGAGTAAACGCATAACAAATTGCTTAAGTGTGATTCAGCACGCGTGGCATTTTTACTTTGCGGTGGCTTATGTGATTAAGGCGCTGTGCGGTAGCTTTTGTATTGCGTTACTCACACCTTAGCAAGGCGTTATACGCCATATGAAGAAAGTCTAAAAATTCAGGTCAAAAATCGCGATTTTCAGCGTTGATTCGTGGTATTTGGGCGTCGAGATATTCCGGCTTCAATCTTAATTTTCCTTGGTTCTTTGCTCACTTTCGGCTTGCCGTTTGTGTGATGGTTTTCTTCTTTGGTGCTGATTTTTCAGGGTCAGTCCAGGCTGTGTTTTTCGCTGAAACTCAGCTCTGTGAGTTTGCCTTTCTAAAAGCTGTTTTACTCGCTGAAAGGGTACTTTCTTTGGTGTGGTGAGTTCACGTGGTTTCAGTGAGTTTGTGGAAAGTCCTCATTGTGAAATTGTCTTTTCAAAAGCTCTTTTTGGTGTTGTCAGTCCGTTTTCTACGGCGTGGTTTGTTCCAAGTGGTTTCAGTGGCAAGTCGCTGTAAGTCTAAGCCTGACTTGAGTGCATCAAAGCACATAAAAATCATGGTTTCAAAGTAGGGCTTGTCGTAGAATTTTGGCTTAAACGTTCGAGCGTATAACAAAGCGTTTAAGAGGGATTTGGCACGCGTGGCATTTTCAATATGCGTTGAGTTCAGTGTTTATGGTGCATTGCAGAAGCTTATGTATTGCGTGCCGGCACCCCTTAACGCGGCGTTATGTGAATGAATGAGGTATCACAATGGGTTGGTTCAGGGCGTTTAGGTCTGAATTTTATATAAATGCTGTTAAAGTACTAGGTGTATTGTTTTTTGTTACATATGTGCCTTTTATGTTTGTCGTGCCTTGGTTTTACGGGGACTGGAGTTATGTTCATGGAGTTTGGCACAGTTGGCAATCTCTAAACGTAGGTATGCTGGCATTTTTATCAAGCATAATTGCGTTGTATGTATCTCGTTATCAAGCGATTGAACAACGGAAACGAGAGTTTGAGGGAGCGAAAGCATTCTTGCCACACGCTTTGAGTGAACTATCAAAATACCTAACATCAAGTGCAATGGTTCTAGTTTGTACATTTCCACCGTTAATCGGTCGCAGAAATACGCAATTGACACTAAATTGCCCTCAGTTACCACTTGAACAATTTGAGGTATTTAAAGAATGTATCAAGTACGCCGATGTGGAGGTGGCAAGATATCTTGCAGTTATTCTTAAGCTACTACAAGTGCATCACTCTAGGCTTGAGGGTATCTGTAAAGAAAATTATTCAAATGAGCCCTATGCTAGATCGTGTTTATATAACACAGCGGAGTTACAAGCATTAATCAATAACGTGTACGACTTTGCTCGTAGTGAATCGCACTTTGAAAATGTTGCTCTAGATTGGGACTCTATTAGGCTTGCTTACAGAAATTTAAATGTAATCTTTGAAAATATAGACAAGCTCGAAGAGTTCTCGAAAAAACAGTTGGAAAATACATTCACATAACAAACTGTTTAAGAGTGATTCGCAACGCGTGGCATTTTTACTATGCGTTGGATTTAGTGATTAAGGTGGTATGCGGCGGCATTGGTATTGCGTTGCTCACCCCTTAACAGGGCGTTAGGAGGGATTATTTTGAAGCGATTTTTACTAGCAGCTTTATCCATAGTGTTTTTGACAAGTGATTCAAGTT
>NZ_JAWORT010000026.1:0-66332 GCF_033337975.1 Vibrio sp. Vb2880
GGAGCGACACACGAGGTTCGAACTCGTGACCTCAACCTTGGCAAGGTTGCGCTCTACCAACTGAGCTAGTGTCGCATCAACAACGTTTCCGCTGTTTAGGGCTGCGAATTATAAGAGCATTTTTTTGTGATGCAAGTCCTTCCTTCAAAAAAACTTTATTTTTTTACTGAACGACGAAAAAGCAATCAAAAGCGATATAAATTACAACAATTTGGATCGCAACCTTAACAGTTAAATCTTGAAAATAGTACCTCGATAGTACTTAAGTTCTGCGATGGACTCACGAATGTCGTCCAAGGCCAAATGTGTTCCCTGTTTTGTGAACCCATTTAGCACCTCAGGTTGCCAGCGACGTGCTAGTTCTTTAAGAGTACTAACGTCAACATATCGGTAATGGAAGAACTCTTCCAACTCAGGCATATGCTTGTATAAAAAGCGACGATCCTGCCCAATGCTGTTACCACATATTGGCGACGCCCCTTTTGGCACCCATTTTTCTAAAAATTCAATGGTTTGTGCGACTGCGTCTTGTTCTGAGATTTGACTGTTTCGAACGCGCTCCACCAAACCGCTTGCCGTATGCGTATTAGTACACCAGTCGTCCATTTTCGCCAGTTCTTCTTCCGGCTGATGAATCGCTAACACTGGACCTTCAGCCAAAATATTTAGTTCGCTATCCGTGACAATAGAAGCAATTTCGATGATTTTGTGCGTTTCAGGATCAAGCCCTGTCATCTCTAAATCAACCCAAATTAGGTTTTGATCGCTAAAGGACATGGTTACGCCGCCTATTTGTTTATCGATAAAAGAGGTACTATACCTCAAAATACGAGAAACACGATACTCATACACGGAGCCAAGAGTACGGCTCAACCATTTGAGTAAATTCACATAAAGTACAGAATTGTGGCAAAGAAGAAAAAGTTAACCAAAGGTCAGGTGCGACGCGTACGTAGCAACCAACAAAAGCGTTTGAAGAAGCAAGAAGATTCCATCCAGTGGGATGAAAACATGCTAGGCGCCAGCAAGCAAGGTCTCGTGATCACTCGTTTTGGTCAGCACGCGGACATTGAAGACCTTGAAACAGGCGAAATTCAACGCTGTAACCTCCGCCGTGGTATTGAGTCTCTAGTATCTGGCGATCGTGTTTTATGGCGCGAAGGATTGGAGTCTATGGCGGGCATCTCTGGTGTTGTTGAAGCGGTAGAACCTCGCTCTTCAGTGCTCACTCGTCCAGATTATTACGATGGCCTAAAACCCGTTGCAGCCAATATTGATCAAATGGTCATTGTCTCTTCGGTATTACCAGAGCTATCGCTAAATATTATTGACCGCTATCTCGTTGCATCAGAAACACTGAATATTGCGCCATTGTTGGTCTTAAATAAAGTCGACCTTCTAGAAGCCGATGATCGTGCAATGTATGAAGAATGGCTCAAAGAATATGAACGCATTGGCTATAAAGTGCTTCTGGTCAGCAAGAAGTCTGGAGAAGGCATTGCTGAACTAGAAACCCTGCTGCGTGACCGAATTAATATCTTTGTTGGTCAATCAGGCGTAGGGAAATCCAGCTTAGTCAACGCGTTAATGCCGGAACTAGAGAGCGAAGTGGAAGAAGGCGAAGTCTCTGAGAACTCTGGCTTGGGCCAACACACCACGACGGCTGCACGTTTATACCACATTCCAACGGGTGGCGATTTGATCGACTCACCTGGAGTACGTGAATTTGGTCTTTGGCATTTGGAAGCAGAAGAAGTAACAAAAGCATTCGTTGAATTTCGACCATATTTAGGCGGTTGCAAGTTCCGAGATTGTAAACACAATGATGACCCAGGCTGCCTTCTACGCGAAGCTGTCGAGAACGGGGAAATTAACGAAACTCGCTTTGAAAACTATCATCGCATTTTGGAAAGCATGGTTGAAAACAAAGCAAATCGTCAGTATTCACGTAATAAAAAAGCCGATCTGTAATTGAGTTAAGGCTGTAACTGTGTAAAAAGTCTTCACCTAATACTGACAAGCAAATTAAATTTCAGTAACATCACGCGCCCTAAAGCGCGAATCTAACAGAAGTATCGGAATTAAAGATGGACAAGTTTAAAGTTGGACTGCAGTACTGGATCCCACAACACGGCCTCACTCGCCTAATGGGTAAACTGGCTTCAGCAAAAGCTGGCGGTCTAACAACAGCAGTTATTCGTTGGTTTATCAAACAATACAATGTGAATATGGATGAGGCAAAGCACTCAGATCCTAAGCATTTTAAAACGTTCAACGAGTTTTTCGTTCGTGAGCTAAAAGAAGGCGCACGCCCAATTTCTGAAGGCGAAAACGTCATCACTCATCCAGCCGACGCTTGTGTTAGCCAGTTTGGCCCTATTGAAGATGGTCAACTTATCCAAGCAAAAGGTCATCACTTCTCAGCACAAGAATTGCTGGGCGGTGACGCGAATTTAGCTGACGAATTTAAAGATGGTTCTTTTGCGACATTGTACCTATCTCCGCGCGATTACCACCGTGTACACATGCCATGTGACGGCACTCTGCGCCAAATGATTTACGTACCAGGTGACCTGTTCTCAGTAAACCCTCTGACAGCAGAAAACGTACCAAACCTATTTGCACGTAACGAGCGTGTGGTGTGTATCTTCGATACTGAGTTTGGTCCAATGGCACAGGTGCTTGTTGGTGCGACAATTGTTGGTAGCATTGAGCAAGTATGGGCTGGCACGATCACTCCGCCTCGTGGAAACACTGTCTACAAATGGGATTACCCAGCAGAGGGTGACAAGGCCGTGATCTTGAAAAAAGGCGAAGAGATGGGCCGCTTCAAACTGGGTTCTACTGTTATTAACCTGTTTGCCAAAGACGCGATTGAGTTTGACGCAAGCATGGAAAACGGTAAGCCAACCGTTATGGGCACACCTTACGCCTTAAAAAATTAAGTAAAACACCGTTAAGAGCCCTTTATTCAGGGCTCTTTTTATTGATAAAAAGCAAAACTCCGTTCGAAATTTAGCCTCTATTTCTCAAACTCATACCTGCCTCTAAGACCCTCATTCCACAATCAATTATCCTGCGCTTAGAATGAATATTTAGAGGGGCAGCCAATGCCAAAGATGAGTGTAAACACGTTGGCGAAATTGCTGGTGTGCTTTTTAATTCCGCTCGGTGTTTTGATGATGCCGATCGATGCTATTCCTATTGACGATCTCACTTTAATTCAGCATCGCCTGTTAGCTATTTTTCTTCTTGCTGCCCTACTTTGGGTTCTCGAGCCGGTTCCCGTTTTTGCTACGTCCATTCTTATTATCGCTCTTGAACTGATCATGATATCGGATAAAGGTTTGCATCTATTTCGCAATACACCAGCGGGGCATGATTTAGGAGAGTTAATTGCTTACACCGATATTTTCTCGGCCTTCTCTTCACCGATCATTATTCTTTTTATGGGTGGTTTTGCTCTCGCGATTGCGGCTTCCAAATACGAGCTCGACAACAACCTCGCCCGAGTTCTATTAAAACCATTCGGCACCCAACCTAAGTTCATCATGCTGGGCTTGATGTTAATTACCGCCGTTTTTTCAATGTTTATGTCCAATACTGCCACGACCGTGATGATGCTAGCCCTGCTTGGCCCCATCGTCGCTTCAGCACCTAAAGGGGATTTAGGCATTAAAGCACTGGTGTTGTGTATTCCAATTGCCGCGAATACAGGCGGCATTGCGACTCCGATAGGCACGCCACCTAATGCGATAGCGCTTCAATATCTCACTGGAGAAAACGCGATAGACTTCCTATCGTGGATGACAATGGGTCTACCATTTGTGTTGGTACAACTCACTGTAGCTTGGTTCTTGTTGCAAAAGCTGTTTCCGTCTAGCGAACCAGAAATGAAACTAAAGCTAGATGGTACATTCAAAAGGAGCTGGCGTGCGATCGTCGTCTACATCACTTTTGCACTAACCATTTTGCTTTGGATGACAACGAAAGTGCATGGCATGAATACATATGTTGTCGCGATTATCCCACTAGCAGTGTTCACGTTAACGGGCATTATGGGAAAAGAAGAGCTCAAGCTGATTAACTGGGATGTTTTATGGCTAGTTGCCGGTGGTATAGCAATTGGCATTGCCTTAGACAAAACGGGCTTAGCCGAAGCATTAGCGCACGCCATTGATTACAGCCTGCTATCACCATTTGCCGTTGTTTTAGCCCTATCGGTAGTGTGCTGGTTAATGGCGAACTTTATGTCTAATACCGCAACGGCAAACTTATTGATGCCTATTGCTGCCGCTATTGGTACATCCATGCCAAGCCTTATTGCGGTTGGTGGCCTACAAGGTTTACTGGTTGTCGTCGCCTTCTCCGCATCACTTGGCATGATCTTACCGGTTTCCACACCACCAAACTCTTTGGCTTATTCAACAGGCCTCATCGAGAGCAAAGACATGGCGAAAGTAGGCCTGATTCTCGGTTTGATTGGTCTACTTATCGTGTATGGCGCAGTTTTGGTACTGTTTTAATCGAAGAGCTCCATGAAAAAGCGTGTTGTCATGGAGCTGCTCTCCAGCTACTGCCCTCACAGAGCGGCTTTTACATCCCATAAATTTCGTGCATATTAAGACTCCTCTACTCTACAAGGACGTCGACACATCATGGGTTACGAATGGCTTGCTTTATGTGCCGCTTTTCTGTGGGCAGTTTCTAGCCTTATTTCTGTCATTCCTGCACAACACCTAGGCGCTTTTTCTTACAGCCGCTGGCGCATGGGCTGTACGGCCGTGATCTTATCAACAATGGCCTGGATAACTGGCGGCTGGTTAACGGTTTCTTGGGAACATGTAACGCCAATGATGGCCTCAGGACTGATTGGTATTTTTATTGGCGATACCGCTCTATTCGCGTGTTTGAATCGTATGGGGCCAAGACAAGCCGGGTTACTCTTCTCTTGCCACGCCGTGTTCTCTGCCATCTTGGGCTACTTCTTATTTAGCGAAGTCATGACCGCAATAGAACTACTGGGCGCATCATTGGTATTTAGCGGCGTGGTGATGGCGATATTCTTTGGCCGAAGAGGTCAAGTGAATAACGTCTTGGAAGACATTAAAGGTAACATCTGGGTAGGTATTGGACTTGGCTTAACCGCAGCAATGTGCCAAGCATTGGGCGGCATCATCGCCAAGCCAGTAATGCAAACCAGTATTGACCCCGTTGCGGCTTCTGCTATTCGAATGATCAGTGCCTTTTTCGCCCACAGCATGTTGTTAGTTCTAGGGGTCAAAGTCGCTCGCTCGACGCAACACATTACTTGGCGCGTATTTGGTATTACTGCGCTTAATGGTTTCTTGGCGATGGCCGTCGGCATGACGCTAATCTTATACGCACTGCAAGAAGGAAATGTAGGTATGGTTGCCCTTCTATCTTCAACCACGCCAATTATGTTGCTACCACTGCTCTGGATTTACACCAAACGCCGACCAAACCGATTTGCATGGTTGGGCGCAGCCCTAGCTGTGATTGGTGCGGGCATATTGGTTCAGTAACCTTGCAGGCCAGCCCTTACTGCCAGATACAAAAAAGCCCGAGTCGAACTCGGGCTTTTATCATTCTGAATCGTCAGTTAATTACTTAACTAGCACTTCACCAGACATTTCTGCAGGGATTTCTAGACCTGCTAGAGAAAGCATTGTTGGTGCAAGGTCAGACAGTTTACCGCCTTCTTTGAACTCAACCGCTTTGTCACCTACGTAGATTAGAGGTACTGGTAGGTTAGTGTGAGCAGTGTGGATGCCGCCAGTTTCTGGGTCGATCATCATCTCTGCGTTACCGTGGTCCGCAGTGATCAGTAGCTGACCACCCACTTCTTTGATTGCTTCAACCACTTTACCAACGCTTTCGTCTAGTGCTTCGATTGCTTTCTCAGCCGCTTCATAAACGCCAGTGTGACCAACCATATCTGCATTCGGGTAGTTACAGATGATGGTATCGAACTTACCTGATTTGATAGCCGCAACCATCTTCTCTGTTAGTTCTGGAGAGCTCATTTCAGGCTGCATGTCGTACGTTGCAACTTTTGGAGAAGCAACCAATTGACGCTCTTCGCCTTCGAATTCGTTCTCAACACCACCGTTGAAGAAGAAAGTCACGTGTGCGTATTTCTCTGTTTCAGAGATACGTAGCTGAGTTTGACCTTGTTTAGATAGCCACTCACCGTAAGTGTTTTCTAGAGACGCAGGTGGGAATGCGATAGCTAGAGGGATATCAGCCGCGTATTGAGTCAGCATCACAAAGTTAATTGCTGGGAATACTGCACGCTCAAAGCCGTCAAATGCAGGAACGAATGCACGAGTGATTTGACGTGCACGGTCAGCACGGTAGTTCATGAAGATAACCGCATCGCCATCTTGCATGATTGCGTCTTCTTGACCTTCTGCTTTGATAGCTGTTGCTTTAACGAATTCGTCGTTTTCTTCACGAGCGTAAGCCGCTTCTAGACCTGCAACTGCCGTTTCTGCTGTGAACTCAGCTTTAGCTTGAGTTAGAAGATCGTAAGCAACTTGGACGCGATCCCAGTTATTGTCACGGTCCATTGCGTAGTAACGACCTACTAGAGAAGCAACGCGGCCTTTACCTAGTTTCGCAAATAAGTCTTGGAAACGTTGTAGTGAGTTTTCAGCACTACGTGGTGGTGTGTCACGGCCGTCTAGGAAGCAGTGTAGGTAGATTTTCTCTGCGCCACGCGCCGCTGCCATTTCAACTGCTGCGTAAATGTGGTCTTCGTGAGAGTGAACACCGCCTGGAGACATCAGGCCCATGATGTGTACTGCTTTTTCAGCTTTCACAGCAGAGTCGATTGCTTCAACTAGCGCAGGCGTTTGTTCGAACTCACCATCAGCAATTGATTTGGTGATACGAGTCAGGTCTTGGTATACAACGCGGCCTGCACCAATGTTAGTGTGACCAACTTCAGAGTTACCCATTTGACCATCAGGAAGGCCAACATCCATGCCTGAAGCAGAGATTAATGTGTGTGGGTTATTCGCAATCAGAGCATCCATTACTGGTGTTTTCGCATTCGCAATTGCGTTACTTGCTGTGTCTTCACGGTAACCGTAACCGTCAAGGATAACTAGAGCCAATGGCTTCTTAGCTGACATAGTGATGACCTCATCAAATTTAAGTAACTTTTGGCGTAGGGCCTCGCTGCCCTATCTAACCTTGAAACAAAACTAGCGTAATTTTACTACACTTTTTAACCAAAACTGTAGGTTAAGATCAAATAATGTTTGCGATTTATTGTTGCTATCTTACAAGTTAAGCGAACAACGAGTCAGTGCCGACAATCGTGTTCCACAAGCATAGTCATTTCTAATACGCTTTGTACACCCCAGTCTAAGTTCGGTTTTCTTACGCTTCTCATTCTTATTTTTGCACTTGAAACAGCGCTAATTTAAAGCAACATCAAACAAGATGGGTTAATACCTATTGTTCTCTTTTCTCAGTAAAACAGAAGTCACTTAAACCAATAAGTCCAATAGGCAAAAGCAATCAAGCTACCAGAGCAAAATGTACGGATAGTAAGGGCATAAAGGGTTTATAGAGATCTCAATTATTCGTTAGAAAATTTTAACCCTCTCGCCTAAGAGCCGTAACCTCGCTATACTCCTGCTTTATTTTTCCGCCAACAGCGTAAGAGCTCAAGACATGCAAGAGTACATTGAATTTTTCCAACAGAACATGATTCTATCTTTGGTTTGGGTAGGTCTTCTTGTCGCCTTTATCATGAACATCGTGAAATCAGCGACAGCCGCATACAAAGAAATCAACGTAAACCAACTGACTCATCTTATGAACCGTGAAAACGGCGTTGTAGTGGATATCCGTACCAAAGACGAGTTCAAAAAAGGTCATATCACCGACTCACTTCACATTTTACCGTCAGACATCAAAGCGGGTAACTTGGGTAGCCTTGAAAACCACAAATCAGACCCAATCATTGTGGTATGTAAGACAGGACAGACCGCTCAAGAAAGCGCAAACCTACTAGTAAAAGCTGGCTTCGAAAACGTGAGCCTACTAAAAAATGGTTTGATTGCGTGGAACGAAGCGAACCTGCCGTTAGTTCGCGGTAAGAAGTAGGAACGTGGCAAGAACGAAAGTTCGCGTTTAAACGCGCTTTTACCAAGCCTCGCGGACAAAAAACTGAGCAAATTGAAAGCAGTTGGAGCACTAAGTTGTGACGCTTTGCACGTAATACACGCTTCATCTAGTCAAGGTAGATTGGCTCAGTTAGTCTCAGGACATACCAGTTTTCTGAGCTTAGACGTTTCTAGGCTCAACAAATATTGATTTAAGGATTAAAAAATGGCTGAAGCAGCACCTCAAGACGCACAACAAAACTTCGCAATTCAACGCATCTTCCTAAAAGACGTTTCTTTTGAAGCGCCGAACTCTCCAGTAATTTTCCAGAAAGAGTGGAACCCAGACGTTAAACTAGACCTAGACACTCAAAGCCGTGAGCTTGGTGAAGGCGTTTACGAAGTTGTTCTACGCCTAACCGTTACTGTGAAGAACGAAGAAGAGACTGCGTTCCTATGTGAAGTTCAACAAGGTGGTATCTTCACTGCTGAACAAATGGAAGCTGGTCAACTTGCACATTGCCTAGGCGCATTCTGCCCGAACATCCTATTCCCATACGCTCGTGAAACTATCTCAAGCCTAGTCGTTAAAGGTACGTTCCCTCAACTGAACCTAGCGCCAGTAAACTTTGACGCGCTATTCATGAACTACCTACAACAGCAAGCTCAACAAGGCGAAGCTGAAGCGTAATTCACGTTTTATAAGTGACGAATAGCCACAGTGCTGACGTCACCGAATCAAATAAAATGCACAGAGCGTCTACCATCCGATGCAATGTGCATTTTTTATTTCTGACAAAAGTTCCTAGTTCCTAATCGCCAGAAGGCGTAAAATTTGACGATTAGGAACTAGATTCTACTAGTAGCAAGACAATTAGGCGGTAGCATGACACAAGCAAATACAAACAATGCTTACGGTAAAGACATCGCAATGACTGTGATTGGCGCAGGCTCATACGGCACCTCTTTGGCAATCTCACTCGCTCGTAACGGCGCGAACGTTGTCCTTTGGGGACACGAGCCAGAGCACATGGCTCGCCTAGAAGCAGACCGAGCTAACCATGCCTTTTTACCAGGTGTTGATTTCCCTGAAAGCTTGATCATTGAATCGGATTTAGAAAAAGCCGTTCAAGCAAGCCGAGATTTGTTGGTTGTGGTTCCAAGCCATGTCTTTGGCATCGTGCTAAACAGCTGTAAACCATTCTTGCGCGAAGACTCTCGCATCTGTTGGGCAACCAAAGGGCTTGAACCTGAAACGGGGCGCCTACTGAAAGACGTCGCTTATGACATTATCGGTGAAAACTACTCACTAGCAGTATTGTCTGGCCCAACGTTTGCGAAAGAGCTCGCAATGGGTATGCCGACTGCAATCTCTGTTGCGTCTCCAGATTCTGAATTTGTTGCGGATCTACAAGAAAAAATCCACTGTAGCAAAACCTTCCGCGTATATGCCAATAGTGACTTTATTGGTATGCAATTGGGTGGCGCTGTGAAAAACGTTATTGCGATTGGTGCGGGTATGTCTGATGGTATCGGTTTTGGCGCCAATGCCCGTACTGCATTAATTACTCGTGGCTTGGCTGAAATGAGTCGCCTTGGTGCTGCGCTGGGTGCACAGCCAGAAACCTTTATGGGCATGGCGGGTTTAGGCGATCTTGTCCTGACATGTACCGATAACCAATCACGTAACCGACGCTTTGGCTTGGCATTAGGCCAAGGTAAAGACGTTGATACGGCTCAAGAAGAAATTGGTCAAGTGGTTGAAGGTTACCGCAATACAAAAGAAGTATGGCTACTTTCTCAACGTATGGGTGTTGAGATGCCGATAGTTGATCAAATTTATCAAGTATTGTATCAAGGAAAAGATGCGCGCTTAGCAGCGCAAGATTTACTTGCTCGTGACAAAAAAGCCGAAGGAAAGTAGCAATCTACCGCCCTTTGCAGCTCATCTGAGAAAAATTGAAGTTGTCGGGTCACGGAAGAACCACTCTGGATATTGAGAATGAAACACTGCGAAAAACAAAAAGTCTGGAACAAAATTGTCTCAGAAGCCCGTGAAATGTCAGAACAAGAGCCTATGCTGGCAAGCTTCTATCATGCCACCATTATCAAGCATGAAAGTTTGTGTGCCGCTCTGAGTTATATTCTGGCTAACAAATTGAACACCGCTTCCATGCCAGCGATGGCTGTGCGTGAAGTGGTTGAAGAAGCCTTTGCGGCTGATCCAACCATCACTGACGGTGCGGCTTGTGATATTTGTGCCACGGTCAATCGCGACCCTGCTGTTTCAATGTACTCAATGCCATTGCTGTACCTAAAAGGCTATCACGCACTGCAAGGCTACCGAGTAGCAAACTGGCTGTGGAAGCAAGGTCGTCACGCTCTTGCGACTTACCTACAAAATCAGATTTCGGTAGCATGTCAGGTCGATATTCACCCTGCAGCGCGCATTGGTAGTGGTATCATGCTCGACCATGCAACAGGCATCGTGATTGGTGAAACTGCCGTGGTCGAAAACGACGTGTCTATACTGCAAGATGTCACCCTTGGTGGTACTGGTAAAGAATGCGGTGATCGTCACCCGAAAATTCGCGAGGGTGTGATGATCGGAGCTGGTGCAAAGATTCTTGGCAATATCGAAGTCGGTGAAGGCGCGAAAATCGGATCTTGCTCTGTGGTATTGCAAGCCGTGCCTCCTCACACAACGGTGGCTGGCGTGCCTGCAAAAATCGTCGGACGTCCAAAAACGGACAAACCCTCTCTCGATATGGATCAAGGCTTTAACGGCAAGTCGCAAAGCTTTATCCATGGAGATGGTATTTAATCGTCAACAAACCTTTTTGACAACAACGTGGTAGGTAACTCTCAAGTGCGAAAACAAAATCACCCTGTTCTACGCTCGGCTATTTTATTAACTTGTGCTTTATCTGCCACTTATCCCATTACCTCCTCTGCTGTGAGTCAGCAAGAGCTCAAAGGCGTATCCAGTGAGATAAGCCGTCAGCGCAAATCGCTCTCTTCCCAAGAAAAGCAGCTCAATGAGTTACAGAAGTCACTAAAAGATCAAGAGCTTGGTATTTCTAAGCTTGAGCGTGAAATACGACAAACCAAGTCTAACCTCGCACAAGCAGACAAAAACATAGAAAACCTGGAAGAGAAAATTGCCTTGCAAGAAGCACAGCGTCAAGAGCAAGAAGAAGAACTCAAACAGCTGCTGCAAACGTATTACGTAACCGAGCGAGCGAAGGCCAATGGTCACTTGTTAAATCAAGGTGTGGAAGAAGACCGCATGAGCCAATACTTCCAGCATTTAGCTAAAGCACGTGCTGAAGTGATTGATGCGATCACCAAAATAACCCAAGAATTAGCGCACAACAAAAACCAGCTCGAGCTAGAAAAAGAGCAAATCGAGACTCTGCTCAAGCAGCAATCCGAAAAACGTACAGCGCTAGCGAGTACACAATCCAAGCGTAAGCAAACCCTGAATAAAATTCAGAGCAGTATCAAGAATGACAAACGCTACTTAGCCGAGCTGCAACGCAACGAAACCCGTTTAAAAGCAGAGATCGCCAAAGCAGCGAAGCGTAATGCGGTGCCAATGGACGGACTCGGCAAACAGCGCGGTAAGTTGCCCTGGCCACTCAAAGGCAGTGTGTTACACAACTTTGGTACGCGACAAACTGGGCAGGTAAACTGGAAGGGTATGGTGTTGTCTGCCAACTATGGTCAACAAGTGAAAGCCGTTTATCCTGGTACTGTCGTATTTGCTGAGTATCTGCGCGGATACGGTTTAGTGGTACTGCTCGACCACGGAAAAGGTGACATGACCCTCTATGGTTACAACCAAGCGTTAACTAAAAAAGAAGGCGATCGAGTCACCGCCGGCGAAGTGATTGCTCTCGCGGGTGATACGGGTGGTCAAGACAGGCCATCGCTGTACTTTGAAATTCGTCGTAATAGTGAAGCGCAGAATCCGAAATCTTGGTTAAAACGCTGATTATCTGACTCATCGACTTATAATAAAAAAGGAGCCACTCGGCTCCTTTTTTGCATTCATATTTTGGAAAATGCTATGCGTAGTAGGTTTCTACCGCATCAATAAAAGCATGCACATCATCTTTGCTTAACGCGTTGATTCCTGCCGCCGCCTCTCGGCCCCCACCTGTCGGGAACTGACCACACACGGCCACGGCACCTTGTTTATTGTTTAACGGGGCACGAAGTGAAACCGTATAAGTCCCACCTGCATTTTCAGTAAGTACCGCATGCGCAGAGTCAGGGTTTTGGTTTGCCAGCCAGTTGCCATAAACACCACTGATTCGGCGTGATGCCGCCGTGTTTGGTAACTCAAACAACTTTAGCTTACCGCTCTCATGCATGGCAGGCACTGCGAGAGCCGCCTCCATGTCTTGTTGGTAAGCCGATTGCAATTGGTAGTATGGCGAGGCCGTATCTTCAATAGCTTCAAATGGTGACATGTACTTCAGCAAAGCTCGGTACAGCTCCGCAGGATGAAAGTGTAAATCTTCGACTTTCGAGCCGTAGCCGTTGTAGTTAATTAAAGTACCCAGCTCTTTTAGCTGCTCTTTCTGTTGCTGCGACAAGCCCGCGTTATTCGCTAACTCATCGGCTTTAGCAATCATGTTATCGCCATAAGCCGCCGTAATCGCCCAGTCATGAAAACGCCCATCAAGCAACTTATCGACAATCAACGCCGTGCACATGTTGGCATCGAGATCGATGTGCGCATCCAAATTACCATGCTGAGGAATGTCACCCGCTTTGTGATGGTCGGCGTAAAAGACGTGAGCGCCTTGAGCCAAAGCTTGCTCTAGACCTGCCATGTTCTTTTCCATCGAAATGTCTAACACAGTCAGCTCATCACCCACTTGCACGTCTACTTTTTCCACCAGTTTGATGTCGCGCTTTACACCGGTTATTAACTGGGCATCGACAGGATCAGCCAAACGCAATTGTAGAAGAGCAATGATGCCATCAGCATCACCATTAAAAATGTCGTAATTCATGGGGCGATAGTTCCTTTATCGAGAATCTTATCCCTGCAAGGGTTTTTAGCGTATGGGATTATTGTGCGTGGCATATTTGACAAGTCAACTCGAGCCACGACTCGAAAATGAGAGTGACTCTCGAAATATTAAGCAGTTTGACGTTTAACTGTGTAAATTGCTAACCGCATCTTCTAATAACAGTAGCTGCTCTAAGCCCTGCTCAGTTGCTAATGGCTTAACGACATTAAGCATCTGCAACATCCCTTGCTTCACCATTTGCTCGGTAATGTTGGTTTTTGAAGCCATCGCGGATTGATACGCCAACCAACTACACGCAATCAAGTGCAATGTACATACCAATGACTTCAACTGTTGTTGATCGACATTCAACAGCTTCATCGTTACGAACTCTTGCATAATAGCAATGAGGTTCGCTTGCAGCTTCTCTTGCACATCGATGTACTGTTCGTGTAGCTGTTCATCTCGTGACAAGATTTCTGGTAAGTTTGCGTAGAAAAAGCGGTATTTCCACATCAAGGTAAAAATAGAGTCTAGGTAGCTCTTCAGCATAGTCAGGCTCTCTTGCGAACCTTGAATAGGGGTAAATCTTTCTAAAAGTTCTGCTGAATAAAGCGCAAAGATCTCACGAACGATTTCTTGCTTATTGCGGAAGTGGTAATACAGATTACCAGGGCTAATTTCGATGTGATCGGCAATGTGATTGGTGGTGATGTTGCGCTCACCATGTTGGTTGAACAACTCCAGTGCCGCGTAGACGATTTTGTCGCGCGTTTTCATTGTTATCGTGTTCCCTCTTCATTAACGAATCGAGTATAGCGACTTCACCAACCTAGGTCGATAGAGGCTCCAAATACGGTAACATAACAGACCAGTTAAGATGCCAGTTGAGTTGGCGACAAGGTCTAACCAAGAAGTTTGTCGCCCTACATACCCTTGCAACCACTCAATAACGGCGCTGAATAGCAAAATACCAATCGCCACCGCCCAACGTTGACGCCAACGCCACACACAAAAACAACCTAAAAACGCAAAGCCGCTGTACGCCATAGCGTGCTGCATTTTGTCGAGATACACGATATTGCCCCAGTCTTGCAGTTCACCTGAACTCAGAGATAAAAAAGCGATCAATATGGCGTAGCTAAAGATGGCGAAACGTGCAGCCGTCAGGTTCATTGGACGTCCTTATGCAATTGGAAATGGAAAGGCCGTCACTTGATCAATGTGGTCACAGCCTAGCGCCAGCATGATCAAACGATCGATACCCAACGCGACCCCTGCACAATCTGGCAACCCTGCTTCCAGTGCAGAGATCAGATGATAATCGATCGGCTGTGGTTTTAAACCCATTTCGATACGCTTTGCGTTATCTTGTTCAAAGCGCGCTAATTGCTCTTTCGGGTTATCCAGTTCATGAAATCCGTTCGCCAGCTCTATCCCCTTAAAGTACACTTCAAAACGATCCGCGACGCGATGATCTTGAGGATTGATTTTCGCAAGCGCCGCCTGTGATGCAGGGAAGTCGTACACAAAAGCCGGCACGTCCTGACCAATTTTGTTTTCTACTCCCACGCTAAATAGTAGTTGCAGCAGCGTATCGCGATCTTCTTCAGGCTCAGCAATGTCACTCAAACCCAGCTTGCTTGCCGCCGCTTTCAGCTCAGTCATCGAGCCTTCCAGTGGACACACACCCAACACATCAATGAAGGCTTGCTGATACGTCATGCGCTGCGCTGCGCCACACTTCAATACCAGCTGCAACAGGTCATCCATTTCATCCATCAATTTATGATGGTCAAAGCCAACGCGATACCACTCCAACATCGTGAATTCAGGGTTGTGGTAGCGACCATTCTCTTCATTACGAAATGCTTTGTTGATTTGATAAATACAACCGCTGCCCGCAGCCAAAAGGCGCTTCATATGGAACTCTGGGCTGGTCATAAAAAACAGCTTACTGCCATCGGCATAGCCTGGGCCAACAAACTCGGTTTGGAAAGTATGCAAATGAATGTCAGTCACGGTTGCGTGACTCATGGCTGGCGTATCGACTTCCATCACCTGTCGGTCAGCGAAGAATTGTCGAATCGACGCGATTAACGTCGCACGTTGACGAAGTTGGTCAATGGAAGCAGTAGGTTGCCAGTTGGTTTGCATAACAAGTCTCTCAAACTTTAATTCAGCGAGGAAGCCTCATTCTACATGCTTTTTACTCTTCAAGAAGAGAGGAATATCCCTTCTTCTTTTTACTAATGTGCTCGCCAATTTGAGGCAAGCATTACTCGTGCCGCAGAACAAAAAACACTCAGTTAAAATCCTATTATCCATGCGGTTAATGTCGCGCAACACAGGTTTAACATCCCTAATGTTAATGCTTGAGGGCCAAAACCTCGATGCCGTGATAGCAGTCACATAACCTATAAATTCTATGCCCTTAAGTGCATTACCGAAGCAAAAACCCAATTACATCAATTTTTCTGCCATGTGGCTCATCTACACTAACCCTACTACTTTTGGGGAGTTCTTTTTAAAGAGCGCCTCGTAATGACAATAACAAGCGGATTTCCGCAATCACACACTGGAGGATAACTGTGCAAATTATCACCACAGATATCGCAGTCATCGGCGCAGGCGGCGCTGGTCTTCGTACTGCTATTGCAGCGGCTGAAGCAAACCCAGACTTAGAAGTCGCTCTGATTTCTAAAGTTTATCCAATGCGCTCCCACACGGTCGCTGCAGAGGGTGGCTCAGCAGCAGTTATCAAGGATGAAGATAGCTTAGACAACCACTTCAACGACACTATTGGCGGTGGTGACTGGCTATGTGAACAGGATGTTGTTGAATACTTTGTAGAGAACGCGACTCGCGAAATGATCCAAATGGAGCAATGGGGTTGCCCATGGAGTCGTAAAGAGAACGGTGAAGTCAACGTACGCCGCTTTGGTGGTATGAAGGTTGAACGTACTTGGTTCGCTGCAGACAAAACTGGCTTCCACATGCTTCATACGCTATTCCAGACATCAATGAAGTACAGCAACATCAAACGTTTTGATGAGTACTTTGTGGTGGATCTGCTTGTTGATGAAGGCGAAGTTCAAGGTCTGATTGCTATTCACATGTCTGAAGGCGAGCTTGTTACTATCAAAGCAAAATCTGTTGTTCTAGCAACAGGTGGCGCGGGCCGTGTTTACCACTGTAACACCAACGGCGGTATCGTAACGGGCGATGGTATGGCAATGGCTTACCGTCACGGCGTTCCTCTACGTGATATGGAATTCGTTCAATACCACCCAACAGGTCTTCCTGGTACAGGTATCCTGATGACGGAAGGTTGTCGTGGTGAAGGCGGTATCATCGTTAACAAGAATGGCTACCGTTACCTACAAGATTACGGCATGGGCCCTGAAACTCCAGTTGGCCAACCGAAGAACAAATACATGGAACTGGGTCCTCGTGACAAAGTTTCTCAAGCTTTCTGGCACGAACAACAGAAAGGCAACACCATCAAACACCCACTGGGTGACGTGGTGCACCTAGACCTTCGCCACCTTGGTGAAGAGTACCTACAAGAACGTCTACCGTTCATCTGTGAGCTAGCAAAAGCTTATGTAAACGTGGACCCTGCAAAAGAGCCAATTCCAATTCGTCCAACCGTTCACTACACCATGGGTGGTATTGAAACGGACGGCGGTTGTGAAACTCGCATTAAAGGCCTATTCGCGGTGGGTGAATGTGCGTCTGTTGGTCTTCATGGTGCAAACCGTCTAGGTTCTAACTCACTGGCTGAGTTCGTGGTATTTGGCCGCGTAGCAGGTGAAAACGCCGTGAAACGTGCGGCAGAATTCAAAGGCTGGAACGACGCGGCAATTGACGCGCAAGTAAAAGCGGTTGAAGAACGCATCGCTAACCTAATGAACCAAGAAGGCGACGAAAACTGGGCAGAAATCCGCACGGAAATGGGTCACACCATGGAAGCGGGTTGTGGTATCTACCGCCAAGAAGATTTGATGCAAGCGACTATCGACAAGATCACTGAGTTGAAAGAACGCTACAAACGCATCAGCATCAAAGACAAAGGTAAAGTGTTCAACACTGACCTTCTGTACGCCATTGAAGTAGGCTACGGCCTAGAAGTCGCAGAAGCGATGGTTCACTCTGCGATTCTACGTAAAGAATCTCGCGGTGCGCACCAACGTCTAGACGACGGTTGTACAGAACGTGATGACGTGAACTTCCTAAAACACTCACTTGCTTTCTACAAGCCAGAGTCAGCACCAAGTATCGATTACAGCAATGTGACCATCACTAAGTCACAACCAAAAGCTCGTCTATACGGTGAAGCAGCAGAAAAAGCCGCGGCTGAAGAGAAGAACGCAGAGGAGCAAGCATAATGTCAGCAAATCGCATTCAAAAAGTAGACATCCTGCGTTACGACCCAGAAAAAGATGCAGAACCATACAAGCAAACATTCGAAGTACCATTCGATGAAACCATGTCTGTACTTGACGCACTTGGTTACATCAAAGACCACCTAGACAAAGATCTGTCTTACCGTTGGTCTTGCCGTATGGCGATCTGTGGTTCTTGCGGCATCATGGTGAACAACGTACCGAAACTTGCTTGTAAGAGCTTCCTACGTGACTACCCAGACGGTGTGACTATCGAGCCTCTAGCGAACTTCCCAATCGAGAAAGACTTGATTGTTGATATGACGCCATTCATCGAGCGCCTAGAAGCAATCAAACCATACATCATTGGTAACGATCGTAAACCAGAAGACGGTACGAACTTGCAAACGCCAGAACAGATGGCGAAATACAAACAGTTTGCTGGCTGTATCAACTGTGGTCTGTGCTATGCAGCATGTCCTCAGTTTGGTCTTAACCCAGAGTTCATCGGTCCTGCTGCACTAACGCTAGCCCACCGCTACAACCTAGACAGTCGTGACAACGGTAAAGATGAGCGCATGAAGCTTATCAACGGTGAAAACGGTGCTTGGGGTTGTACGTTTGTTGGTTACTGTTCTGAAGTTTGTCCGAAGAACGTTGACCCAGCAGCGGCAGTAAACCAAGGCAAAGTGGAGTCTTCTATGGACTTCGTGATTGCTATGTTGAAACCTGATGGTTCACCAAAGAAAGTGGAGGCATAAGGATGAGCAATCGTAAACCTTACGTTCGTGAAGTAAAACGCACTTGGTGGAAGAACCATCCTTTCTACCGCTTCTACATGCTACGTGAAGCTACGGTGCTTCCGTTAATTCTATTCACTCTGTTCCTAACTTTCGGTTTAGGTTGCTTGGTGAAAGGTCCTGAAGCATGGCAAGGTTGGTTAGCGTTCATGGCGAACCCAATCGTAGTCGCAATCAACATCGTTGCACTACTCGGTAGCCTATTCCACGCTCAAACTTTCTTCAGCATGATGCCACAAGTAATGCCAATTCGTTTGAAAGGCAAACCAGTGGACAAGAAGATCATCGTATTGACTCAGTGGGCCGCGGTTGCGTTCATCTCACTGATCGTTCTCATCGTGGTGTAAGGAGCTGAGCAATGAAACCGAATTATAGTGTAAACACATCACCAAAACGTTCTGATGAGCCAATCTGGTGGGGTCTGTTTGGCGCAGGTGGTACTTGGTTCGCGATGATCACGCCAATCACTGTTCTTGTGCTAGGTATCTTAGTCCCACTAGGCGTGATTGATGCAGAAGCGATGAGCTACGAGCGTGTCTCTGCATTCGCAACCAGCATCATCGGTGCGCTATTCATCATTGGCACGCTAGCATTGCCAATGTGGCATGCAATGCACCGTGTACACCACGGCATGCACGACCTTAAGTTCCACACTGGTGTGATTGGTAAAATTGCATGCTATGCATTTGCAGGCCTCATCACTGCACTAGCAGTTATCTTTATCTTCATGATTTAAGAGACTGACCAAAAAAAGAAAAAGCTGGCTAAATGCCAGCTTTTTATTGCTTTGGGTTACCTATGATCTTTTTGCTTTTTAAGCTTTTGACCACCCATGATCTTATTGCTGTGCGACCTTCTTTGTCTGGTCCATAAGACCCAGAGCACCAAAGCCAGTAATCACATCTAGGTTTGTTTTCAAGCCCGTTTCGTCACTTCCACCAATGTAATTTTGTGGCATCTGAACTTGGAAGTTTTGCAAATTGTTGTACAGCGAGTTCGCTACGTCTCGATTCAATTCTGCCAAGTAAACTTCACGGTTTGCTCCTAACGCCGCATACTTACCTTTTAGGACTTCAGATTCTGCGCGACCTTTCGCTAATATCGCTTTCGCTTCAAACTCAGCAGAAAGTGCGTTCGCTTTTTGAATCGCTAAGTTAGCCTCTGCGATAGCTAGCTCTTTCTCCTTCTCGACCTCAGCAAGTCGTTTGGTTTTTTCCACTTCAACGATTTCACGCTCTGCAATCTGACGCGCCACTTCCACTTCTTTTTGTTGAGCAATAATTGCGAGTTCTTTACCACGCTGGGCGTCTTGCACCTCACGTGTTCGTTGAATCTCTTTGCGTAACTGCTCGGTCTCTGCCTGTGCTTTCGACGTTTCTTGTTCCTGAATCGCGCGAATACGATCCGCCACTAAACGCTTTTTATCTGCCAATAGCTGATCTAATTGCTTTTCGGGCTGTGGGTCACCAATGGTCACCTGCGTCACTTGAATACCGTATTGTTGTAACGGATTGTCTTGACGAATCGGTTGCCCGGTTTTGTCTACGACAGGCACGGTTTTCCAAACCAGTTGATTGGTGCGCTGTAATTGGTTCGGATTGGCTTGATTCGCCCCAACAGGCGCAAGATCCAACTCTTCCACTTCAACCTGACGTCGCTCTGTTAGATAAATCCCCTCTCGTAACTGATCGCCAAGTTTCGATTTGAATTGGTTCAAACCACCTTGGAAAAACTCTTCACCCGTGTATTGGGTTGCGGTAATCACCGTTACGTTACGTGCGTTCTTTACAAGCAGCGCATCGATCAAGTTACTGTTGTTGCGGAACTCTTTGTGCATCTTCTTCACCGCTTCAGGGTCATTACTGAGCTTAAAGCGGAATGTTACGGGGATCTGACCAATATAGGTGTCGGCAAATCGAACCTGAATCGCATCAAGACGTTGATAAAAATCTTCGCCCTTGCTGTTACCGAATGACACGGTGATCACTTGGTCATACTTGGTGATTTTGGACAGAAATGGCATACGAAAATGAATGCCAGGTTCAGTAAACACATCCAACTCACCAGTAATATTATTCTGATGCACGTAGCTGTAACCCGCATCGGTCATCAGCACCGAGCTATTAATCGTTAAGCCTATTGCCAACAGCGGTACGCCAAATATGGCTGCTTTTAATCCTTTATGTAGTAACTGACGTCTTTCTTCCACCTTTAAACCCCTCCCTAAACCTCTGCTTTCCATTTTGTTCTCCTTTTTGGATTGTTACTGAGTTAAATCGATAAAAATCAGATTGCTATGCAACTCAGCGACAAGTACTAATGTATCAAAATGTTACATTAAGGAATAATCGACAGATTCATGGAATAAATAAGATTTTTACGAATAATACAAAATCATCAAAAATTTGCGGAGGATATCGATGTTTTACGCAGAGGGATTAAAAGAGAAGAATCACAGGCAATAAAAAAGGCCGCCGAAGCGACCTTTCTAACAATCATATAAAGTGCTTACTTCACACGACCTACGTATTCAGCAGTACGAGTATCTACGCGAATCACTTCACCAATTGAGATGAACAGAGGAACACGAACAACAGCGCCAGTTGATAGCGTCGCTGGTTTACCGCCAGTACCTTGAGTATCACCTTTCAGGCCTGGGTCTGTGTCTACAACTTCTAGCTCAACGAAGTTTGGTGGAGTAACAGTAATTGGGTTACCGTTCCAAAGAGTGATCATACAAGTGTTGTTTTCTACCAACCACTTAGCGTTTTCACCTACCGCTTTTGCATCCGCTGCGATCTGTTCAAACGTTTCACTGTTCATAAAGTGGTAGAATTCGCCGTCTGAATATAGATAATCTAGGTCGATATCCATTACGTCTGCCACTTCACAAGTGTCACCAGACTTGAATGTTTTCTCTAGCACTTTACCAGAAAGAAGTTTACGAATTTTAACACGGTTGAACGCTTGGCCTTTACCTGGTTTAACGTATTCGTTTTCCAGAATTACACAAGGCTCGTTATCAAGCATTAACTTAAGACCGCCTTTAAATTCATTGGTGCTAACTGTAGCCATTTTTTCCTCTTACATTCTTAGAGCTAAATTCAATGCCGCACATAATAACCCGAAAAGTCGAATCTGTTGAGCAAAACTGGCTCAAACAGTTGGCGAATGGGATCTCTGATCCTGCAAAATTGCTCGAAATACTGGAAATTGATCCTTCACCGTGGCAAGACGGGTTTGCCGCGCGCAAGCTGTTTGCACAGCGTGTACCGCAAAGTTTTGTCGATAGGATGGAGAAAGGCAACCCTAAAGACCCTCTTTTACGTCAGGTTTTACCACTGAGCGACGAATTTGAGGTGCATCCGGGTTACTCCAATGATCCATTGGAAGAGCAAGACAATGAAGTCCCTGGCCTGCTACACAAGTATCGCAACCGCGCCCTGATGATTGTCAAAGGTGGCTGCGCGGTAAATTGCCGTTACTGTTTTCGTCGTCACTTCCCTTATCAAGAGAACAAAAGCGGGAAACAAGCCTGGACCAAGTGCTTAGAGTACATGGCACAACAACCAGAGTTGAACGAAGTCATCTTCTCAGGTGGTGATCCATTAATGGCAAAAGACGATGAGATTCATTGGCTTTTAGAGCACATTGCTCATATTCCTCACATCAAACGTCTGCGTATTCATAGCCGTTTACCTGTGGTGATTCCAGCTCGAGTCACTGATGAACTATGCCAACTGCTGCAAGCATCAAGGTTACAAATCATCCTCGTCACTCACATCAACCATGCCAACGAAATCAATGACGAATTTGCTGAACAGATGTTCAAGCTCAAAAGAGCGGGCGTTACGCTTCTAAACCAAGGCGTTCTGCTGAAAGGCGTGAATGATTCGGTAGAAGCTCAAGTGGCGTTAAGTGAGGCCTTATTTGACGCGGGTATCTTGCCTTATTACCTCCACGTTCTTGATAAGGTGCAAGGCGCAGCGCACTACTTTATTTCGGACGAAGAAGCGAAAGCTATTATGCGCGGACTCATCACGCGTGTATCGGGTTATCTGGTACCAAAACTCACACGAGAAATTGGTGGTAGGCCAAGTAAAACGCCGTTGGATTTGCATTTAGAATAAGCTCTGACACTCAATTAAATTTGTCGTCTAGATTGATTATTTTTGTTCGCTTTGCACGGTAAGTCTATGCATACTCCGCACTTTTGGAGGTCAAGATGCATACAGCATTCGAACAAATTTTCGATCTTGGCCCATTCAGTTGGCCTGCCCTACTATGCTGCGCCATTAATGGGCTCATGATCGGTATAGAGCGCCAAACTCGTGGTAAACCGGTTGGCATTCGCACAGCAATATTAATTATTTCAGGCACCTACCTGTTTATGTCGATGGCAGTGTCGTTATCGCCAAATACACTTGATCAAGCACGAGTGCTTGGTCAGATCATTACTGGCGTCGGCTTCTTAGGCGCTGGCGTTATGATGACACTTGATGGAAAAATCCATGGCGTAACATCCGCGGCTGTAATATGGGTACTAGCAGGTTTAGGTTTGATGATAGGTTTGGGTTATTTAACGCAGTCGGTGGTTATTACTCTCCTGACATTAACCGTGTTGTTAGGTGTGGATAAAGCAGAAAACCACATCAAAGCATTACGCCGCGGTGTTCATCAAAGAATTCAACAACGCAAAACTTCATCACGATTAATTAAATAGTTAACGCTCCGAGAAACTCACTTCATCTCATCAGTAATTAAAGAGCCCTCGACGAACATCGAGGGCTTTCTGTATATAAAGATTCTGACTTTCTCAGGGATTACTTAGCAAAGTTGATGAGTGGGAAACACTTGAAGAAACCGTTATCCGCACAGTTCAAAAGACCAATTTGCACGCCATCGATTTGATCGGTCATGTTGAAGAAACCAAACTGGAAATTAGACTTCTTAGAGATACTCGCTAAGCCCACATCCGCCATGGTGTAGCCTTCAGAATAGTTCACCGCGCTCCAGTTCAAGCCTTTTACGTTGTTCGTAATGTTAACAGCACCCAAGTTAACACCCGTCGTCTGACCTTGGTTCCAGTTAACTAAGCCTAAAGACGCGCCTTTCATTTCTTGATTTACTTTTGCTGCGCCAAAAAACAGACCGAAGTTCACACCTGTCGTACGATCCGTTTCTGACATACCAAGCAGTGAAAAGTCGACACCTTTAACCTCATTTACCTGTCCATGCAACACAGCTAAACGAACACCACCAACTGAAGAATTCGAAGGTGCGTTTGTGTTATCGATAGTAGAGAACATCACAGGTGTACTGTCGGCAAAAGCAACAGGTGATGCGATAGCGGCTGCAACCGCCAATGACGTCATAAGCTTTTTCATTTTCATCTCCATGATGGGAAGCAACAATTTACAACATAGTGTAATGTTCAGATTTTGCTCTGTCCCCGTTCAAAAAGTGTTAGCAATAGGTCAGATTTAACCATCTGACTCAAAAGAAAAAATATTTCTCTTCGATTTTTTGCTTCTGAAATGACGCTTTTTACGCTCAAAAATCTCATGATAAGCCACACCAGAACGTCATGTTTCTCGGGTGACACGCATAAAAAAGTCGAGGCATCTGCCTCGACTTTTAAAGGTTTGGTCGGTTATCTTTCCGCTATAAGGGGTCCCTTAGAGCGATGAGATAAGCTGGCTTACATCATGCCGCCCATACCGCCCATGCCACCCATGCCGCCCATGTCAGGCATCGCTGGCGCGTCTTTTTGCGGTAGGTCAGTAACCATCGCTTCAGTTGTGATCATCAGACCTGCAACCGATGCTGCGAATTGTAGTGCAGAACGAGTAACTTTAGTTGGATCTAGGATACCCATTTCTAGCATGTCGCCGTATTCGCCTGTTGCCGCGTTGTAGCCGTAGCTACCTTCACCCGCTTTCACGTTGTTCGCAACAACTGAGTCTTCCTCACCTGCGTTCTTCGTGATTTGACGGATTGGCGCTTCCATTGCACGTAGTGCAACGCGGATACCAACGTTTTGTTCTTCGTTGTCACCCGTTAGGTGAGCAATCTTAGATGCCGCGCGGATAAGTGCAACACCACCACCAGCAACAACACCTTCTTCAACCGCTGCGCGAGTTGCGGCTAGCGCATCTTCTACACGGTCTTTCTTCTCTTTCATTTCAACTTCAGTCGCTGCACCGACTTTGATTACTGCAACACCGCCAGCCAGTTTAGCTACGCGCTCTTGTAGTTTCTCTTTGTCGTAGTCTGAAGTTGCGTCTTCGATTTGTTGACGAATCTGAGCAACACGGCCTGAGATCATCTCTTCTTCACCGATACCATCGATGATAGTCGTGTTTTCCTTCGTGATAGAAACACGCTTCGCTTGACCTAGATCTTCTAGTGCAACTTTTTCTAGCTCTAGACCGATCTCTTCAGAAATCACAGTACCGCCAGTTAGGATAGCGATGTCTTGTAGCATTGCTTTACGGCGGTCACCGAAGCCAGGTGCTTTCACAGCTGCAACTTTTACGATGCCACGCATGTTGTTCACAACCAATGTTGCTAGCGCTTCGCCTTCTACATCTTCTGCAATGATAAGCAGTGGACGAGATGCTTTCGCGACAGCTTCTAGCGTTGGAAGAAGCTCACGAATGTTTGAGATCTTCTTGTCTACTAGAAGAATGAATGGGTTTTCTAGATCAACACTGCCTGATTCTTGGTTGTTGATGAAGTAAGGAGACAGGTAACCGCGGTCGAACTGCATACCTTCTACTACGTCTAACTCGTCTTGTAGCGCCTGACCTTCTTCAACCGTGATAACGCCATCACGACCCACACGCTCCATTGCTTCTGCAATGATATTACCTACGCTTGCGTCTGAGTTTGCAGAGATAGTACCAACCTGCGCGATCGCTTTTGTGTCGTTACATTCAACAGAAAGCTCTTTTAGTTGCTCAACTGCCGCAGCAACAGCTTTGTCGATACCACGCTTAAGATCCATTGGGTTCATGCCCGCTGCGACTGCTTTTAGACCTTCGTTAACGATAGATTGTGCTAGTACCGTTGCTGTTGTTGTACCGTCACCCGCTGCGTCGTTTGCTTTAGACGCAACTTCTTTAACCATTTGTGCGCCCATGTTCTGGAATTTATCTTCCAGCTCGATTTCACGCGCTACTGATACACCATCTTTAGTGATAGTCGGTGCACCAAAAGATTTGTCTAGAACGACATTACGTCCTTTAGGACCCAGTGTTACTTTTACTGCATCAGCCAGAACGTTTACACCTTCCAGCATTTTAACTCGTGCGTCATTACCAAATTTAACGTCTTTAGCAGCCATCTTTGATTTCCTTTCTAAAATTCTTTGTGTGTAATTTCGTAATTGAATCTGAGCAAAAAATTACTCAATGATTGCTATTATTCAACGATCGCCATGATGTCGTTTTCAGACATGACAAGCACTTCTTTACCGTCGATTTTTTCAGTTTTTGTACCGTAACCTTCAGCGAAGATAACGGTATCACCGACTTTAACGTCTAGTGGCAGTACGGTGCCGTTTTCTAGGATGCGGCCTTTACCCACAGCTAGAACAACACCGCGAGTCGATTTTTCTGCAGCAGAACCAGTCAGAACGATGCCACCAGCAGACTTAGATTCAACTTCTTTACGTTCAACGATAACTCGGTCATGTAATGGACGAATGTTCATCGGTCGTCTCTCCTGAAAATTTCCATGTTTATTTGATAATTGTCCTTAGGGACTGTAGCCCCAGACACGTGATCCCTATATAAGGGGTCGAAGCAGCGATCCCAAGGGGGTGGCACAAAATTTTTGTGACTTAGTTAAAATAACGAACAACTAGGCAACGGTTTGCGTTAGAAATGCTCACTCGCTCGGCATCTCGCTTTCTTGTATCCTTGCAGTTTGCTCACCAGATAGTTGTCACACATGCAGGAAAATAACAAGCTGGAACCCCAAGCGACCGATAAGCATGGTTTGTTGACCGCACCCATTCCTGAAACGCTGCGGAAAATGACCGTACCCATGACCATGGGCATGATCGCAATTTTGATGTTTAACTTGGTGGACACGTTTTTTATCTCGTTGCTTGGCACTCAAGCGCTAGCGGCTATCAGCTATACCTTCCCTGTAACCTTTGCGGTTAACTGCATTACGATGGGGATTGGGATGGGACTATCGACCAATATTGGTCGCTTGCTTGGGCAAGGTCATGCACCACAAGCTGCACGGTTCACCACCCACGGTTTGTTATTAGCCGTGTTACTTGTGGCTATCGCGTCTTCTATTGGCTTTACCACCATTGCGCCATTGTTTCGTTTTCTTGGTGCGTCTGATGATCTCATCCCTCTTATTGAGCAGTATATGCAGGTCTGGTATCTCACCATTCCTCTGCTAGTGATCCCAATGGCGGGCAACAGTGCTATCCGAGCTACTGGCGACACAAAAACACCAGCAAAAGTCATGATGTTGGCTGGTTTGATTAATGGCATGCTCGATCCATTGTTGATTTTCGGTTATGGCCCTTTTCCGGAACTTGGCATTCAAGGCGCAGCCATAGCAAGTGCCTTTAGCTGGTTAGGTGCTTTGTGTGGCTCATTCTATGTGCTAATTAAACGGGAAAAATTGCTTGCTCAACCCCAATGGGCTTTGCTGAAACAAGACTGGCAACAGACACTAAAAATTGGTACCCCTGCAGCGCTATCAAACGCGATGAATCCGTTGTCCGGTGCCATTCTGATGATGCTGTTATCCAACCACGGTACAGCGGCGGTTGCTGCTTACGGGGCAGCGCAGCGTATTGAGTCCATATTGATTTTAGTATTGATGTCGCTGACCTCTGCCCTCACACCGTTTATGGCACAAAATTTAGGAGCCAAACAACCGCAACGAGCCTTTTCCGGTTTATTTATTAGCATGCGTTTTGCAGTGGTATTCCAAGGGTTTATCTTCTTGATGATGGTACCGCTGAGCATTCCTCTGGCTGCGCTGTTTTCTCAGGAAGATGCGGTGAAAAACCTGCTTTGGCATTATTTACTGGTGGTGCCATTTAGTTATGGCTTCCAAGGCATCGTAATGATGTTAGTCAGTGGTTTGAATGCGATGCACAAGCCATTGCGTGCATTCCAGTGGAGCTTTATGCGGCTGTTCATTTTTACCTTGCCTTCGGCGTGGGTCGGGAGCCAAATCTACAGCATTGAAGGCTTGTTTATCGGTATCGCGGTTGGGAATACGTTGGGTGGGCTACTGGGCTACTTGTTTGCGCTGCGCGAGCGCAAATTAACGCTCATAGAGCAGAGCAGCGTGTCTTAACACTCGTCTATCACTAGTTTCTTTTTGTTGATTCTCAAATACAAAAAACCGCGGAAAGCCGCGGTTTTGTTTATCTATTTCAAGCTTACTTAGAACAGTTCTTCAGCAACTTTGTATAGATCGTTGCGTACTGGACGCTTCATGTTTTCGATTGCGTCGATGATATCGTGGTGAACAAGTTGCTCTTTCACGATACCTACACAACGACCACCATGACCTTCAATCAATAGGTGAACAGCGTAGTTACCCATACGAGATGCTAGTACGCGGTCAAATGCAGTTGGACGACCACCACGTTGGATGTGACCAAGTACTGTTGCACGAGTTTCACGACCTGTCGCGGCTTCGATGTCACGTGCTAGTTCATTAGCATCCATCATTAGCTCAGTAAGCGCGATGATCGCGTGTTTCTTACCTTTAGCGATACCATCTTGGATGTTGCTGATCAGCTTGTCTTTGTCTAGACCAGTTTCCGGAGTGATGATGTATTCACAACCGCCCGCAATTGCAGACATCAGAGTCAAATCACCACAGTGACGGCCCATGATTTCTACAATTGAAATGCGTTGGTGAGATGAAGAAGTATCACGTAGACGGTCGATTGCATCGATAACGGTGTTTAGTGCACTTAGGTAGCCCACAGTGTAATCCGTACCTGCGATATCGTTGTCGATTGTGCCCGGAAGACCGATACATGGGTAACCCATTTCAGTCAGTTTCTTCGCACCCATGTACGAACCATCACCACCGATTACCACTAGTGCATCGATACCATGTTTTTTCAGGTTCTCAATCGCTTTTTCACGAACTTCCACTTGTTTAAATTCAGGGAAACGTGCAGAACCTAGGAACGTACCACCTTTGTTGATCACATCTGAAACGCTAGAACGATCTAGCTTCTCGATGCGGCCTTCGTATAGGCCTAGGTAGCCGTCGTACACACCGAATACTTCCAATCCTTCGGATAGTGCTGTACGTACTACGCCGCGTATCGCAGCGTTCATACCAGGTGCGTCACCGCCACTTGTTAAAACACCGATCTTCTTAATCATGCTCACCCTCGATCTTTGGCAATCAATTATTTAATTTTCTTTTAGGCCCCTTGTTACCAAGCAACCTGCATAATCCAGAACTGTGCGTTATGTTACATTTCCTCTACAGGATTACCAATGAAAACGCACTTTTTTATGTAACTTTTCTACTTATGTAAGAGTATTACAGTTTCTCTATGAAACTTTGTTGATTCATATCAGGATCACGAATCTTAATAAGTATTGATGGAAAGATAGTCAATAAGTACCTGTTTGTCGTCGGGCACTGATGGATTTTTCAAGCCTACCAATCTTGCGCTTTCTGCTCTTTCTCTGGTCCGAAAACGACAGACAATGGATCTTGATGGATCAATACATCCGCATCAGGAAACAGAGCCAATAAATTATCTTCCACTTTATCAGCAATGTAATGCGCCTCAATTAATCGTAAGTTATCGTCTAGCTCTAAATGCAACTGTATAAAGCGCGTCGGTCCTGACATTCGCGTGCGTAACTGATGCACGCCCAATACCCCTTTTACGCTCAAACAAGCTTGGTTAATTTGCTCAAGCTCTTCATCGGGCAACTTTCTATCAAGTAAGGTTTGAATCGCTTCGCTGACCATTTTGAAAGCGCTATAAAGAATGAAGACACCAATACCAATCGCAAACACAGCATCCGCTTGAGTCACTCCCAAATAACTGAGCCCCAGAGCCACCATGATCGCAGCATTCATATACAAGTCAGTCTGATAATGCAGAGAATCCGCCGCTATTGCTTGGCTCCCCGTCACGCGAACCACATGTTTTTGGAACATCACCAAGCCAAGTGTGACCACAATCGCAAACAGCGATACATACACACCTAACTCCGGTGCGTGTAAAGCATGCGGGCGGAAAAATCGGTCAATCCCGTTAAGAATCAAAAATACTGCCGAGCCCGAAATAAACATTGCTTGGGCTAGGGCCGCTAAGGACTCAGCTTTACCATGTCCAAACGTATGTTCGCGGTCTGCCGGTTGTAAGGCGTAACGAACCACCACAAGATTCACAACCGAAGCCGCGATATCTAACATGGAGTCAATCAATGACGCCAATAAGCTCACTGAGCCGGTTACCCACCACGTGATGACTTTTACTATCAGAAGAAGCGTCGCCACAATGGTTGCAGTCCAAGCGGCGGTCGTAACTAAACGTGCGTATTGCTGTTTCATAATCAAAGAGTTAACTAAAACCATACGTTGAGTATATTGAATGACCATGAAATAACCAGATCAAAAAGAGGCAACCAATGGCTGCCTCTTTGTATAACATCAATTCATGACTTAATTATTGCGCGACTTTTCCATGCGCTTGTGCATTCTGTCGCCACACTCTTGCATACGTTCATTTTGTAGCTCAACAAATTTCGCTTTCTGCTCAGGTGTTAATACGCTAAGCATTTGGTGCTTTCTTTCTAGCATTTGCACGCGACGTTCCGTTTGGCGCTCAACCATCTCTTTTGCTAATTCGCTAGCTTGAGCTTCATCAAAGTTATCCGCCAGCAAAAGCGATTGTACTTTTGCGTGATGCGCTTTACGCTCAGCCATACGTGCTTCTTTGCCATCAGCGAATTTTGCTTTCATTTCTGCTTTGTTTGCTTCACGCATTTCTTTTAGCTGATCTTTTTGTGCATCAGTCAGGTCTAGTTGACGCATGACACCTCGGTCCATACCCATGCCGCATTCGTCACGAGGACCTTTATGATGGTTTTTACCACCGTAAGCGAATGCGCTTGCGGCGCCAAGAGTAAGAGGTAGAACAACAGCAGCTAACACAAGTTTTTTTGCAGACTTCATAATACGATTCCTTACACAGGTGAGTGGTTCTTCTGAGCTGTTCTCACAGCGCTTGAGTATAGAATACGACCCGCTAGGTAAAGCGACGTATAGGGAGCGTAAAGAATCGTAAAGAGTGATTTTTCTCCTCTTCGTTGCGCATCATTCCAATGTAATATTAGGCTATCGGTAACTTACTATAGGTGCCCCCATGGCAAACATTCTTTTAATCGATGACGATATCGAGCTAACCAGCTTATTAAAAGAAGTACTCAGTTTCGAAGGGTTTGACGTCAGCGAAGCAAATGACGGTGAAGCCGGCTTAGCCGCGATCAATGATAAGATTGATTTGATTTTGTTGGATGTCATGATGCCAAAACTCAATGGCATGGAAACGCTGAAACGCTTACGTGAAAATTGGGAAACTCCCGTCTTGATGCTGACCGCTAAAGGGGAAGAAATTGATCGCGTGATCGGCTTGGAACTGGGCGCGGATGATTATTTACCAAAACCTTTTAGTGACCGAGAGCTGTTAGCGCGTATCCGCGCGATTTTACGCCGCACTAGCAGCACACAAAAAAATACCAAAAACAGCGATTGCATTGAGTATCAAGAAATCCGCCTCTATCCCGGTAAGCAAGAAGCGTACTGTGAGCAACAGCTACTCGATCTCACGGCAACCGAGTTTGCGCTACTCACCCACTTCGTACAAAACCCAGGACAAGTGCTGACCAAAGAGACACTGAGCTTAGATGTGCTTGGTAAACGACTCGCTGCTTTTGATCGCGCTATCGATATGCATGTCTCGAACTTACGTAAAAAATTACCAGATCAAAGCAATGGCAAGCCGCGAATTAAAACCCTGCGTGGTCGTGGCTACATGCTGCTTGAGGAGGATTAATGCGCCTATCACGCATCAAACTGCCAAACATCAATAGCCTGTATGGACGCATCTTTGCCATTTTTTGGTTCACCATGTTATTAGTATTGATAGCCGTGCTATCACTGCCACATTTGGACCCACGCAAAGCTCGCGATATTCCAGAAGAACACTACAAACGTATGGTAGAAACGCGTGACTCAATCCAACAAAAATACAGCCAGCAAACTGATTTAGGCCGCATACTTTTTCGTATCGAGGGCAACCGCCACGGCAAGCACGACCCTCGCCCGAGGGTGTTTTTTTCTGACTACAGCGGTAATGTTCTTACGACAGAAAAACGCAGCAATTTTCAATTGCGTGCAATGCAAAACTTTGTCACTAGTATCGAAGATTACAATAATCCAAAGCAGAAGCTGTATGGTCGATACATGATTGCGGGCCCAATTCCTATCACTTTGGCAGGTTCCGATATCTTGATGTACGTGGGTTTCAAGTGGAATGAGCCACCACCTCTACTCCTGCGTCTGTTTGATCACCCATTCCAGCTCTTGCTTGCGGTCATGCTGGTTAGTACACCATTGCTGTTATGGCTTGCTTGGGCATTGAGTCAACCAGCGCGTCGTCTTGAAGCCGCTGCTCAGCGTGTAGCGAAAGGTGAATTTGTCACAGACCCAAATTTAGAAAAAGGTACGGCGGAATTTCGTCAAGCAGGTAGCAGCTTCAACCAGATGGTCGAAGCGGTTAATCAAATGATTTCAGGACAACAACGTTTGCTATCCGATATCTCTCACGAGCTGCGCTCACCTTTAACTCGTCTACGCATGGCAAGCGCATTAGCGACGCGTAAACAAGGAGAAAGCCCAGAATTGACTCGTATCGATACCGAAGCGCAGCGCTTGGAACAGATGATCAGCGAACTATTAGAGCTTTCTCGCATGCAGGCGAACAGTCATATGACTCGCGAAACACAGCCATTAGAAAGTTTATGGGAAGAGATCATTAAAGATGCGCAGTTTGAAGCAGAGCAAATGGGCAAACAGCTACACTATTCAGAATTACCTAAGCGCAATATTTCCGGTAACCCTAAACTGCTGATGAGTGCGGTGGAAAATATCGTTCGTAACGCCATTTACTACGGAAAAGATGAGGTACAAATCGACATCAAAGCCGATGACGATACGCTTCGTATCACGGTTGACGATAATGGAGAAGGTGTACCAGAAGAGGAACTGGCCGCGATTTTTCGCCCGTTCTATCGCGTTTCCACGGCACGCGATCGCCACTCTGGCGGCACAGGTCTCGGCCTAACCATTACCGAAAGTGCCATTCGCCAGCACAGTGGCACGATCGCAGCCAGCCGAAGTCCTTTAGGCGGATTGCGCATGAGTATCACCTTACCGATCAATTGTTAGTCTCAATTTGATGAACTAACAATAATTCGCACCATATTTCTAGAGTGAGTGATTCACAGCCCCACCCTCACTTTAGAAATTGGTGAGGGCTTCTTAGAATACCCTTACAAAGATCAAAGTTGATAATAATTATCGTTAGCATTAAAGTAAATTTTCCAATTAAGGAGGATTTACTATGTCACATACATTTCCCGCTCTGCCTTACCCGTACGATTCACTAGAGCCGTACATCGACGCGAAAACCATGGAAGTGCATTACAGCAAACACCACAAGACGTACTTTGATAAGTTTGTAAATGCCGTTGAAGGGAGCGAGCTCGAAACTCAGTCATTAGACGAGATCTTTGACAATATCTCTAAGCTCAGTCCAGCAGTACGTAATAATGGTGGCGGCTATTACAACCACATCATTTATTGGAATTGCATGTCACCAAACGGTGGCGGAGAGCCTCAAGGCGCGCTTGCTCAAGCAATTAACGATAAATTTGGTAGCTTTGCGCAATTTAAAGAGGCGTTTGCCCAAGCTGCCATCAATACCTTTGGGTCTGGCTTTGCATGGCTGATCGTAAAAGATGGTGAGATTCACATTACGTCCACCAGTAATCAAGACAACCCTCTGATGGATGTAGTGGATGTGCGCGGTGAACCAATCCTCGCATTAGACGTGTGGGAGCACGCGTATTACATCAGCTACCAAAACCGTCGCCCAGAATATATTGATGCGTGGTGGAACGTCGTCAACTGGCGAGCAGTTGAAGAAAACTATGCTCACGCTCTCTTATAAAGAGCATCGCTACTTACGGTATTAACATCCGCGCTAATGCCTGCTTTCATACCCAGGTCAATCTTGCTGAATCTCGCATATCTCGGTGACTTGGGTATATACTGCCCCTCTCTTTGACCAACTCTATTTCAATACCATGTTTGATATCGCTTTATACGAACCAGAAATCGCGCCGAACACCGGCAACATCATTCGACTATGCGCCAACTGCGGTGCAAACCTTCACTTAATTGAACCTCTGGGTTTCGATCTTGAAGAGAAAAAAGTCCGCCGCGCTGGTTTGGATTACCATGATTTAGCTCGCGTAACACGCCATAAAGACTATCAAGCGTTCTTAGAATATTTAGAGAAAGAGAAGCAAGGTAACTACCGATTGTTTGCCTGCACCACCAAAACCACAGGTCACCACGTTGATGCACAATACCAAGCGGGTGATGTTTTGATGTTTGGTCCAGAAACTCGTGGCTTGCCTGCTGAAATCATCGATAGCTTGCCAATGGAGCAGCGTATTCGCATTCCAATGATGCCAGATGCGCGCAGCCTAAACCTTTCGAATGCCGTTGCGATCATTGCTTTTGAAGCATGGCGTCAAATGGGCTTTGAAGGCGCATTGTAAGCGGCACGAATTCCAAATACAAAAAAGGGCGCTTGGTGCGCCCTTTTGTTTTCTTTACTGACTAACTCAATCAGTTGAGCTTGTTGCGATCATCATCGTCTTTACGCTCGTATTCCCCTTCGAAGGTATTGCCATTATCTGACTGGGAATCAAATGGGTCACGACGGAATGGGTCTTGCTCAAATGGCCCCTGGTTAGAGAAACCACCTTGGAAGCCACCGCCATGCATGGTTTTCACCACCATTTTGCTCATCAAGTATTTAGCTATCGCGGCGCGTGGCGCAGGAAGCAACACCAACATACCAAGGGCATCGGTCATAAAGCCTGGGGTTAACAGTAGCACGCCAGCCACCGCAAGCATTACGCCTTCAAAAATTTGCTGGGCTGGAATTTCACCTTGTTCAAGACGCCCCTGTACTGACATCAGTGTTTGGATACCTTGGCTACGAACCAACGATGCACCGACAAATGCCGTGATTAAGACTAGTGCAATGGTCGGCCATAAACCTAAAAAGCCGCCCACCTGAATAAATAAGCCGATTTCAATGATCGGAACAAAAATAAACGCTAATAATAAGATAGGAAACACACGCCCTCCTTTGTTTAATTCAGTGTAATGGTAAAAGCAGACTAAGCTCAAACGAATCGTTGTAAAAAAGCGTGTTCATACTGGTCTCCTTCTCTTTTAGGCAAAGTAGCAGGAGCACGTTTCATTCAATTGCATACCGATTTTTTCGTGCTTTTAAAGTGCTAATTTCGAACTCTAAAAACTCATGTTTGTCGAGGAAAATCGAGTACCTATAAAGGGTTATTAATAACCCGTTCATACTTTGCAAATTATTGACTCATGAAAAACGAAAAAGGTGATCTAGTTACTATTTTTATGCGCTAGGTGCAGTATCATGTGCCACATAAGTCAGGACGGATTTTCCAGCCAAAAATTCTGATGAATGGATTCTAGATTGCAGAAATGGCTAATAAATAACTTTATTATCAGAATTATCATCTAAGGATCCTGCTATGGCTACCCTATCTGATGCTCCAAAAACAGCAAACCCAGCCACTCGTATTGAAGAAGATCTATTAGGTCAACGTCATGTCCCTGCAGATGCGTACTACGGTATTCATACGCTACGTGCGATCGAGAACTTCAACATCTCTAATATGACCATCTCTGACGTACCAGAATTTGTACGCGGCATGGTAATGACCAAAAAAGCAGCAGCGTTAGCAAACAAAGAACTTGGCGCTATTCCAAAAGACGTTGCAAACTACATCATCGAAGCGTGTGATTTGATCCTAGAAACTGGCAAGTGTATGGATCAGTTCCCATCAGACGTATTCCAAGGCGGTGCAGGCACTTCAGTTAACATGAACACGAACGAAGTGATCGCAAACGTTGCGCTTGAGTTGATGGGTAAAGAGAAAGGCCAATACGAATTTGTTAACCCAAATGACCATGTAAACAAGAGCCAATCAACCAACTGTGCGTACCCAACAGGTTTCCGTATTGCGGTATACAACAGCGTACACAAGCTAATGGAAGCAATTGAGTACCTAAAAGGCGCATTCGAACTTAAAGCCGTTGAGTTTAAAGATGTACTGAAAATGGGCCGTACTCAGCTTCAAGACGCAGTACCAATGACAGTCGGTCAAGAGTTCCATGCATGGGCGGTAACACTAAACGAAGAGATTCGTGCTCTAGATTACACATCTAAACTCCTCCTAGAAATCAACCTAGGCGCAACCGCAATCGGTACTGGTCTAAATACACCAACTGGCTACCAAGCGCTTGCAGTAAAACACCTAGCGGAAGTAACAGGCCTTGACGTTGTTGCAGCAGAAGACCTTATCGAAGCAACGTCTGACTGTGGTGCATACGTAATGACTCACGGCGCGCTAAAACGCCTAGCAGTGAAACTATCGAAGATCTGTAACGACCTTCGTCTACTTTCTTCTGGTCCTCGTGCGGGTCTAAATGAATTGAACCTACCTGAAATGCAAGCAGGCTCTTCAATCATGCCAGCTAAAGTAAACCCAGTTATCCCAGAAGTAGTAAACCAAGTTTGCTTCAAAGTTCTCGGTAACGACAACACGGTTTCTTTCGCAGCAGAAGGCGGTCAGCTACAGCTAAACGTTATGGAACCTGTGATCGCACAAAGTGTGTTTGAGTCTATCTCTCTACTACACAACGCGTGTGTGAACCTACGTGATAAATGTATCGACGGCATCACTGTGAACAAAGAAGTTTGCGAAAACTACGTTTACAACTCTATCGGTATCGTCACTTACCTAAACCCATACATCGGCCACCACGAAGGTGACATCGTAGGTAAGATTTGTGCAGAAACTGGTAAGAGTGTTCGTGAAGTCGTGCTAGAGCGCGGTCTGCTTACAGCAGAGGAGCTTGATGAAATCTTGTCAGTAGAAAACTTCATGCATCCTACTTACAAAGCAAAACGTTACGAGTAATAACGAATCCGAAGGGGGCCACTCAGGCCCCTTTTTTAGGCTCTCATACGGTTAACCACATTTTTTATATGCTTTTATTGCCGCTAAGCCACTAGGTTCTCATTCTCTGAGCATTTACTCCTGTTCCTGAGTGTTCAAAAAATCAGAATCAAATAAAAAACTAAAGAGGTATCAATATGGTCATGGTCGAACTCTTCGTGGTTCTGCTCTTCATCTATTTGGGGGCAAGAATCGGTGGTATCGGCATTGGTTTTGCCGGTGGTGCTGGGGTCATTGCGTTGTCTTTGATCTTGGGCGTACCAACAAGCCAAGCTTACATTCCCGTTGACGTAATTTTGATCATCATGTCTGTAATCACCGCTATCGCAGCAATGCAGGTAGCGGGTGGTTTAGACTGGATGGTGCAAGTTGCTGAAAACTTTTTGCGCAAGCATCCTGAGCGCATCACCTTTTATGCGCCTATCGTAACTTACCTAATGACATTAATGGCGGGTACTGGCCACACGGCATTCTCTACTTTGCCAGTGATTGCAGAAGTAGCGAAAGGCCAAGGCGTGCGCCCTTCTCGTCCACTGTCTATCGCGGTCGTAGCATCGCAAATCGCTATCACCGCATCACCAATCTCAGCGGCTGTTGTAGCGTTCGCGGCAATGCTGCACCCATTTGGCGTTGACTACCTAACACTACTAGCAATCTGTATCCCAACGACGTTCATCGCGTGCATGATCGGTGCGTTCGTGGCGAACTTCATGGGCTGTGAGCTAAAAGACGATGCTGAATACCAAGAGCGTCTAGAAAAAGGCTTAATCAAGCTAAATACAGAAGCAAAACGCGAAATCCTACCAACAGCGAAGAAAGCAACCTTCATCTTCCTAGGCGCAATCGCATTTGTCGTGTGTTACGCAGCAGCAATTTCTGGCTCTGTGGGTCTTATCGAGAACCCTGCTCTAGGCCGTAACGAAGCTATCATGACGGTAATGCTAGCAGCTGCGGCAGCTATCGTAATGAGCTGTAAAATCGATGCTGGCAAAATCCCAGCCGCAGCAACATTCCGCTCTGGTATGACAGCGTGTGTGTGTGTTCTTGGTGTGGCATGGCTAGGTTCTACGTTCGTTAACGCGCACGTTGACGGCATCAAAGAAGTGGCTGGTGCGCTACTGGCAGACTACCCATGGATGCTAGCACTTGTTCTATTCTTCGCTTCAATGCTGCTTTACTCGCAAGGTGCAACTACTGTTGCGCTGATGCCAGCAGCACTAGCAATCGGTGTGGCACCACTTACCGCAGTTGCATCTTTCGCAGCAGTAAGTGCGCTATTCGTGCTGCCAACTTACCCAACGCTTCTAGCAGCGGTTGAGATGGACGACACGGGTTCAACTCGTATCGGTAAGTACGTATTCAACCACCCATTCTTTGTACCTGGTGTGGTAACCATCGCTTCTGCGGTAGCACTTGGCTTCGCATTCGGTGGTCTACTGATCTAGTAGAAACAGAGTCTTACTCGGGGAGCTTCGGCTCCCTTTTTTATTGCCTGTTGTCTTGATTTATGCTCAATAAATCTTCATTTTCATGAAACTTATTGACTCGCCTCCGGGTCTGATTGAGTTACACTAACGGCAATTATCTAAGATGAATTGACTCTTTTATGCGCGCATTACTTTCCGTTTTACTCTTAGGGCTCATTACCTTTTCCACTCCGTCTTTAGCTTTATTTGGCAAAGACCAGTTTAACAGTAGCCAGAACAACAGTTTTGGTAGCAGCAGCGACAGCTTTGTTCCGGTTGATCAGGCGTTTCCATTTAACTTCTACCAGCAAGATGACAAATTGATGCTCGATTGGCAGGTACGTGACGGGTACTACCTATATCAAGAGCGCTTGTCTGTAGCTGGTGAGAAAGTATCGCTAGGCGAACTGCAAATGGAAGACGGCACACCGCATAAAGATGAATTCTTTGGTGACGTGCATATCTATACGCAACCTCTCTTCGTTAACGTACCAATGCATGATTGGCAAGACGGTGCGCGCGTGGTGGTGCAATACCAAGGTTGTGCGAAAGCAGGCTTCTGTTACCCGCCAGAAACTCGCGTGATTCCTATCAGCGCGTTTACTTCGTCGAACTCAGATTCAACAACGGCGACAACTGCATCAAAAGCAGAACAGGCACCAACAGTAACGCCACCAGCGGCGCAATCATCTACGTCTGGTGACACATCATCGGCGCCAGTAACACAGCAAGATAGCCTTGCAGCCAACCTTGCTGATAACTGGTGGACACCACTTCTGTTCTTGGCGCTTGGTGTGGGCTTGGCGTTTACACCTTGTGTGCTGCCGATGTACCCAATTCTGACCAGCATAGTGCTTGGCAGTGGCAAACTAAGCCAACGCCGCGCGCTAGGCTTGTCATTCGTCTACGTGCAAGGCATGGCACTGACTTACACCCTACTCGGCCTTGTGGTGGCATCTGCAGGTATGCAGTTCCAAGCGGCAATGCAGCACCCTTATGTGCTGATTGGCTTGAGCGTACTGTTCATCGCACTCGCTTTGTCTATGTTTGGTCTGTACTCATTACAGCTACCAAGCAGCGTTCAAACATGGTTGAATAACTTAAGTAATAAGCAACAGGGTGGCAGCAGTGCAGGCGTATTCGCCATGGGGGCGATTTCTGGACTGGTTTGTTCTCCTTGTACCACGGCACCTCTGTCTGGTGCGCTACTTTACGTGGCACAAAGCGGCGATTTGCTGACGGGTGGTATCGCGTTATACGCGCTGGCGATGGGCATGGGTATTCCGCTGATTCTTGTTGCAGTCTTCGGCAACAAACTGCTACCAAAAGCAGGTGGTTGGATGGACCGTGTGAAAACACTCTTCGGCTTTATTCTGCTTGCCGCACCTATCTTCTTACTAGAACGCATCATGCCAGAAATGTGGTCAACGATTCTGTGGTCATCACTGGGTATTGCTGCTTTTGGTTGGCTATACCACATCAAAAACAGTCTAGAGTTTGGTGGCTGGAAACAAAGTGCCGTGGGCATAATCGCCGTCTTAGGTTTACTAGCCTCAGCACAACCTATCTTAAATTACTGGTTTGGCAACAGCACAACACAAACTCAGCAGGCCACTGTTAGCTTTACTCACATTGCTAACGTGGCGGAGCTTGAAGAACAACTGGCACTTGCGAAAGCGGCAGGTAAACCCGTCATGCTCGATTTCTACGCCGATTGGTGTGTAGCATGTAAAGAGTTTGAAAAGTACACCTTCCATGACCCAAGCGTCGAAGCCAAACTGCAAGACTTCGTTCTTCTGCAAGCGGACGTGACCAAAAACCAAGTGCAAGACATCGAACTACTGAAGCACATGAGTGTGCTTGGTTTACCAACAATTGAGTTTTGGGATGCCAGTGGTGAACACGTTTCAAACGCTCGTTTGACGGGCTTTATGCAAGCCGAGCCTTTCTTAGAGCATATCAAGCAGTTCTGATAACCAGATATTCAAACGCCAGTGATGTCCACTGGCGTTTTTTATTGCTCAGATTTGAATAAGAACATTGCGTTTATATGCAATTTTCCTAATAAAAGTCGATTTGGTTCAGACTTTTAGCGAATAAATATTGTCCACTCTCTCAAAGCTGGACAATAATAAATTTAACGAAATAGTCAAAAGTGTTTAACGTCATGGATTCGACCTACACCATCATTATTGCAGATGATCACCCACTCTTCCGGAATGCCTTGTTTCAATCTATCCACATGGCTATTAGTGGTGCAAATTTGCTGGAAGCGGACTCACTCGACGCACTACTGGCTTTGTTGGAGCGAGAGGAAGAGCCAGATTTAGTGCTATTGGATCTCAAAATGCCAGGAGCAAATGGTATGTCTGGCTTGATTCATTTGCGAGCAGAGCATCCAGATTTACCTATCGTCGTCGTTTCAGCGAGTGAAGAGCCGGCGATCGTGACGCAGGTGAAAAGCCATGGTGCATTTGGTTTTATTCCCAAGTCCAGCGACATGCGCGAATTAGTGAACGCGCTCAATCAAGTGCTGAATGGCGACCCATACTTCCCTGAAGGGTTGATCACCAATAACGCGGCATGTAATGACTTAGCGGAAAAGATTGCTGCGCTAACACCGCAGCAATATAAAGTGTTGGGAATGTTGTCCGATGGCTTGCTGAACAAGCAAATCGCTTACGAATTGAATGTTTCAGAAGCCACCATAAAAGCGCACATGACAGCTATTTTCCGTAAGCTCGGCGTAAAGAACCGCACGCAAGCCGTGATTATGCTGACGGAAATGAGCGACTAGATTGACGTCTTATCGTCAGACTTACTTTTTTCGTTTGGCAATCGGATACCGACTTTAGTGACCTGCTGATCAACAACATCAGCGACGATCCAATGCAAACCTTGCCACTCGAAATGGTCTCCCAATACTGGCGTGCTACCTAATTGCTCTTCGACAAGGTTTCTCAAACTTTTATCCAGCGGTTCATCCCCCAGATTCAAACCATACATCACGGCAATATCGGCAAGCTTCACTTCAATATCGAGGAAGAAGTCACCGAAGAATCGCGCTAGCGACGCTTTCTCTGGGGCTTCACTAAACAGTAAGCTCAGTGCATCTAAATCCTTTTCTTGTGCTAATACACACAAGGTATCATCTTCCTCAAGACGCGTACTGCCGGATGGGTGCAATAGCTCTTTACTGCGAAATACAGCGGCGATACGCGTTCCTTCCGGCATCGAAAGACTACGTAATGGCTCACCAATGCACCATTTATCTGCTTTAAGTCTATAGATAAACAGCTCCCACTCACTGGTCGGGTAAATCTCTACACCCGTACGCGAAATTGGCTCAGGCTTAGAAGGTAGCTCGACCTTTGCAAGAGACATCGCCTTGGTCAACGTGCCCCCTTGTACTATCAAAGACACCATTACTACAAAGAATGCCAAATTGAAGTACAGTTGAGCATCTGGCAACCCTGCCATCATCGGAAATACCGCGAGGATGATAGGTACAGCACCACGCAGTCCTACCCAAGAGACAAACCACTTTTCACGTGGCGTGAAACTCTTGAATGGCAGTAAACCAATCCAAACTGAGATTGGTCGGGCAAACAAAATCATCCCGAAAGCAAGCGCAAGACCTGGCAACGCAATAGAGAGTAAATTGGATGGTGTAACCAACAAACCAAGCACCAAGAACATACCAATTTGAGCTAGCCACGTCATACCATCTAAAACATGAAGAATAGAGTGGCGGCTGCGTGTTGGACGGTTACCTAATAAAAGACCAACAAGGTAAATCGACAAAATACCACTGCCACCCAAAGTGTTAGATAAAGCGAAAATAAGCAAGCCACCACTGACCGTTAAAATAGAATACAGCCCATCTGGTAATTGATTGCGATTGATAACTTTCCATAAGATCCAGCCACCAGCGAAGCCAAGTAACGCGCCAATACCAAACTGCTTAAGAAAACTGAACGCCAAAAAGCCCGCACTTAAATCTGCGCCAGGGTTCGCTAAAATAGCAATCAGAGTTACGGTCAGAAACACCGCCATTGGGTCATTGGTGCCGGATTCAATTTCAAGCGTTGAACCAACACGTTCGTTCAGGCTACGACCTTTGAGTAGAGAGAAGACCGCGGCAGCATCGGTGGAACCAACAATCGCACCAACCAATATGCCTTGCAATAAATCTAAGTCGAATAACCACGTTGCCATCAGCCCGGTCAAAATGGTGGTGATCGCAACGCCAAATGTCGCCAAAGAGACCGAGGGCCATAACGCAACCCTAAAGCTGGCGACCCGCGTTCTCATCCCACCATCAAGCAAAATGATGGCTAATGCGAGGTTACTAACCAAATAAGCGATGGAAAAGTTATCGAATAAAATGCCGCCTAAGCCGTCTTCCCCCGCCAGCATTCCAACGGCTAAAAATACCAAAAGAATTGGGATCCCCAACTTAGAAGACACTGGGCTTAAAAGAACGCTAAGTGCGATTAACAACGCACCTATTAGAAAAAAACTGTTAATGGTGTCTGCGTCCATTCTCACCCTCCCTTAATGAAAAACGATAATAATTGTGATGAGCAAGGCTACTTCGTTAATGAGGTAATGCCCTAATCTGCCTCCCCTTTACACCGTCTCAAAATGCGAGGTTGTACGAGAATGACTCAGTTATATTACTTTATTGTGCGTTAAAACGGTGATTTGATGCGAAAACTTTATGTAAATAAATTACTTGAGAGCTTTCTTATCTACGCCTTCTCTCTTTAAGAGCCACAAGATCACCACCAATATTTACACAGCATCTCCAAGTTCAATGAAGAAAAGATTAATGGCCAGTCTTAATCATGCTTGTTTATCCAATCAACCTTTAGACCTTTGGCTAACTTAACAGTTTATTAACATAACATTTTACCCCTTTGTTCGCTGCAAAAGCCCATAGCATGGGGATTCTTCATTTTTAACACCCCGACTAAAGTTGAAAAGAGTTATTGCCAACACCTTGCTAATGTACATATTGAAACATTTCATTAACAACAATACCAATCGTAAGGAGACGGCAATGGCATTTGAAAGCGAAGAAAGAGCCAAAGCCTATTGGGACAAAAACGTGAAGCTCATGATCGGCCTAATGGTCATCTGGTTCGTCGTGTCTTTCGGCTGCGGCATCTTATTTGTCGACGTACTAAATCAATTTCAACTAGGCGGTTACAAACTCGGTTTCTGGTTTGCTCAACAAGGCTCCATCTATGCCTTCCTAGGAATTATTTTCTATTACGCATGGAAGATGCGCCAAATTGACCGTGAATTCGGCGTGGACGAATAAGGAGTCACTCAGATGGATTTGAAAACTATTACCTACCTGGTCGTTGGCGCCACGTTCATCCTGTACATCGGGATTGCTATTTGGGCTCGCGCCGGCTCAACCAAAGAGTTTTATGTCGCTGGTGGCGGTGTAAACCCGATTGCAAACGGTATGGCAACCGCAGCCGATTGGATGTCCGCAGCGTCGTTTATCTCAATGGCAGGCTTAATTGCCTTCATGGGCTATGGCGGCTCAGTATTTCTAATGGGTTGGACTGGTGGTTACGTTCTGCTTGCGCTGTTGCTAGCACCTTACCTACGCAAATTTGGGAAGTTTACGGTGCCAGAGTTTGTTGGTGAACGCTTTTACTCCAATACCGCACGTATCGTAGCGGTTGTTTGTCTTATCATCGCATCAGTGACTTATGTTATCGGTCAGATGAAAGGCGTAGGTGTTGCGTTTGGTCGCTTCTTAGAAGTGGACTACTCCACTGGCCTATTAATTGGTATGTGTATCGTTTTCATGTACGCGGTTCTTGGCGGCATGAAAGGCATCACTTACACGCAGATTGCTCAATATTGCGTACTCATTCTTGCTTACACTATCCCTGCAATCTTTATCTCTCTGCAACTCACTGGTAACCCAATCCCACAAATTGGTCTGGGGAGTACCATGGCTGGTACCGATGTCTATCTACTCGATCGGCTTGACCAAGTGGTGACCGAACTCGGGTTCAGTGAATACACGACCCAAGTACGTGGCGACACACTTAATATGTTTGTCTACACCATGTCACTGATGATTGGTACTGCCGGTCTACCACACGTAATTATCCGTTTCTTTACCGTGCCGAAGGTTCGCGACGCACGTACATCAGCAGGCTGGGCTCTGATCTTCATCGCAATCCTTTACACTACAGCACCAGCGGTATCAGCGATGGCTCGTCTCAACCTAATGAATACGGTAAATCCAGCTCCGGGTCAGCACCTAGCGTATGACGAGCGTCCTGCGTGGTTCAAAAACTGGGAAACAACTGGACTACTCGGTTTTGACGATAAAAATGGCGATGGCAATATCCAATACACTTCAGATGCGTCCACCAACGAACTGCGCGTTGATAACGACATCATGGTATTGGCTAACCCAGAGATCGCTAAACTACCAAACTGGGTGATTGCACTTGTGGCAGCAGGTGGCCTTGCAGCTGCACTATCTACCGCAGCAGGTTTACTACTCGCCATTTCTTCAGCTATTTCCCATGACTTAATCAAAGGGGTTATCAATCCGAACATATCCGAGAAAAAAGAGCTACTTGCTAGTCGAATATCAATGGCAGTAGCGATAGCAGCCGCAGGCTATCTCGGTTTAAATCCGCCTGGATTTGCCGCAGGTACGGTAGCACTCGCCTTTGGTCTTGCCGCTTCATCCATCTTCCCTGCATTGATGATGGGCATCTTCAGCAAGAGCATCAACAAAGAAGGCGCAATCGCCGGTATGATTGCGGGTATCAGTATTACGCTGTTCTACGTATTCCAACACAAAGGCATTCTTTTCGTTGCTGATTGGAAATATCTAGAAAGTTGGGGAACAAACTGGTTCCTGGGTATTGAGCCAAACGCGTTTGGTGCTATTGGCGCACTATTTAACTTCATCGTCGCATTCGCTGTCTCCAAAGTAACAGCAGAAACGCCACAAGAAGTAAAAGACCTAGTCGAACACGTTCGCGTGCCAGTAGGTGCTGGTAGTGCAGTGGATCACTAAAAACTAATCAAAACCACAAAAGCCCCGTTTGGAACCAGCCGTCCGGGGCTTTTTTATTCTCACTTTTCAGTTACCATATTCGCAGTATGTCGTTGCAAGGAAGCCAAGATGTTCAAAAACAAGCACTTTATTCTCGCTCTACTGATTGCGCCAGTTCTCTCTTTGATCGCTTACTTCGGTACCGATATGGCCCTCAGCGAGAAGCCCCACGCGGCGCAAGAAGGGGAAACTTACAAACTCGCGAGTAAGTCTAATTGTCGTTACACCAGTGGTCTGTGTGATATGGAAAATGGCGATTTTAAAGTGAAATTTCGCTCGGAAAAACTCACTAAAAATAACTTAGAATTGTCACTCAACGCCGCTTACCCACTCGAAGGTGTTAAAGTTTCTATTGTGAGTGACAAAGAGAAAAACGCTCAACCGATTGATATGAAGCCCGCCGATCAAGCAGGCCAAAGCTGGTACATCACCTTACCAAAGCCTGCATCTGCAGAAAGCTGGTTAAGAGTCGTCATTCAATCAGGCGGCACACTGTATTATGGTGAAACGCAAACCGCATTTGTGAAGTACGAAACCTTATTTACTGAATAACGGCGACAAGCTAATTCACCGGTATTCAAACGACAGCGACTTAGTTTCACTCAGCATAAATGAATTCCTACTCAGCCGACGCCTTTGCGTCGGCTTTTGTTTCCGTAAGTCTTTCTTCAACAACCTCTTACTCTAAAAAGGGTTGCCAACCCACAACTTAATTGATAATAATTATCATTACATTTAATGAGAGGTGGTTATGGACAACAAACGGGACATCTTTAACGCATTTTTTAAAGCCCAAGATAGATTCCTTCTCGCCGCACCACATGGCTTTGAGCCAGACGTGATTCATGACTATATTCATTGGGGAATGGTGTTGTCTTCTTGTTATGAACACGATGCCGATGAAGAAAATCTATTGTTGTGTGAGCTGTTTTTACGTCAGGTTTATTTCCATTTACTAGACGCAATTCAAGACTCAACTCGCAGTCGTATCTTCCGTCGTGTCTGTCTCGATTCTATCCATACGCCATTATTTTGCCTCAAACGCTATTACTACCAGTTTGAACAAGGCGACGTGAAATTTCTCGCACTACAACAACAATTACGCCTGATTCAAATCTCACTCGATTAACCAAAAGGATCCCTACCATGAGCACCGAATTCCGCATAGAAACTGACAGTATGGGCGAAGTAACGGTCCCTGCAGATGCTCTCTACCAAGCCCAGACTCAACGCGCCGTCGATAACTTCTCATTCAGTCAACATAAAATGCCATCTGGTTTTATCAAAGCGTTAGCACACATCAAGCAGACTGCGGCACTCACCAACGCACAGCTAGGGCTGCTTGAGGGAGATATTGCCAACGCGATCGCTGACGCAGCTCAAGCAATTATCGAAGGCAATCATATTGAGCAATTCCCAATTGACGTGTTCCAAACGGGATCAGGCACTAGCTCAAATATGAATGCGAATGAAGTGATTGCAACACTGGCCTCCCAGCATCTAGGCGGCACTGTCAGCCCTAATGATCACGTCAACATGGGGCAAAGCAGCAACGATGTGGTACCGACGGCCATTCAAGTTAGCGCAGCATTAGCCATTGAAAAACAGCTCTTCCCGGCACTGTCACACCTCAGCCAAACACTAGAGTCTAAACAGCAAGCATTGAAAGATGTTGTAAAAACCGGTCGCACCCACTTAATGGACGCGATGCCAATTACCTTTGCTCAAGAACTTGGCGGTTGGCAGTTCCAAATCGAGCACGCAAAACAAGCGATTGAACAAGCACTTCCTGCTGTAAAAGCCTTAGCCCAAGGTGGTACGGCGGTTGGAACGGGGATCAATGCCGATCCACGCTTTGCAGACTTATTCGCTAGCAACCTAACCCAGTCAACTCGTATTCAGTTCACGGCCAGTGATAATTTCTTTTTCAATTTAAGCAGTCAAGATGCGATCGTCGCTCTGTCGGGACAGCTCAAAACAGCAGCAGTTGCGATCATGAAGATCGCAAACGATCTTCGTTGGATGAATTCAGGCCCATTGGCTGGTTTAGGTGAGATTGAATTACAAGGCTTGCAACCGGGTTCTTCCATCATGCCTGGCAAAGTAAATCCTGTGATCCCAGAAGCCGCAGCGATGGCATCAGCGCAAGTCATTGGTAATGACACCACCATTACCGTCGCAGGCCAAGCGGGCAACTTCCAGCTTAACGTCATGCTGCCAGTTATTGCTCATAACGTATTGGAGAGCATCGAGTTACTCTCTAACAGCGCAACCGCTTTAGCTGACAAAGCCATTGCGACGTTTGAAGTTCGCCAAGATAACTTGGATGTAGCACTCGCCAAAAACCCAATTTTGGTCACGGCTCTCAACCCGGTCATTGGTTACCTAAAAGCGGCAGAAGTCGCGAAAAAAGCCTACAAACAGGGGCGCGCGATTATTGATGTCGCGGAAGAAGAAACTGATTTGGATAGAGCCACACTAGAGCGATTGCTTAATCCAGCCAAACTGACCCAAGGCGGCGTAGCAGAATAAACGGCAAACTCAGCCTATAAACTAAGATTACAAATATCGAGACCTCCATTCGGAGGTCTCTTTTATAGCGATTTTTCAAACACTCCAATCCTAAGCGACTCGATTGAGCACCGAACGCAGCTTAAGCGGCTTAACTGGCTTAGCAATAAAGCTGAACCCATTTGCTTTGATGCCATCAAGCATATCTTCGGTACGATCTGCACTGATGATGACGCCTTCAAAGCTGTGGCCTAATCTCAGGCGGCATTGCTGTAGCACTTCTAAACCAGTACGACCATCATCAAGTCGGTAATCGGAGAAAATTACATCCGGAACCCAACCATCCTCAAGCGCTTGTAGACTTTCAACTAAATCAATCGCAACTCGTGTATCGCAGCCCCATCGGGAAAGTAAGTTTTCCATGCCGACTAGAATGTCAGGCTCATTATCGACACATAGGATTCTCAGATGACCAAGTTCAGATTGCTTACTCATTGCCACGTGAACTGGATGAGGCTGAACATGATCAGCTTTATCTAGGGTGATGGAAAAAACACTGCCTTTTCCAACCCAAGAGCGCATCGAAATTTCATGCCCAAGTACCTGAGCAATTCCTTTCGAAATCGCCAAACCAAGTCCGAGGCCTTGGTCGGAACGAACTTGAGTTCCGCGATTAAACTCTTCAAAAATCTCTTGCTGCTTCTCTTCTTCAATCCCCACTCCATTATCCCATACATCAATACGCACTCGCCCTTTCACGCGGCGAACACCGAGTGCGACTTTGCCATTCGGGTTATAACGAAACGCATTGGTCAGGAAGTTTTGCACCACACGGCGCAGCAGTTTGGGATCCGACTTAACCATGAGTGAGGACGGAATCATGGTGAACTCTATACCTTGCTGTTTGGCTAACGCACTAAACTCAGCATTCAAATTCGATAACACATCATTTAACGCAAAGCCATGCACGTTGACTTCCAACTTGCCCGATTCCAAACGCGAGATATCCAGCAAATCTCCAATTAAGTCTTCGGCAGCCTCTAAAGCACTTTCAATGTGTGCTGACAGCTTTTTGGCTTCGCTGTCTTTGGCGACTTCCGATAGTGAAGATGCAAATAGACGCGCCGCGTTGAGCGGTTGCATCAAGTCATGGCTTACTGCCGCCAAGAACCGTGATTTGGACTTCGATTCCAAATCCGAGCGCTGCGTCGCTTCCACCAGCTGCTTGTTAAGTTGTTCTAATTCTCGAGTCCGTAGACGTACCCTTTCTTCCAATGTCTCGTTGGCGTCTTTCAGTGCTTGCTCTGCATCACGGAATACGGTGATGTCGGTAAAGCTCATCACAAAGCCACCACCTGGCATTGGGTTACCTTGCACCTCTATCACGCGACCATCGGGACGAACCCGAGAAGAGGTGTGCCGAGTTCCTTGCTCAAGGTGATAAACACGGCGACGAACGTGGTCATCAGGGTCACCAGGGCCACACAACCCCTGCTCTGCATTGTGCCGAATCACATCCGCAATCGGTCGACCTACTTGAATCAGGCCTGGCGGAAATTCAAAGAGTTCTAAATAGCGTTGGTTCCACGCTACCAAGCGTAGTTGCTTATCGACGACCGCAATACCTTGTCCAATATGCTCAATCGCGCCTTGGAGTAAACCCCGACTAAAATCGTACAGTTCAGAGGCTTCATCGACGATAGTCGCCACCTCTTCAAGCTGCATGTTTCTTCCTTGCAGAGCGGAAGTAAGTACTAACTTAGCAGAAGATGCTCCAAATACCCCTGCTAGCACACGCTCCGTATGCCGAATCAGAGAAGATGGCGCTTGTTGATTCGGCATTAACTCTTCTCGTTGCTGGCTCCAGTAGGCTTGAAACGCCGCTTTAACTCGCGTTCGTCCTACAAATCTGGACGCTAGCATTTCCAGTTCTGCAACCGTAACGCGGCTCTGGTACAGACTCATATTTTCGCTTTCAGGCAACGGTGTACCAACGAATGATGCCGATTGTAAGCGCTCACTTAGGCTTGGTCGGGTAGCCATAGAAACCACAACAAAACACACTGCATTAGCGACCACGCTGAGGATCATCCCCCAATCTGAAATCGCGATATCAAAACTAGCCAATACCTCTGGTGGTGTAATCAACCAGATCAGGAAGTTATTACTGGCGTCTCCGGCAAGCATGTCTGTTTGGCTCATTAACGTAATCAACCAGGTAGCAAAACCCACCGCGAGGCCAACATACACACCTTTCTTATTCCCTTGACGCCAATACATACCGCCAACCAGCGCAGGAGCGAATTGCGTGATAGCCGCGAACGAGAGAAAGCCGATAGCAGAAAGTGAATGAATGGTGTCCAACGCTTGATAGAAACACCACGCGCCAATCAACAAAACTAAAATCAAACCACGGCGGATCCGCAGTAATAATTCAGAAAAATGGTGGTGGTTACGCTGCGTCAGTCGCATGCGACGCAATAGCAATGGCATAACCAAGTCATTCGAGACCATGATCGCTAAGGCAATCGTCGATACGATAACCATGCCGCTTGCCGCTGAAGTACCGCCTAGAAACGCAAGCAAGGCGATTTCACTCGCCCCGACCGACATCGGCACACTGATGACATAAGTATCAGGCGAAGCGCCACTCAAGAGGCCTTGCCCTACCCACGCAATAGGTAAAACAAAAATCCCCATTAAGATCAGATAAATGGGGAACAACCAACGAGCCACGTGCAAATCTTGAGCACGTTCATTTTCCACCACCATCGTATGGAATTGTCGCGGAAGGCAAACGATCGCCAGCATGGTCAGTACAGTATGAATCAATATAGTCGGGATATTTGGTGACTGATACGTCTGCGCGGCAACATCAAGTAAGCTCAAACTCTCGGTGTTCATCGCCAACCAAACAATGAAGACACCGACCACTAAAAAAGCCAGCAGTTTGATAATGGATTCGAAGGCAATTGCCATCATCATCCCACGATGGTGTTCCGTGTTATCAATGTGGCGGGTACCGAATAGCATCGTAAAAATCGCCAATGCGACCACAACAAACCACGACACGCTATCGTTTTGATAACCAAAATCAGTAGCCAGCTCTGGTGCAATAATTTCAAGCCCCATAGTGATACCACGCAGCTGTAAAGCGATGTACGGCAAAATTCCCGCAACCGCTATGAGCGTAACAACCACGGCCAAACCTTGGGATTTACCGTAGCGTGCTCCGATAAAGTCAGCAATCGACGTGATGTGTTCCCGTTTAGCAATCAAAATAAGCCGAGCTAAAACGCGCCATCCGATGGTAAACACTAAAATGGGAGCAATATAGATGGGCAAGAAAGACCAAGGATTACTGCTGGCCTGCCCGACCGTGCCGTAGAAGGTCCATGATGTACAGTACACCGCAATGGAAAGGCTATAAATCCAAGGCCGCCAGCGCGCTAGCCACCTTTTCTGAATGTCGCCGTACCACGCGATGATAAATAAAGCTCCCAAATACGCTAAAGAAACGGGAACCACCAGCCATCCTTGCATCCGATATCCTTTCTTGCCTTTCTTGCTACTTTTAAAGCAAGAGAATAAAAAAACCTCTCCATGAGGGAGAGGTTTCATTTAACACTGCTTTGATAAAGGAGACAAAGCTTAGTTTTTAACCTTTGTTACATAAGTCTAATTCTGTGTTTCAAGTGGCTTGTCTGATACATCAACCACCTGATGTGGGTCTTGCGAATCAAGCTTGATGAACAGAGCCAATAACCCCATCGCGGCCATGCCCCAGAACACAAGCGGTCCCCAGTGCTCATAACCCCAGCCACTCAATACGGTCATTAACGCGATAAATGCGCCCAACGGAATCGCGTTATACAACGCTTGCAACGCTACGATCTTATTTTCTTCGGAGTTTTGGATATATTGGATCGCGGCAATGTGTGCGGTAGCGAAAGTCACACCATGCAATAGTTGAACAATCACCAAAGCAATAATTGATGTTGTCGACGCCGTAATACCCCAACGCATCATTACACCAACGGCAGCAGCAATAAACAGCGCGCGTATTGACCAACCTACGAATAAACGCTTACTCAGTGCAAACACTGCCACTTCTGCGGCCACCCCCAAGCTCCATAAGTAGCCAATGACATCTTCCGAGTGACCAGCAGCCTTCCAGTGAATCGCACTAAAGCCGTAGTAAGCCGCATGACTGCCCTGAATTAGTGACACCAACACTAAGAATTTTAGTATCGGCTTGTCGGTCAAAAGAGCGGTCAGCTTTGGACGTTCTGCGCTTTGCCCACCGTGCGTTACAGGCATTGGGTTAGTCGGTCGCATAGCAAACAGCAACGAGATAAACACGCCGAACATCGCAGTGTACAAGATCATATCGGAGCCAAATTCAGCCACCAGGTAGCCCACTGCCGTCGAGCCTGCGATAAAGGCGATCGAACCCCATAGCCGCGTGCGGCCATAATCGAGCATTTTCAGGCGAGCGTAGTAATTTGCCATCGCGTCCGACAACGGAATAATCGGTCCACAACAAAGATTGAACAACACTGTCGCTAGTGCCATTAACCAAAAGCTACCACCCGTAAAAAAGTGAAATCCAACAAAAAGGAGGGCAGCGAAACTCAACCAACGTAAAGCAGGCATAAGATGTTCGACTTTGTGTACTCGTGGGGTGATCACGATATTGGCAACACAACGTGTCGCAAGGCCTAACCCGACCAGCAAACCGATATCTGTCGAAGATACGCCCTGATCCTTAAACCAAAGTGACCAAAATGGCAGATACACGCCATACGCAAAGAAGAATCCGAGAAAGTACTGGGAAATCCAGCCATACGGAGAAGGTTTCAACATTACTAATATCCTAAAACGGGAACACCAACGTTCGAGCCGGGAATTATGGATCGCCATGCGTATTATAAAAAGGGAAGAATAAGAAACTTATCGTTTCCTCGATGGAATACTAACTTTGCGACATTTGGCATCTTCAAGCGAAAACATCGTAATTTAGACCAAAGTCGTCTGGCTTCCGGTAAGAAATTTGTCAGACTTAGAGAGTGTTCCTTCCATCATTATTGGGTGTTCTCATGCCTGACAAATTTAACATGCAATCTCCACCGTTCGATCGCTTAACTGAAGCACAACAAACGCGACTGCGATCGTCTCTGGACGTCGCCTACTATCGAGCTCGAGATGTTATTTTATCCTGCGGACAGAAGAACCCCCACTTACATATTCTGATCAAAGGCGCGGTAGAAGAGCGCTCCAACGATCAACAGGAAGTGTTCGCACATTATGCCAACGACGATATGTTCGATGTACGCTCGTTACTTGAAGACAAGGTACGTCATCACTACATCGCGCTTGAGGACACGCTCTCTTACCTACTGCCGAAAGAAATTTTCCTTGCCCTTTACAACGAAAATGGCCAGTTTGCAGCCTATTTCGATAACAATTTATCGAAACGGCAAGAGCTCATCGAAGCGGCCCATCAACAGCAAAACTTAGCGGAGTTTATTCTCACTAAAGTTGACCGCAGCATTTATCACCCACCGATGATCCTCGAACCAAATACACCAATTAACGAGGTAACACGTTCCTTAAAAGAAAATGGGATTGACGCTGCATTGGTTCAACTCCATGGCGATGATCCACGATTGGAAAAATGGCCATCAGCCCACCCGTACGCAATAGTAACTCGTACTAATATGCTGCATTCTGTGATGATAGATGGTTGCGCGCTCGACACACCAGTGGGTGAGATCGCGAGCTTTCCTGTTTATCACGTTGATGATGGTGACTTTCTATTCAACGCCATGATCACAATGACCAGAAATAGAATGAAACGCCTCATGGTATGTGAAGGCAACCGAGCCGTCGGCATGCTGGATATGACCCAAATTCTCAGCGCGTTTTCAACCCACTCTCACGTGTTAACGCTCAGTATTGCTCGAGCAAGCAGCGTGGAAGAGCTCGCTTTGGCCTCAAACCGCCAACGTCAATTGGTCGAGAGCTTATTGAAAAACGGCATCCGCACTCGCTTCATCATGGAGCTTATCTCAGCCGTAAACGAGCAAATTATCGAGAAAGCGTTCGAGTTAGTGATACCACCAGCCTTGCACGACCATTGTTGCTTGATCGTACTCGGCTCTGAAGGCCGAGGAGAGCAAATTCTCAAAACCGATCAAGACAATGCCCTGATTATTCAAGATGGTCTGGAATGGCCTCATTGCGAACAAGTGATGCAATCCTTCACACACACCCTACAACAGCTCGGTTATCCACTTTGCCCTGGCAAAGTGATGGTTAACAACCCAAAGTGGGTCAAAACACAGCAAGAATGGATAAGCACCCTAAACCACTGGATAGCTAAAGCCGAACCAGAACAAATCATGGACTTAGCCATTTTCAGTGACGCCCATGCTGTTGCTGGGAATTGCGATCTGCTGGCTCCAATTGCGGCGCATCTTCGTGACACAATGAAAGATCGCATGTTGATACTGTCTGACTTTACTCGCCCTGCCTTGCAGTTTTCGGTGCCCCTAACTCTATTTGGCAACGTAAAAAGTGCTAAAGACGGATTGGATATTAAACGCGGCGGTATTTTCCCAATTGTACACGGCATTCGCACCTTGTCTTTGGAATATGCCATTGAAGAGAAGAACACGTTTGAACGCATTGAAGCTCTGAGAAATAAGCGCATCTTAGAACCCGAAACAGCAGATAATCTCAACGAAGCACTGAAATTGTTCTTTAAACTTCGCCTTAATCAGCAACTCAAAAAGCAAGAAGCGTTGAATAACATTGATATTAAACAACTGGATAGAACTGAGCGTGATTTGCTTCGCCACAGCTTACATGTGGTGAAGAAATTTAAGCAATTTTTAGGCTTCCATTATCAAATTCGTGATTAACCCTGATTTTCATAAATCACAGAGGCGTAAGCAATGAACTGGTTACAACGCAAATACTGGTACTACAAATTGAAAGGCTCGCCTTATCAGTCGCTGTTTTGCACGCCAGATAAAACAGAATACGTCTCTCTTGACTGCGAAACCACCAGCCTTGACCCAAATCGTGCCGAGCTGGTGACTATTGCAGCCACCAAGATCATCGACAACCGCATCATCACCAGTCAACCATTTGAAGTCCGCTTACGCGCGCCACAATCGCTCGACTCTGGCTCGGTCAAGATCCATCGAATTCGCCACCAAGACTTAGTCGATGGCATCAGTGAAAAAGAGGCGCTGCTCGAGCTGCTCGACTTTATCGGCAACCGACCACTTGTGGGCTATCACATTCGTTACGATAAAAAGATCTTAGACCTTGCTTGTCTGCGGCAACTTGGCTTCCCACTTCCTAACCCACTCATCGAGGTCAGTCAGATTTATCACGATAAGTTGGAACGACATTTGCCGAATGCCTACTTCGACTTAAGTCTGGATGCCATTTGTAAACACCTCGAACTTCCTATCCAAGACAAACACGACGCCTTGCAAGACGCGATTTCTGCCGCTTTGGTCTTTGTCCGCTTAACGAAAGGCGATTTACCCAACCTAACCGCGCCGTATACATAAAAATCAGTTGACCTAGCTCCCAGAAATACTTTTGTTTCAGCGATTTCCCGGCGCTTCCATCACTCTCATCCTAAAGTCTAATTGTGGAAATACGCGCGGTGACTGACAGTTATAAGCACAACGTCGTCATTACCACGACCAAGTTATTTAGAACCAAAAAACAGCCCTACAAAAATATATTCAAAATCTTATCTAGATTGGTGTAAGGCCGAGAAATAAGGCACAAGGAGAGAAGCCATGAGCGAAGCCCACGTTTATCCGGTAAAAGAAAATATTAAAACTCATACACACGCGGATAATGATACTTACTTAGCCATGTATCAGCAGTCGGTAACCGATCCAGAGGGCTTCTGGAACGAACACGGCAAAATCGTTGATTGGATCAAACCTTTCACCAAAGTAAAAAGCACTTCTTTCGACACTGGCCATGTTGATATTCGCTGGTTTGAAGATGGCACACTGAACGTCTCGGCTAACTGTATTGACCGTCATCTTGCAGAACACGGGGACGACGTCGCCATCATTTGGGAAGGCGATGATCCAGCCGACGACAAAACACTCACTTTCAACGAACTGCACAAAGAAGTGTGTAAATTCTCCAACGCATTGAAAGAGCAAGGCGTACGCAAGGGAGACGTGGTGTGTCTATACATGCCAATGGTGCCAGAAGCCGCTGTGGCTATGCTCGCTTGTACCCGTATTGGTGCGGTTCACACCGTAGTATTTGGCGGTTTCTCACCAGAAGCACTATCCGGCCGTATCATCGACTCTGACGCTAAAGTCGTGATCACCGCAGACGAAGGCGTACGTGGCGGACGCGCTGTTCCACTGAAAAAGAACGTGGATGAAGCACTAACCAACCCAGACGTAAAAACCATCAATAAAGTCGTCGTGCTTAAACGTACAGGTGGTGATGTTGAATGGCATGAACACCGTGATGTTTGGTGGCACGAAGCAACAGCCAACGTTTCTGACGTTTGCCCACCAGAAGAGATGAAAGCCGAAGACCCGCTGTTCATCCTCTACACATCTGGCTCGACAGGTAAACCTAAAGGCGTACTACATACTACAGGCGGTTACCTCGTCTACGCGGCAATGACCTTTAAATATGTCTTCGATTATCAACCAGGTGAAACCTTCTGGTGTACCGCGGATGTGGGCTGGATTACAGGCCATACTTACCTAATTTATGGTCCACTAGCGAACGGGGCCAAAACCATTCTGTTTGAAGGTGTTCCAAACTACCCAAGCACGGCTCGGATGAGTGAAGTGGTTGATAAGCACCAAGTGAACATTCTCTACACTGCGCCAACCGCTATTCGTGCACTAATGGCAAAAGGTAACGAAGCGGTAGCAGGGACATCTCGTTCAAGCTTACGTGTGATGGGTTCAGTAGGTGAGCCTATCAACCCTGAAGCGTGGGAGTGGTACTACAAAACGATTGGTAACGAGAGCTCGCCTATCGTTGATACTTGGTGGCAAACAGAGACCGGCGGTATCTTAATTGCACCACTACCAGGTGCAACAGACTTAAAACCAGGCTCAGCAACTCGACCATTCTTCGGAGTCCAACCTGCACTGGTTGACAACATGGGCAACATCATTGAAGAAACCGCAGCAGAAGGTAACTTGGTGATCCTTGATTCATGGCCAGGTCAGATGCGCACTGTTTATGGCGACCACGAGCGCTTTGAACAGACCTACTTCTCAACCTTCAAGGGAATGTACTTTACTAGTGATGGAGCTCGTCGTGACGAAGACGGTTACTACTGGATCACGGGCCGTGTTGATGACGTACTAAACGTGTCGGGTCACCGCATGGGTACCGCTGAAATAGAATCGGCTCTTGTCGCACATCATAAAATTGCTGAGGCCGCTATTGTGGGCATTCCGCATGATATCAAAGGCCAAGCTATCTACGCTTACATTACCTTGAACGATGGTGAATTCCCGTCAGCAGAGCTACACAAAGAAGTGAAAGATTGGGTGCGTAAAGAAATTGGTCCAATTGCAACACCAGATGTACTGCACTGGACGGATTCCTTACCGAAGACTCGTTCTGGTAAGATCATGCGTCGAATCCTGCGTAAAATTGCAACGGGTGATACTAGCAACCTCGGAGACACATCAACGCTTGCCGATCCGAGCGTTGTAGATAAACTTATCGCAGAGAAAGCAGAATTGGCATAAATTCAACCAACTGTTTTAAAAGCACTTTAAAAACCGCCATCACTCATGGCGGTTTTTTGCTTTAGTGCACAAATTGGCCACACAAAAAATATGGCAATTATGTTGTTTTTGTTAACTTGGTTACAGAAACGAGAGTGGCTATTAGGAGATTAGACCAGTAAATTGCTGCTAATTGCTATGAATTAGCTATAATCTTGGTCGATTTTTTAAAATTTGCTCGGTTTTAACAAAAAAATCGTGCTGAACTATCGTATATTTGGGAATATAAACGTTCCACTCACGATAAGGGAAGATAGCAACACAATGTCTGCAAAGTCACGGATTCTTGTTCTAAACGGACCAAATCTTAATCTATTGGGTCTGCGCGAACCGACACACTATGGTCACAGTACCTTAGCTCAAGTTGTGGATACTCTTACAGAGCAAGCCCATAATGCTGGGGTAGAACTGGAACACCTACAATCAAATCGTGAGTACGAACTGATTGAAGCCATTCACGCTGCCTATGGCAAGATTGACTTCATCATCATCAATCCAGCGGCTTTCACTCATACTAGTGTGGCGCTGCGAGATGCATTACTTGGCGTCGCCATCCCATTTATTGAGGTGCACTTATCAAATGTGCACGCACGTGAACCATTCCGTCATCACTCTTACCTGTCAGATAAAGCAGAGGGTGTGATTTGCGGTTTAGGCGCACAAGGTTATGAATTTGCTCTGTCTGCAGCGATCAATAAGCTACAGGCAAAGTAACCCTAACACTCTGCAACCCTACGAGGGTTGTCTTAATCACAAGATAAAAGAGAAAGAAAAGATGGATATTCGTAAAATCAAGAAGCTAATTGAGTTAGTTGAAGAGTCTGGCATTGCTGAGCTAGAGATCTCTGAAGGTGAAGAGTCAGTGCGCATCAGCCGTCATGGCACTGCAGCCCCTCAAGCACCAATTCACTACGCAGCAGCTCCAGCGGCGGCACCTGCTCCAGTAGCAGCGGCACCAGTAGCGGAAGCGCCAGCAGCAGAAGCTCCAGCAGCAACACCTGCAGGTCACCAAGTTCTTTCTCCAATGGTTGGTACTTTCTACCGCTCTCCAAGCCCAGACTCTAAAGCATTCGTAGAAGTGGGTCAGAAAGTAAATGCTGGCGATACTCTATGTATTGTTGAAGCAATGAAAATGATGAACCAAATCGAAGCGGACAAATCTGGCGTTGTTACAGCAATCCTAGCTGAAGACGGCCAACCAGTTGAATTCGACCAACCTCTTGTTGTAATCGAATAAGCGGGGCTTGCCTTATGCTAGACAAAGTAGTCATCGCGAACCGAGGTGAAATTGCACTTCGTATTCTTCGCGCTTGTAAAGAATTAGGTATTAAGACCGTCGCTGTTCACTCAACAGCGGACCGCGATCTTAAGCACGTACTACTCGCAGACGAAACCGTATGTATCGGCCCTGCTCGTGGTATCGACAGCTACCTAAACATTCCACGCATCATTTCTGCAGCAGAAGTGACTGGTGCTGTGGCTATCCACCCAGGTTACGGCTTCCTGTCTGAGAACGCAGACTTCGCAGAGCAAGTTGAGCGCAGTGGTTTCATCTTCGTTGGTCCAAAGGCAGACACTATCCGCCTAATGGGCGATAAAGTATCTGCTATCAATGCAATGAAGAAAGCAGGCGTTCCTTGTGTACCGGGTTCTGACGGCCCTCTAGACAATGACGAAGAGAAAAACAAAGCATTTGCTAAGCGCATTGGTTACCCAGTAATCATCAAAGCATCTGGCGGCGGCGGCGGTCGTGGTATGCGTGTTGTTCGCGCAGAGAAAGACCTTATCCAAGCCATTGCAATGACACGTGCTGAAGCAAAAGCGGCGTTCAACAATGACATGGTTTACATGGAGAAATTCCTAGAAAACCCTCGTCACGTTGAAGTTCAGGTTATTGCTGACGGTCAAGGCGGCGCAATCCACCTTGGTGAGCGTGACTGTTCAATGCAACGTCGTCACCAAAAAGTAGTGGAAGAAGCTCCAGCACCTGGTATCACCGAAGAAATGCGTAAGTACATCGGTGAACGCTGTACTCGTGCATGTATCGAGATCGGTTACCGCGGCGCAGGTACGTTTGAATTCCTATACGAGAACGGTGAGTTCTACTTCATCGAAATGAACACTCGTATTCAGGTAGAGCACCCAGTAACAGAGATGGTTACTGGCATCGACCTAATCAAAGAACAGCTTCGTGTTGCAGCGGGTCAGCCTCTGTCATTCACTCAAGATGATATTAAGATCCGTGGCCATGCGATTGAGTGTCGTATCAACGCAGAAGACCCTGAGCGCTTCCTACCATCTCCGGGTAAGATCGAGCGTTTCCACGCTCCTGGCGGTATGGGTGTACGTTGGGAGTCTCATATCTACACAGGCTACACAGTACCACCTCATTACGATTCAATGATTGGTAAACTGATCACTTACGGTGAGAACCGTGATGTAGCGATTGCACGTATGAAAAACGCACTGGGTGAGATGATCATCGAAGGCATCAAAACTAACGTGCCACTGCAATTCTCCATTATGAATGACGAAAACTTCCAACACGGTGGTGCAAACATCCACTACCTAGAGAAGAAGCTTGGCTTACAATAAGCCTAAGCAAACGTCTTAAAAAATGCCCACTCCCGTGGGCATTTTTGTTTTATATGTACGCGAACGGCTCAACATATAAATCGGCTTATTTGGGTATATACTCAAACAAATCGTAGAGTTCTGGTAAACTCTGCGCCACTTCATTCACTTTAAGAGCAAAAACCAATGCCTTGGATTCAAATCAAACTCAACGCGACCAATGAAAACGCTGAGCAAATCGGCGATATGCTAATGGAAGAGACTGGCGCGCTGTCTGTTACATTCTTAGACGCGCAGGATACACCTGTATTCGAACCTCTACCTGGCGAAACTCGCTTATGGGGCGATACTGATATTCTGGCACTGTATGATGCAGAAGCAGACACTAACTTCATCATCGACCAAATTAAAGCGAGCAATATGCTGGCTGACAATTTTGCTTACAAAGTAGAACAGCTTGAAGATAAAGACTGGGAACGCGAATGGATGGAAAACTTCCACCCAATGAAATTTGGTGAACGCTTATGGATTTGTCCAAGCTGGCGCGACATTCCAGATCCTGACGCTGTTAATGTTATGTTGGATCCAGGCCTTGCATTCGGTACGGGTACTCACCCTACAACAGCACTTTGTCTTGAGTGGCTAGAAAGCATGGACTTAAGCGGTAAGACCGTTATCGACTTCGGTTGTGGCTCAGGTATTCTTGCGATCGCAGCGATCAAACTGGGCGCTGAAAAAGTGATAGGGATCGACATTGATCCGCAAGCCCTGCTTGCTTCAAAAGACAATGCTGAGCGTAATGGCGTTGCAGACAAGCTAGAAGTTTACTTACCGCAAAATCAACCTGAAGGTCTCGTCGCTGACGTCGTTGTGGCCAACATCCTTGCAGGACCTTTACGTGAACTTGCACCTATTATCAAAGGGCTAGTTAAGCCAAATGGCGACCTCGCTATGTCCGGCGTATTAGACACTCAAGCTGAAGATGTTGCGAACTATTACCGTGACGAGCTTCACATTGACCCAATTGTTGAGCAAAGTGAATGGTGTCGCATCTCTGGTCGTAAGCAAGGCTAGACAAGGTTTTCAGAGCTAATTGTTTGAAATTCATACAATTTACAAAAACAATTTGTAAATGCTCAAATATTAGTCTTTTCACGCAGTGAAAAAATGCGTAAAATGCGCGCCCTTGCTGGTACAGAACTGTGATGACGTTTTGAAAATCGGAAACTATCAACTTAAGAACAATCTAATCGTAGCCCCTATGGCTGGTGTAACGGATAGACCGTTTCGCGAGTTGTGTCTTCGCTATGGTGCGGGAATGGCCGTCAGTGAAATGATGTCTGCTAACCCAAAACTATGGGGAACGTCAAAGTCGAAACAGCGCATGGTACACGAGGGCGAATCGGGCATTCGCTCTGTACAGATTGCGGGTTCCGATCCACAGCTTATGGCGGACGCAGCTCAATTCAGTGTTGAGAACGGTGCACAAATCATCGACATCAACATGGGCTGCCCGGCAAAAAAAGTGAATAAGAAGCTAGCGGGCTCTGCTCTGCTTCAATACCCAAACATTATCGAAGAGATTTTGAAAGCGGTCGTGAATGCAGTGGACGTTCCTGTAACGTTAAAGACTCGAACTGGCTGGGATACAGACAACAAGAACTGTGTCCAGATCGCTAAATTAGCCGAAAACTGCGGCATACAAGCTCTTGCTCTGCATGGCAGAACGAAAGCATGTATGTACAAAGGTGAGGCCGAATATGACAGCATTAAAGCGGTAAAAGAGGCGATTTCAATTCCGGTTATCGCGAACGGTGATATCGATAGCCCGGAGAAAGCCAAATTTGTACTGGAGTACACCGGTGCGGACGCTTTAATGATTGGACGCCCTGCCCAGGGTCGTCCTTGGATTTTCCAGGAAATCCATCACTATTTGGAAAACGGCACCACAATGGAGGAACTTCCAACTGAGGAAGTGAAAACCATTATGCTTGGTCATGTAAATGCTCTGCATGAGTTTTATGGGGAGTTCTTAGGTCCACGTATCGCGCGCAAGCACGTTGGGTGGTACCTGAAAGAGCATGAACAGGCAAGTGAGTTTCGCCGTACCTTCAACGCTATCGACGCAGCTCCGCTGCAAATTGAGGCGTTAGAAGGTTATTTTGATAACGTTGCATCATAATTAAGAGAAGAGCTAGACCGAATATGTTCGAACAAAATCTGACTTCAGAAGCATTAACAGTAACTACAGTAACGTCACAAGACCAGATTACTCAGAAGCCTTTACGTGACTCTGTTAAAGCGTCTCTTAAAAACTACCTTGCTCAACTAAACGGCCAGGAAGTAACAGAACTATACGAATTAGTTCTAGCTGAAGTTGAACAGCCACTACTAGATACTATCATGCAGTACACTCGCGGTAACCAAACTCGCGCAGCAACTATGATGGGTATCAACCGCGGTACTCTTCGCAAGAAACTTAAGAAATACGGCATGAACTAAGACCGGCTTTCAAAAAGTATTTGGAACAAGCCGTTACCTTTTTAGGTAACGGCTTTTCTTTATCTACTAAAACACTACGAATAACGCTCACTTTGTGCAGTATTACCAACTGGCTTTAAGATAACCACCGCTGAGCCAAACAATAGCGAAACCACGAAAGCGACCCATTCATTACCTACAGAATACGCGAAGCCCGCCAAGGCAGACCAAGTCGCGACACCAAAGTGCATCATACTCATTCCAGAAGACATCAGCACACCTCGATATTCATCAGATAAGCTTGCTATATGTGCTTGTAATGCCGGAGAACCAACCCCTCCAGCGAGAGACCAGAGCACTAGAGCTGGAAGATAAGCGGTCACCGTACTCATCTCATTTGAGAACACCCATGCACTACAAGGTATGCACACCATTAAGGCCACTCGCATAACGGCTCGAGAGCTACCAAGCCAGCGAGAAGCTCTCGCCACGCACATATTTCCAACCACACTCACGATCCCTAGAGCTGCATAAATAGCGCCCACCCAACCGAGCGCCAAATCGCTGGTATCTCGAATATGAAGGCCTATCAGGTTAAATACACCAATACCTCCCCCTAAACCTAAACACATCGCTAAAATCGCCCTCAACGCGCCAGGAACATGAATGACGTCTGTGATAGGTGGCAGAGCATCTGACATTTGGGACTCATCATGCTGGTCATTCATGAACACTACGCTCATAGCACTGACAAGAAGAGCCGCAACGCCCAAAATAATAAAAGCGGCACGCCATGATAAAAGCTGGGTCAACAATGCTCCGATCGCCGGGCTGGTTATCATACCTAGCGTTAATCCCGCCTGAACCATCACAATTTGACGCATCGCTCTATTACCCTTCGCGTCTCCCGCTAACGCGAATGCAATTGGCAACATGCCTGCACTTGCAATACCAGTGATCACTCGAGTTGCAATAGCAAGTTCAAAATCATGAACTATGCCCGTCGTAATAGACGCAACCCCAAATACAAAGCAAGCAGGCACCATGATTCGAATACGCCCAACTCGGTCTGATAAACGGCCCAAGTAAGGAGCGAAAGTTGCTATGGCTAAACTATATGCCGTAATAAATAAGGTCACCTGACTCGGTTGAACACTTAAATCATTTCCGATAGGTTCAAGAATAGATCCAAGCATCAACTCATCAGCACCAACAAGAAAAGCAACGAGAAATAGGATCATGGACTGCATCATAGCTCCACCTCCTGTTCTGTTTCCGATTCAGCACAAGTGAGCAACGAAATATCTAAAACTCTATCAGGCCAAGATTGCAAAAATGCCTTCTCATGAGATACCACAATCACGCTACCGGAAAAGCGCTGGAGAGCCTCTTTAAGCGCATTTTTACTGCTGCTATCCAAATGTGTTGTTGGTTCGTCCAACAGCAAAACATTGCATTTCTGAACCGATAAACAACACAGTTTCACCCGAGTTTGCTCACCACCGCTCAATGTATCTAAGTGGCGCTGCGTCTTATCCCCCGAGATCTCAAAGCGAGCTAATAGCTTGCGTGACTCTTTGCTTGAGATTGTTGGCGCACAAGAGCACAGCTCCTGTTCAGGCGTGTTCTGAGGATGGCGCCAAGACAAATCTTGAGAAAAATAACCAATCATTGCACCTTTTGCCAATACCACCTCACCAGAGAGTGGCTCGATCTCCCCCATCAGGGTTTTAAGTAAGGTCGACTTACCCACGCCGTTAAAGCCAGCAACAACCAACTTTTCCCCGCGCGCTAACGTGATATCAAATACTGGAAGCAGAGGCTGCTGATAACCGATCATCAACGCTTTTGCGTCAATCACATTCGGTTGCCCAATGGGCTGGTAAGCAAAGTCAAACATCGATACTTTCTCTACATTATTCAGTTGAATACGTTCGATTTTATCCAGTTTTTTCTTACGCCCTTTAGCAAGACTCGCGTTAACTCCAGCGCCATTTTTGGCAATAAATTGCTCTAACTTTCGAATTTCATTTTGCTGAGCCTTATATTGCTTTTCTATCAAAGCACCATCGTGATGCTTTTGCTGCATTGCTTTGACATAAGTGCCGCTGTATTTTCGAACCGTTTGATAATCAATATCACAAATACTGGTCGCTACTTGATTAAGGAAATCAACATCATGAGAAACCAGTAAAACGGTGCCAATGTAATCATTGAGAAACGTGACTAGCCATTCAATGTGCGGAGCATCAAGATAGTTTGTCGGCTCATCAAGAATTAACACATCGGGGTTGCGAAGTAACAACCTGCCTAAAAGGACTTTGTGTCTTTGACCGCCACTTAGCGAGACAAGCGGTGTATCTAAGCCAAATTGATAAATACCAAGACCTACAGCAACTCGTTCAATTTTGGTATTAATTGCATAGAAGTCTTCATCTTCTAAATATGCCTGTAGCCGAGCGACTTGGCTTAAAAGAGATGTAGAGTGAGACTCGGTCATCGCATGATACAAAGTCCAAAGCTTTTGCTCTGCAGCGTATAAACTCTCAAAAGAGCCCTTTAAACACTCATGAACTGTCAGCACATTATCGATCTTAAAATGTTGTTCTAAATACCCCACCTCAAGGTTTGGTAACCATTCAATGCAGCCCTTATCTGCAGATAATTCACCGAAAAGCAGTTTCAATAAGGTGCTTTTTCCAACACCATTCGCTCCGGTGATACCTATTTTCTCTCCCACGTTAATACGAAAGGTCACGTTGTTGTATAACGTCTTATCAGCTATCTGATAAGACAAATTTTTAACTTGTAAAATACTCATGTTTTCAACCAAATAAAAAAGGGCCGGTGATCAATACCGGCCCTTATTTCAATACTGGGTAATGCTTTGTAGCTGCTTAACAGATACAAAAAGGCCGATGATGAAATATCACCGGCCATCTCTTCTCTTTTATCAGGTGTACAAGCTCCTGCGTATAACTTCAGCGAAGCTACCCACACATAAAACACCTGATGAAGATTAATTTAAGACTCCGAGCAACACTTCATCGCGTTTTTTGCATGGAGTTCAGCCTTCTTACAAAGCTTTTAAACAAGAGATATAACATGATTTACTGTCGAAAAAATATTCGATGTGAAGCGTACACCTTTAGAATAAAAAGTACCAGATAATTGTTAAAACTATCGTGACTTAGACGAAGACTAACAAGAAGAAAGGTTGCCTCAGCCAATTTGCTAGATAGACGATTTATAACAATCACAGTGTTGTTGCGCAGGAAAAATGCTTGGGACCAAGAATAAAACTTTCGATAAGTAGTTATTCTACAAAAATTTAAACGAAATTATCGAGTGTTATAACAAGCTAGAATAACCTGTCATGGACTGCGAGTGGTATTAGCCAACCAATATTAATATGAGCACGTATATCATTCACGTAATACATGATAGCGAATTCGTAGTTAGAATAGAGATTAGATAGGTACTGTAATAATAGCTAATATGTGCGTATATCAGCCATATAAACGAAAAAAGCCCCAGTCTTTCGACTGAGGCTTAATATAAGTGGCGGAGTGGACGGGACTCGAACCCGCGACCCCCGGCGTGACAGGCCGGTATTCTAACCAACT
>NZ_JAWORT010000027.1:0-54002 GCF_033337975.1 Vibrio sp. Vb2880
CTTCACAACAACTTTGCAATACCTGTGATTATTCGTAGCTTTCTAAATTAGAGAAGGCACTGACAAGGTTTTGTCCATCTTCGAGCCAGCTAGATCTGTGCTGGCTCATTTATGCCCCATTCAAAGTTAGAATTAGGGATCATGCTTGTATCGAATATCTGTTTTGCAATAATTATTTTTAATGATGCTGTTGATTTCAATTCAGCCTTTCACTTTTTATGTCATTGATTTTATGGACAATAAAAATCAATCAAGAAATAGATATCTATTATGTTCATATAGTGTATAGTGTCAGAAGCTCAAACGATGAGCTATTAGTAAAATATTTAGTTCAAGATCTTCTCAGTTTTTATTCGATTAAATTCGTCATATTTATCCTGCGATACCTTTTTCTTCATTCCTTATTTAGTAGCTTTCTTTTTAACTTAATCAATGTATCGAGATATATTATGTCAAATAAATCAACAGGCTTAGTAAAATGGTTTAATGAATCCAAAGGTTTTGGATTTATCACTCCTGATAACGGCGGTTCTGACCTATTTGTTCACTTCAAATCAATTGTTAGTGATGGCTTCAAAACATTATCTGAAGGCCAAAAGGTTTCTTTTGTTGTTGAACAAGGTAACAAAGGTCCTCAAGCGGATAATGTTACGTTAGTGTAAGATATTTATAAAAAGTCTCTTCTGTCGAGGAGACTTTTTTACTTTATTTTTTAATAAAGATTCTGAACGTTCGAAATACGAATAAAATAAATTTTTGGATCGATAAGATAAGAAGCAATATGAGAAAACCAGTAAGAAAATCAAGCAAGAAAACACAGAAAAACAACTTCGAAGAACGATTCGCCGCGATGGTAAAAGAATATCAAGAAGCGAAAGAAATTCTCGACTCTATGACTGAAAGTTCATCAGAATATTTAGCACAGAAAAAAGCATGCGATAAACTTTTTGCAAACGCGGAACGATACATTAATAAGAGATAATGAATTGAAATGGCTTTATTCTAATCTGAATAAAATCATCTTTCTTAGCATCAATAGGATGATATATGAGCAAGTTACCTAAACCGACACAAAAGCAGAAGCAATTTAGTATTAATCAGAAAGGGACTAAACGAATACCAGAAGAGTTGAAAAAAGTGGGTGTTCGCAAACGCATAGAAGAGATTGAAGAACAAAAAAAGTGGGATAAAGAGTGGGGACTATGAGTTCACGAAACCTCTCTGAGCTTATCAATACGACACTCCTCTTACATTCCGAAAAGCTGAGCAACTTGGACCGAGACATGCTGACAAGTTTACGAGATCAACTTAATCGTGAGCAAACCTTGTCAGACAAACAATCCAAACTGTGTCAAAGGCTACTACGAAAAACGAATCATGATTGCTAACCAACGTCAGTCTTCACAGCTATCTACCCAGCTATCATCAAGCATCAAGCGTTATTCGACTTAGCATCTGATCCATTAAATCTCTAATCTTAATTAGTATTGCACCCTCTGGCGCATGATGCTCAGCTGAGCGCTTGGCGTTCGTTAGACTTTTCATGAAGATAGTTTCGCTATCCATCACGGTGTGTTTTAGGTCGGCATGGTCCTATTCCTTTTGAGGAGACGTAGTGGTGTGATGCTTTCAATATGGCATTGTTTCACGCTTAAACGTTCGAACTGACTTGGTTTCTGCCTAAAAGCTGGACTAGGCAAGCAACTGATTATCAAGGAGTATGGACGGCAAAAAACCATCATAGAATGGTTATTACCTCATCTCACAAACCTGAGCACTACGAGTATGTTTCATCGCTTCTACAGTTTAAGCAACTTAACGTTCCACTTGTCATAATATGATGTGTGCCCCAGATATTTCGTTGTTGCTATTTCCAAAGCTCATCTGTTGAAGAGCATAGTCTTTCTATGAGCAACCTTGTACAAACCTTACATTCAATATAATAAAATTTTTTTAGTGTATGATTCGCACTTTTTTAACTTAAACCAGATCTTCTTTCTACCGTGATTTTTCAAAGTAGTTCCTCCAAAACAACACCAGTCTCACCGTTAGCAATCCTTTGGAGAAGGCTATTCATCTTTATTTTTTTATGTATTGATGTTTCTTTATTTTGAATAGATTTGTTTTTATTATTTCTATTCTCATTATTAAATATTTGATTAGACATATTATGCCCCTTTATAAAAAATTATAATTAAGGTGCACTGAACATAAGTATTTTTAGGATAGGTAATTAAGGAGATTACAGAGAGAAACTTGCTAGGGATTACGCTGGAAAACTATCTTTATATTTTATCTTGAAACAAATCTTTGTCAGAGCAACTACCTCGCCAGGCGTATGACGAGGCAGTGTAAATTCAATTGTAAGACTAAATAGTCGTTACATTTTCTGCTTGAAGGCCTTTAGGACCTTTACCTACAGTAAAGGAAACCTGCTCGCCTTCAATAAGCTTCTTAAAGCCATCGCCTAAAATGCTTCTGAAATGAACAAATAAATCATCGCCATTTTCTTGAGAAATAAAACCAAAACCTTTAGTTTCGTTAAACCACTTTACTGTACCAATTACTTGATTAGACATATTATGCCCCTTATAAAATTAAAATTAAGGTGCACTGAACATAGGTATTATTTTAGGATAGAGCATTAAGGAGATTACAGAGAGAAACTTGCTAGGGATGACGCTGGAAAACTTTCTTTATATTTTATCTTGAAACAACTCTGTGTCAGAGCAAAGACCACTATACAGATTAATTAAAAAAAATATACCTTTATTTTAAATTAATTTTTATATCATCTATTCAAACGCATTTTATCACAAAGGGTTCATCTTGATTCCGACGTTTTGCAGTTGGGAACATTAAGCAATAAATCAATACTGCCAAACGGCCTTTTTTGAGAGAGACTTGCTTGCGGCTGCCAAACTCGCCTTTGTCCAACGGCTTGCTGACGGGGTAGATCATCGTAACGCAAAACTGCACGGACATGATATGGCAGAGGAAGTTGCTGGCGCATTTCCAGATATTGATGAATTAGAAAAAGATGTAGCAGACCTTGATGAGTACTTTACTAACCTGAAAAAACGAAGAAAATAAATGTTTGAATAGGAGACATAGCCCCCTATGTCTCCTGTAATCATATATCTTATCTTGAGCTGCACCAGTATAGTGGCATAGTTAATTTAGTCACTAGAATAGATATCTTGTAATACCATTGGTAATCCATGAAGTGCTAATTTAGGTAAAGGGGTAACTCAGAAATGTCCAAAAAAGAGCTAGCTGCCGTGCCTAGCTCTGTTTTGCACAAAAGCACTTTAGCCCAGGAATACTGCTTGTTGTTACTCCAAGCATTTTTACCTTAGTTAAACTCGAAGAACTAAAAAGCAAAGCCTGCTTTTAGTAATTGTGGGTGTAATGACTACTCATGTATCGGACGACAAACTTGCTATTTTAGCTTGCATGGAGAAAGCTAAATGAGATAAGAATGCATAACTAAACAATGTAAATGCGAAGAATATATTTTTAACAACATGCCACCAAAAACCAAGTTCTTTTGTCAGTAATAACACATATAAAATCAGAGCTACGGAGGCAACTAACCGCAATAAATTTGTAAACAGAACAAAATTATCAGCGTTCTCTCCCTTATAGCCCTTTAAAGCCTCATACCTGGCTGCAAGCTGACCCCACATTATGCATGATGCGATAGCAGGATCTGAGATATAAAAAAGTTCAGTCGCGCTACCTTCTGCTAAACGAAACATCAGCACTGCGATAAAAGGGAGGATTATAAATACTAGCTCATTAATAGCACGGCTAAGCATTCTCTTGATCGTCCATTAACAATTGCATCATTTCTGTGCGAGGAATTACTCCGTGAACGGCCTCAATCTCGTGCCTGACCCGCTTCATTTTGTCGGTCATATACACTCTAAGATCTACTCGTAAGCCATCACCAGGAAGTATTGTTACTTGTCGGTTAAACCAGTTTTCTAGCCAATCTGCGTGTGTGATTTTTGCACTAAATTCTTGTCTACCCGTTACTTTGCAAAGCCACTTAAATCGCCATGTATTCCCACTAAAAGCAGCGTTTACTATTTCTAAAGCAATTTTTTCATGCGGAAAGTCTTTCTCGGAAGAGTATATTTCATCAACACTCTTGCTAATTGAGATACTTTTGCCAATCCTTTTATTTGGCTCTACACTTTTATCACCGATACCAACATATACTTTATCTTGTTCTGTTAGTTGGATTCTTATTGCATTCAGAGCTTTTTCCGCACCTTTAGCTATTCGGTAATCATCTATATGGGTGATTTTTAAAGCAGAGCTGGCATCATTTTCAAATGAATCAACTACTTCTTTATGAAGTTCATTTGCTAGATTCTTAAAAGGTTCTCGAGTGTTATGTTCAGCAGGTTTGCCCAAAAAACTCTCTATCTTCTTTTGAACCTTAAGTAAAAAGTTGTCTTTTTCGTAAGCTGTTCCATCCGTATTTTTTAATGAATTATTTTGAACGCCAACTACAGAACCTTCAATTGTACGAGAGAGCTTAGAAGATAAGCGCAATTGCAAGCCTGTCGAGTCAATAACTGCTTGCTGCATTTCATTTATGCCATCTATGAGGTCTCCCATCGCATGAAAAACACGAGACGAGTTTTCTTCATCTCTCGAGTAGTCTATTTTTATCCCAAACTGTAAGTTGCTCATTTTTTAGCTCTTTATGTCGTTTGTACAAAACGTAGCATATGATGCATGAATCTATCTATCGGCCAATTCAAAAAGCTTCATAACTTTTTGTTCTGAGAAGATCCTCATTCAACATCTTCCTCATATTTTCAGTAAAAATGAAACTAAGCTGTTAGACCTTAGGGCAGAAGCTCCTTGACATCACATTCCAAGGTCTCTGCAATCTTATACAATTTTTCAAGCGTGATATTGATTTTACCGCGTTCGATACGACTCATGTAGCTTCTGTCTATCTCTGCGAGTAGCGCGAGTTTTTCTTGAGGTAAGCCTCTGGATTTTCTAACTTTTACAATACGTTGGCCTACAGCTTCGGCAAGTTTCGTGTTCATGTTTTTTATTTATGAAATTAATTTCTTGAACAATGCATGCTTGCGGCTTATATGACCACGGATTATAATCCTCATAATTGGTGTAATTGATTAATTTTTGATCAGATGAAGATAAAAATCAGAAAAGAGTTATTTCTCGCTATTTATAACAATGAACATTTCTCAGCTAACGACTTAAAGTCCTTTCCATTAGACAGTGATGAAAAAGAATACTTATCGGATGAATACGTCGAAAAAAAATTGAAGGAAATGTCGTTTATCGGCGCAGTCCTTTCGTGCGGTTTCGATAAGCATGGTGATGAGATGTTTTCCAAAGGTTTTATGTTTAACCATATCGACTGGGAGGTTGTTGATTACGACAATTATAGTGAGGATTCGAATTATCTTTCTCTCAAGAGAGAAAGTCTCTTGACGATTTTGCAAGATAAACAGTCAGCTCTGTCAGAGTCCTATTCTCTTCATAAAAGGGCATGGAAGCATTTCAATCAGTTGTGTGCTCAACACTCAGAACTTCGGCCGTGTTTAGACCAATATATATCCGAGCATGACAATTGTAGATTGGATATCAAAGCGGAAATGCTAGCTGTAGAAAATGCCATTACCTTCTACAAAAACATAAAGCAACCAGTAGAGAATGGGAGTTAATTTGTACAACTCTATACTTTACGTATATGCCACAAACAACGGCATGCTCGTTGGGCAGTTCATTCAACAGTCGAAGAACAACTTGTCATTCTCATATTCTGATGAATGGTTAGCACACGATTCAGCCTTCCCGATTTCGCTTAGCCTGCCACTAATAAAAGGTGAGAATTCATCGTTTAATGTATTGAATTTTATAAATAATCTCCTTCCTGACGTAATGGAAGACCGACTAGATCTCGCGCACTCAGTGGGTGTGCAATCCGTCGATGCACTCACTTTACTCTCTAAAATTGGTCACGATTGCATCGGTGGCGTTATGTTTACCGACAGCAAGGAACCTCTAAGCATAGGATGGGAATACCGAGAGATCTCTACAAGTGAGTTAGATGAACTTGTAACTAACCGTAAGTCATTTCTTCCTTTCTTTGTTGATTACCGTCCGTGTATTTCGGGGACACAGAGAAAAACAACACTGATGAAGTTGAATGGCAAATGGTATGTACCCCAAGGTAAATCAATTAGCAGCCACATTATCAAGTATCCGATGGATGCGATTACTCAAAGTAGCTCTGTACTAGATATGAGTAGCAGCATTGAGAACGAATTCATCTGCACTCAAATAGCCAAAGAGCTTGGATTTAAAGTACCCAATGTCGAGATAATAGCGACTGAATCAGGAGCTAAAGCACTTGCTGTCGAGCGGTTTGACAGGAGTTTTGGTGAAAGGAGCGTATCTTGCAGGCATCAAGAAGACTTTTGCCAGATTCTTGGCGTTCCTGAACATCGAAAATATCAATCGGAGAATGGGTTAGGAATCACCAGCATTGCTGATGTTTTAAATTTCTCAGCGGAAAGCAATGTAAATACTCATGATTTTTTTAAGTTTATGATATTACAGTATCTTCTTGGTGCTACCGATGGTCATCTCAAAAACTTTTCAGTGCATATTGATCCAGAAGGACACTATCAGCTTACACCGTTCTACGATTTGCTATCAGCTTATCCTGTTGTAGGTCCCAAAGGATTAAATAAGCGAAAACTAAAGTTATCGATCGGCCTGAAAGCATCTAAAGGATATAAATACAACATCAACAAGATTTACTTACGACATATAGAGCAGACCGCTAGTCAGTTCGATATCAGCAATGATGAATGCCACGAGGTCGTATCTGGCTTTCTCGCTCAATTTAGTAACGCACTCAGCTCAATAGACAAACAGTTTCCAGCAGCGGAATTTGCGTTAGTAAAGGACGCAATATTTCAACATTCCACCGAAAACGTTGAGAAGTTGAACAGAACAATCAAATAAACATCGCGGGTAACAATTGTTACTCTTTTTGCAAACATACTTCCGATCCAATGATGGGGGATATATGACAGGCAGCACTGCTCAAGAAAATAATACGACTCTTGATTTGCAGCAGTCTTTTGCTCTGCTAAGTGTCGATAAGAACGGTATTGTAACTATGAAATTTGGTGATGAAGTAACGGTTTTTATGAACGACAAATGCCCAGCTATCACTACAGATATATTGAAGGTGATTGCATCAATAAAAAACGGGAGTAGTTAGCAATGAAAGATGAGAAAGATGAGAAAGATGAGAAAGATAAAAGTAGTGAGCTATCGAAACCTTCTTGTGAGAACCAGACATTGAGCGCTTTCTAAACTCGCTCGAAAAAGACATACAGCAGCATACAGATGAATCAGTCATTACTTCTCAAAAAATGAAAGAATAATTGGATGAGTGAACGTCGGCGACTATTCAGTCGATTTAGATGATAAATTTTAGGAGTGAGGATTGTATGAAGGCAAAAATCGGAATTCTATCAGAAGAGATTGCACGTAATCGAGTGATTCGCATTGCACAAGGAAAAGTGAGGCATGAAGAGTCTTACCCTCTTTTTTTGTTTGAGTCACTAGCTGCGCTTTCACGACTGTTGTCTAACGAAAATATTGAACTACTGAATTTGATTGCTCGCGAAAAACCAAACAGTCTTGATGAACTTGCTGAAATGAGTGGGCGTGCTATCAACGATGTTAACCGTACTCTTGAAGCACTTTCGTCCAAGGGGTTTGCTCATATAGAGAAGAAGGGAAGTCAATCTCGACCGATAGCGTTGTTTACAACGTTCGAGATCGTTATGGGCAGCTCCCTTCAACTTTAAATTACAATTTAATAGCTAGAAATGGAGTGCAACACCAAGAAATCCGACTCACGAGGTAGTCTTCTCAAGTGGGGGGCATTTATAATGCATACAGTTGTATTAAGAAAAATGCGTTGAGATGAATAAATTAAGCATATTGGTGGTTTCAGATTTACATGTAGGGACTAGTCAGGAGCACGAGCTTGATACAAAGCTCATTGTTAACGGTACTCCCAATATCTATGGGCAGGCATTGATAGAGTACTTGAAACAACTTGAAAGAAAAATTGATATCCTTGTATGTGCTGGAGACATCGGTAATAAGGGATGTAAGGAGACGTTTAAAGCTGGATGGAGCTTTCTAAATGCGTTGGCAAGTGAACTTTCTATCGATGATGTATTGTGTGTTCCAGGAAACCATGACCATCAATCCCGTCCATCAGATGAATCAAACCCTAGTGGCTTTTCTCCGAAGCATGAGCTTCAATTCACAGATCCCCCTTTTCCTTTCAATGACTATTATAAAAACACACATTTTTGGGCATGGAACTGGGAGTTGACTCAGTCTGAAAACTATAACTGTATATCAATAAATAGTAGTGCTTATCATGGATTTGGAAGTGAGTTTAGGCACGGGAGAGTTGCTTTAGAGGTTAGCAAACAAATCAAAGATAGGCTTAGTCAAGAAGATGTTAAATCCAAGCCGTTAAATCTTTTAATTTGTCATCATCATCCACAAAAAATGGATTATGTTGATGTAAGCTATGATGGCGAGGCTATGGAAGGAGCCGACTATTTGCTATCAAATATAGAGGCAGCTGACATAGGTCCTTGGTTGATTATACATGGTCATAAACACTATGCGACTATAAGCTACGGAAACTCACGAACTTCTACACCTCCTACCATTTTATCAGCAGGTAGTTTATCTGCGGTTTTATATGACTCAATAGATAGCCGAACATCCAATCAGTTTTACTTGCTTGAAATTGATATCGATAAAAGCAGCCAAAATGGAAAGGTTGTAGGAAGATTTGAAACTTATGAATCGAATAAGTTACATCAATGGCAGCCTTCCAAATCCCATAACCTTCCTGCTTGTGGTGGTTTTGGGTCACTCTATACTCCAGAACAAATATTAAATCACTTGAAGTCAAAAATTAATGAATCTAACTCCTTTCTTGAAGGTGATGAATTAAATGAATTTAGAGATAAAATATTTAATTTACCCCCTTTTGAGTTTAAGCGTTTAGAAAAACTTTTAGAAAAAAATGGTTTTATGATATCTCGTGAATTTTCTGGTGAAATAACTGAAGTTGGTAAGCGTTATGAATAACTATACACCAAGTATAAACGAGTCAATTAATGCGAAAAACACATCTACTGCCGAGTTATGTAATACATTTATTATTAATGAATATTATAATAGATTAGCATCATCTAGCCATACTATTATGATGGGTCCACGAGGAAGTGGTAAAACAACATTAATGAGAATGCTCGAAGTTAGATCTTTGGAGCTATGGGAAAATGAGGTTGCAGAACAATTTAGAAATTTGATTGACTTCTCTGGAGTGTTCATTCCAACAGATCGAGTGTGGAAAACCCAATTTGAAAACACTAGTAAGAGAATTAAATCAAAAGAAGACCTGAGAGTTCTTAATTCTCAGTTTATTTACCATATTCTTCAACAACTAGCAATGACTGTTAGCTTTAGAACTTGCCGTGTTACAGAAAAGAAAAATAAATATAGACATGTGTTTTTGGAAAAGTCTGACGAGTCTGAATTAGTAAAAGAACTATCTACTCTTTGGTGCGTTGAACCTAGAATTAATTCTTTGAAAAGTTTGATTTCTAGTATTGTGATCAAAAAGAATCTTGTTTCTAAGTACCTTAATAACTCTCTAATTGTTGGTTCGAGTGTTCTAAGACCAAATGTTGTTTATGGTGAAATACAAAGTATATTAGATTCATCTATATCTATTATTAATACATATTTAAATGAAGATGGTAAAAAATGGGCATTTTTGTTTGATGAGTTAGAGCTAGCGCCTGACGAAATAGTTCAACCTCTTATAAATAGTATGAGAGGTGGTCATCCAGATATAATTCTTAAGTTAGCATTGTCTCCGTATCATAAAGGAGTTGATGTTACGAACTCGCCAGACAGTTCAATGAAAGATCAAGATTTGAGCTATATTAACTTAACTGAACTTTCTGAAAGTGAAGGTATTAAGTTTTGTAAAGAGCTATGTCTGAATTTGTTTATTAAAAAATCGATATATGAATCGATAGATAGCTGTTTTGAAAAGCCAAAAGATATTGATATTGATGCTGTTTTTGATTCTCTAGTTGCAAAAGATGTTGGGTTTGAACAGTATTTAAATAATCGAAATCTGAATGGGTTAAGCTATATCGAAGCGAAGGAAAAACAATCTCAGTTCAGGAAGATTAAATTTATATCTTATCTTAGAGATCATAGTAAAAAAGAAAATGGTAAATTAAAACCGCGTAGAAGAGCTGCTGACTATTATGCTGGTTTTGAAAATATATGTAAATCTACAGAATATAATCCTAGAATGTTGATAGGGATTATGAATATGTTTATTCCAATAATTAAGGAAAAAGGTTTAGTTTCTATTTCTGAGCAAATATCGGGACTAGAAACATATTTTGATTCATTTAGATCGTTACTAAGTACTATAGCTGTTGATTCGAGTGATGTTCGAGTAAATAATATTTACAATCTTGTAGATTTGATAGCAAACTATTTTAAAGATGAAATATATGGAGAAAGATTTAATCCAGAGCCTAAAGGTATGTTAGTTATTGACGAAAATACACCATCAGATTTAAGAGATGCAATAGGTTTTGCATTGAATGCGGGAGCCATGATTTCGGTAAAAACCCCTGATAATAATGGTATCGGATCTTCGATGGATAAGGTTTTAACATGCAGGCTTTCTTATTTATTTTCTCATCATTATGGGTTGCTACTTACAAAGCAAAAGAAAATTCAATTAAATAAAATAATGGATGTTAATAATATTAGTGCTTCAACAATTACATTAGTTAATGCATATGGTTTTGAGAACTCTAAACAGTTGGGGTTGGACTTGTAATGAAAGTATTAAAAGGAACTACTGTAAACTATTATGATCTAGCTATAGTAGGGCTAGGCTATGAAAGTAGAGCTATTACAACGTGTAATTCTGTTAAAGATAACCTCAACAGTATAATAGCAGTTGGATATAGAGAGCATACATCTGCATACAGTTATAAATCGAACTATAGTTTCTATCAGGAAGTAAATGCTAATATTATCGAAGAAAATGATCAAGAACTTTTTAAGAAGCTCCATTCTATAATTAACACTGATTGGGCAAATAGACAAATAAATTGTTTATTGGATATAACAGTGATGAGTCGCACTCGCTTAGCAACAATTCTTATGTTGTTAATGGAGAATTTAAAGAAAGGTTCTACCATTAGGATTTGTTATGAACTGGCTGAGTATAGTTCTCCATCGAAGGAAATATCACCAATAAGAAAAATTGGTCCTATAATTGAATCATTATCAGGCTCTATGGGCGATATTGAATTACCTAGTTCGATTGTATTAGGATTGGGATATGAACTAGGGAAAGCAATTGGGATCAGCAATTACTTAGATACAGAACAACAATATCTGTTGATTCCTAAGTCTATAGATTCTCGCTTTGAAGATGATATTTATTCAAATAATAAGTCGTTAATTGAAAGTACATCAAAAAACTGCATATTTGAATATGATGTATGTAATCCTTATGTTAGTTATTTAAATCTGAGAGAATTATTAATTGCAATTTCTGAAGTGTCTAGACCTATTGTTGTCCCTTTAGGTCCCAAGATCTTAAGTGCGCTATGTGTTATTCTTAGTAAGGAAATGGATTACTCTTTACCTATTTGGAGAGTATCTTCAGAACACAATGAAGTACCAGTTGATCGTCGCTCTAGTGGGCATATGTATGAACTTAGCTTAAGAATATAAATTAGCATTCTTTGATGTTCAATATTTCGACTACGTCAATATTATTGCAGGCCAAGATTGGCGATCTTGGCCTGCAATAATCATACTGAGAATGGGTAAGCTATTGGTTCGTGATGTTCATAACCTTCTACTTTGAAGTCGTCAAGAGTAACCCACGTTTCTAAGTCCTCTAGAGATTTAATTTCTGGATTGATATGGAATGTTGGCGATTTCAATGGTTTACGTTTAAGTTGTACATCACGCATCAACTCGTATTGGTCTTCGTATATGTGTGCATTTACTATTTTGTGAAAAACTTTTCCCGCTTTTAAGCCTGTAATTTGAGCCATGATCGCTAACAAAAAGTAGCATTGAACCATATTGAAGTTTAGGCCGAGCGGTACATCGCAAGAACGTTGTGTACTGTTTAGATACAGAGTGTCGCCTAAAATTGAGAAATGGTGGCTGTACATACAAGGACGTAAGCAACCTAAATGAAAAGCACCTGGATGATAGAATGTTATTATCTCACTACGGTCATCAATGCCTTTACTAAGGTTATTAACAACTTTTTTTACAAGATCCACATCACCGCCATCAGGTTTCGGGAACGCTCTGGCAACCTTTCCATAAATGAAACCGCAGTCATCTGTCCCTTTTCTATGAGGATTCGCAAGCCAGCTCTCATTTAAATTTGCGTTTGCATCCCATGTTTTGGTGCCTAGTGCTCTAAAATCTGCGGCATTATCGTAACCTCGAAGGTAGCCAATAATTTCTGCGATGGCGCTTTTCCAGTAGCTCTTACGTGTCGTTACTAAAGGAAACTCACCAGAACTGACATCGTAAGTCAAATCTGCATTTATAACTGTTAGGCAACGTTTGCCTGTTCTTTCGTTCTTTACCCAAACGCCTTCATCTATAATACGCTGGCATAAATCTAGATATTGTTTCACTTTTTCATTCCTACATTTCTTTTATTCAATTGTACCAAAGGAACTAACCCTTATTCGAGCAAAATACTCCCAGTTCTTACTCGGTGCTTGATGGTAGACAGAAGTGCTTATGGCTATAATGGATTATGAAAGTCACTTTATGTGATATGGACAACAAAAAGTGACAAAAGGTAAAATGGGGTTCAAGGGCGCGCCTGGGCGAAACCTGATGGTGGTCATGTTGACCAGCTACGTAAGATAGTGGATGACTTAACGCGTGGTGTTGATGATCGCGGTGAAATCTTGAACTTCTACAACCCGGGTGAGTTCCACATGGGGTGCTTGCGTCCTTGTATGTACAGTCACCATTTTTCATTGCTGGATGATACGCTTTACCTGAATAGTACTCAGCGTTCGTGTGATGTACCGCTTGGCTTAAACTTCAATATGGTTCAAGTTTACGTATTCTTGGCGATTATGGCGCAAATTACGGGCAAGAAACCTGGTCAGGCATTTCATAAGATTGTGAATGCTCACATTTATGAAGACCAGCTTGAACTGATGCGCGATGTTCAGTTGAAGCGTGAGCCATTAAAAGCGCCGACGTTCCATATCAACCCAGAGATTAAATCTCTAGAAGATTTGGAAACTTGGGTCACACTGGATGACTTTTGGGTTGAAGGGTACGAGCATCACGATCCTATTCGTTACCCATTCTCAGTGTAACGAGTATCGTTCTTCAAGATATAGAAAAAGCTCCGAATGGAGCTTTTTTCTTTTTTGTACTTAGAAGGTATTATTTTAGTGCACTGACAATATAACGGTGAATTGGGTTGGTCTGCATCGGTGTGGACAGTGCCGGGCTAATAAACTTAGGTTGAGTGAATATTTCTTTACTCACTAATGAACGGATAAGCTCAAAGTACTTCAGCTCTGTTTTCCCGCACAACAATAGTGAAAAGTCATCGCCCAATTTATCATAGGCATTGAGCACCTCTCGGAATCCTCTAAGATACAAGTAATCCTTCGTTAAACCTCCACCTCGATAGACTCGGGCAGTCGTTGTAAATGCTTGAAGATCAGAAGCTTTATATTGTTCTTTTAATAGCATGAACGTATGGCGGAAATCGCGATCCTTGATCATCGACTCTACTGCCAGAACTCGTAAGGCTAAGGTTCTTAGGCGTTTGATACTGAAATGTCCTGACAGATACTCACATAATATAGCCAGCCCTTCTTGAGTGTTGGTATTGGCAGGACAACCTAAGCTCAGGACTTTTAGCGGTTGTTGACGACCGTTAAGCGTAGTCAGGAGATGTACTCCCATTTCATGATGTGCAAGAGCCTCCAGCTCATCAGTGGTGATGTACGCCGCGTGGTTAATTTTGACTCGAGACCCTGAAACTAGTGCGTTTGCTAACATCCCGTCCAACACCTGTATTTCACATTCATACCCATTGCGTTGAGCAAAATTTTGCATGAAACGTGCTATTGCACGGCTATCGTGCTGAGGTTCTTTTTCTTCTTCTGTAGGAAGGTGCAATATGAAATGGGCGTTGGCAATATCTTTGGCGCTCGGTTCCCCATAATAGCGTAAGGAGTTATAAAGAAACTCTTGCGTACCTATGGTATTCACTTGATCCAGTTTATCTGCATAAGACTGAATTACATCCGCGTACAGCCTCTGCAGTTGGGTGTCTTGAATGTTTTCTTGAGGTAGCTCATATAGACGTCGCTTTGCGCTGTGGGTATCTACGTTAGTAATTGAATATTGAAAATTAGGCTCTTGAGAATATTTGTTTTTAATGAAACGTTCTCTTTCTTGAGCATAATTAAGAGGATTCACGCTACTGAGGATATCAATATCAGCAACCAGTTGGGTTAGGTTTTCGTCTATTGCGAGTAGCTGATCAGAAATAGCGTCATTAAGCTGCGTCATGTTGTCGACTCCAAATGAGATAGCTCAGCATAAGCATGCTGATGTGGCTCAAATTATCACCGGACAATCGATTTGAACAGTTTAATTATCATAAAAAAGGCTCCACGATGTGGAGCCTAAACAATAAGCGATGGTATGTCGTTGTTGTTATGTTGTTATGTTGTTATGTTGTTATGTTGTTAGGGCTAGAATTGCACCTGGTAGAATAACGAATACTGACATTAGGTAACCACCAACAACTGCTTTATTCTTAATAGCCATTTCAGAAATCATCTCAGCGCCTTTAACCGGAATCTCACGTAGGAATGGAATTCCAAAGATAAACAGCGTCGCCATGATGTTAAATACTAAGTGGACTAGAGCGATTTGTAGTGCGAATACTGCGAACTCTCCAGATACCGCTGTCGCTGCTAGTAGTGCCGTAATACAAGTACCAATGTTAGCACCCAGAGTGAAAGGGTAGATATCTCGTACTTTCAACACGCCAGTACCAACCAACGGAACCATTAAACTTGTCGTGGTTGAGGAAGATTGTACTAGAACGGTCACGATTGAGCCTGATACGATGCCGTGAATAGGACCACGACCGATGGCGTTTTTCAAAATTTCACGTGCGCGACCAACCATTAGGCTCTTCATTAATTTACCCATCACTGTGATTGCAACGAAGATAGTCGCAATACCCAAAGCAATAAGCATGACGCCGCCAACAGTATCACCGAAGGTAGAAAGTGGCTCTTTAATTGCGCCTACGACTGGCTTTGTAATTGGTTTAATAAAGTTGAAGCCTTTAATGCTCATATCACCAGTAGCAAGCAGTGGAGAAACAAGCCAGTGAGAAACTTTCTCTAAAATGCCGAACATCATTTCCAACGGAAGGAAAATAGCGACAGCAAGCAAGTTGAAGAAGTCGTGAATGGTTGCACTTGCAAATGCACGTTTGAACTCTTCTTTACAGCGCACGTGGCCAAGAGATACAAGCGTATTGGTCACTGTGGTACCAATGTTAGCACCCATCACCATAGGGATAGCGGTTTCTACAGGTAAGCCACCTGCAACCAAGCCTACAATAATAGACGTTACAGTACTTGAAGACTGAATTAAGGCTGTTGCCACCAAGCCGATCATTAGACCTGCAACTGGGTGTGCGGCAAATTCAAATAGCACCTTAGCTTGATCGCCAGTTGCCCATTTAAAGCCACTACCAACCATAGATACTGCTAGAAGAAGCAGATATAACATGAATGCCAAGTTAGCCCAGCGTAACCAACGAGCTGTGCTCGAAATTGGTGCCACTGTTGAAGTAGCTTGGTTCATCATAATTTTCTCCGTTGACCTTTCAGTTCATTTTTCGGTCTGTAGTTGAATCTGCGGGCGATGTTAGAGAACAAATATTTCAGTAATATTACAGATTTCTTGCTGTGAGAGATTTTTATTGTTCTTTTTGATAATGGCGTAAAAGAGGAAGAAAATTAATTTTTAACTTGTTGATTTTAATGGTTAAATTTTGATTTCGTTTTGTTTGGTTTTTGCGTTTTTTTTGTAGAGAAAATGCGCCTCAGTTCAACTTTTATGACAGTGTTGACTTTATACTTTCGGTAAAACTTATGCTTTTGTAAGGTATTGTATGGTTTTGTCGAGTTTATTGTTTGTCTCTGTCACATTTGGTATAAAAAGTATCACTTTCTTTTCGGGACTCGATCATGTCACATCTAAACTACAACCATCTCTATTATTTCTGGATGGTGTGCAAACAGGGCTCTGTAACTAAGGCGGCTGACGCGCTCTTCCTGACACCGCAAACCGTGACAGGACAGATTAAAGCGCTTGAAGAGCGCATGAAAGGAAAGTTAACCAAGCGCAATGGTCGTACAGTTGAGCCCACTGAGTTAGGTCAGCTTGTGTTTAAGTACGCCGACCGGATGTTCGGTTTGAGTTATGAGATGTTAGATATCGTCAATTACAGCCAGCACTCGAACATTCTATTTGAAGTTGGTGTAGCCGATGCGTTATCTAAACGCTTGGTCAGTAAAGTACTGATGACGACCGTCCCGGAAGATAACAGTATTCATTTACGCTGTTATGAATCAACCCACGAACTGCTACTTGAACGCCTTTCTCAGCACAAGCTAGATATGATCCTTTCAGATTGTCCCGTTGATTCTACTCAAAGTCCTGGCCTTTATAGCAAAAAGTTAGGTGAAAGTAGCATGAGCTTTTTTGCTTCTTCTGAAATTGAAAATGTGCGATTCCCTGAGATCTTGGAACAAAAAAAACTTCTGATTCCCGCGAGCCGAACGGCTATGGGGCGTAAAGTTATTCAATGGTTTGATCGTCAAGGCCTTCAACCCAATGTGCTGGGGGAGTTTGATGATGTTGCGTTGATGAAAGCTTTTGCTCGGTACCACGATGATGTGATTTTCTTGGCACCGACCGTATACATGTCGGAGATTGAAGACGACCGAAATTTACAGCTAATTGGCCATGTCGATGGGCTAAAAGAAGAGTACTACGTGATTTTTGCGGAACGAATGATCCAACACCCCGCGGTAAAAAATGTTTGTGATGCTGATTTCAGTCAAATGTTTGAGTAAACCCGTATCGTTGCGTAAATAAATAGATTACTATCAATAAAAATATAATTCTAAATAATATCTAAGTAAGCAAGATACTTGTTTTAGTGAGCAAAACTATTAATTATTGATGGCGCACCAATTAAAATCCTTGGTGGATAATATTGGTGTATCACTAACAACTAAATTAGAGGTTCTAATAATGAAGACTCTGGAAGTGTATCTTGATTTTTTTAGATATATAAATCAGTGCAACACAACAAGCTGGCCAGGGTTGGAATAAGTAAGTTGTAGCTAGAGGTCCAACACATGAATCTACAAGAAATGGAGCAGAACTCCGCAAAAGCCGTCGTGTTGCTCAAAGCGATGGCAAACGAGAGACGCCTACAAATCCTTTGTATGCTGCATAACCAAGAGCTGTCCGTGGGAGAGCTGTGTGCAAAGTTAGAGCTAAGCCAGTCGGCATTATCTCAGCATCTTGCTTGGCTTCGCCGTGATGAGTTAGTCACGACAAGGAAAGAAGCACAAACGGTGTACTACACATTAAAGAGTGATGAAGTGAAAGCGTTAATAAAAACACTGCATAGTCTTTATTGTGCTGAGAGTGCTCAACACTAATTAAATAGTCCTAATATACTGCTCATCTTAGAGTGTGAATCTAACTTGTTGGAATATTTGAGAGTGGCGTTAAACTTTTGATGATAGGGTACTACTCATCGACCAATTTGCTTTGTTCTCAAGTGTTTTAATAGTGCTTTCTAGTTTGAGCGTTATATGGGTAATGAATAAGCTGATGTCTTTAAATGGGACATTCAGAAAAAGAAAAGCTGGCATTGCCAGCTTTTTTTATTAAGAAAATTTTGTAGATATAAAAAAACCGACACAAGGTCGGTTTTTTCTTCACTGTAAAATCAGGACTCTATTAAAGAGCTTTGATTTGTGCAGCGAAACGAGACTTATGGCGAGCTGCTTTATTCTTGTGAATAAGGCCTTTAGTTGCCATGCGGTCTAGGATAGGTGTAACTACAGCGAATGCAGCAGTTGCAGCTTCTTTGTCGCCTGCTTCGATAGCAGCAACAGTTTTCTTCATGTAAGTACGCATCATTGAGCGACGGCTAGCATTGTGCTGACGACGTTTCTCAGCTTGGATAGCGCGCTTCTTAGCAGATTTACTATTTGCCAAGGGTCTAACTCCCAAAAACTTAGTTCTGTGACAATTTAAGGGCGAGGAATATCCCTCATTTGCGCTTAAATGTCAAATGATTTGTGCAAAAACCGATCTAAGCCAAAACAAATTTTGGTAAGAGAGGTTATCGCGGTTAAGATGGCGGGGATTCTAACAGCATTTTTATACCAATGCTAATAATTATCCGCGAAAGGCACACTTATTCCTTACAACCCGCGGATAGATTTTTGACGTCTATTTGCAGCACCTGTCAGAGAAACAGTATAGGGTTAGCTGTCTTATGGTGATATTCCGAGGTTACAGTGAGTAAACGACTACTCAAGTCTGGCATGATCGTCAGTGCTATGACATTTATTTCCCGCGTTCTTGGCCTAGTTCGTGATGTTGTAGTGGCAAATTTAATGGGGGCAGGAGCAAGCGCAGACGTCTTTTTCTTCGCCAATAAAATTCCTAATTTTTTACGACGTTTGTTTGCTGAAGGTGCTTTTTCCCAAGCGTTTGTACCTGTTTTAACGGAAAGCCATGCTCAAGGCGACATGGATAAAACCCGCGAGCTGATTGCCCGTGCTGCGGGCACATTGGGGGTGATAGTCTCAATTGTTACCATCTTAGGTGTTCTAGGTTCCGGTGTGGTGACTGCACTGTTTGGTTTTGGTTGGTTCCTAGACTGGATGCATGGTGGTCCCGCGGCTGAGAAGTTCGAACTTGCTAGCGTGATGCTCAAGATTACCTTTCCTTATTTATGGTTCATCACTTTTGTTGCCCTATCGGGAGCCATTCTCAATACACTAGGTAAGTTTGCGGTTTCTTCGTTTACTCCTGTCTTTCTCAATGTGATGATCATTTTGGCAGCATGGTTTATCTCGCCGCAGATGCCACAGCCAGAGATTGGTCTTGCCATCGGTGTTTTCCTTGGTGGTTTGGTTCAGTTCTTATTTCAAATCCCTTTCCTTATTAAAGCGGGGGTTATGGTTAAGCCGAAATGGGGCTGGCGCGATCCGGGCGTGGTGAAGATCCGAACCTTAATGATTCCTGCTTTGTTCGGTGTGTCGGTAAGCCAAATCAACTTGTTGTTTGATACTTTTATTGCCAGCTTTCTGCAAACCGGTTCGATCAGTTGGTTGTACTACTCAGATCGTTTGTTGGAATTCCCGTTAGGTCTGTTTGGTATTGCGATTGCAACGGTGATTTTACCAGCATTATCACGCAAACATGTTGACGCACAAAATGAAGGATTCGCACAAACCATGGACTGGGGGGTGCGCATGGTGATCTTACTTGGCCTTCCTGCAATGCTTGGTTTGATGGTACTGGCAAAACCTATGTTGATGGTGTTATTCATGCGAGGTGAGTTTTCGCCACAAGACGTACATCAAGCATCATTGTCACTCTTTGCTTACGCTTCAGGCTTGTTGAACTTTATGCTGATTAAAGTGCTCGCTCCGGGGTATTACTCGCGTCAAGACACCAAAACGCCAGTGAAATACGGCATCATTGCGATGGTGACCAACATGGTATTTAATGCAATTTTTGCGTACTTCTATGGCTACGTTGGCTTGGCTATCGCGACAGCACTATCGGCATTTGTGAATATGGCACTGCTGTATCGTGGCCTGCACATCGCAGAGGTATACCAAATCACTAAGCGAACCGTCTTCTTTATTATACGTTTAGCTATTGCTGGCGCGGCGATGGTGGCGGCAATCTTATGGCAACTGGAAGATATGTCAGTATGGCTGGGCTGGAGCTTTGCTCACCGAAGCGCGGTGCTAGGGATGTTGATCGGTTTAGGAGCCGTGGTTTACCTAGTGGTTCTATTTTTAACTGGTGCGCGTTTAAAAGACCTAAAAGCTGGGACAGACTGAGGGTGATTAGTATATAATCCGTCAGTTTCACACAGTGTAAAGTAAAACAGAGGCAGAAAGCAGTATCCAATGGAACTGATTAGAGGCATTCACAATATCAACCCGCGACATCATGGTTGTGTGCTGACTATTGGCAATTTCGATGGTGTCCATAAAGGCCATCAACAAGTATTGCAGCAAGTGTCTGAGCAAGCGGACAGGCTATCCTTGCCTTCTGTTGTGATGACCTTTGAACCTCAGCCGATGGAGCTGTTTGCCAAAGACAAGGCACCTGCAAGGTTGACGCGATTACGCGATAAGTTCGTGCAATTGAGTAAGCTCGATATTGACCGCTTACTGTGTGTCAATTTCAATCGCCATTTTGCAAGTTTAACCGCGGAAGAGTTTATCCGTGACTTGTTGGTCGAGCGTTTGGGTGTTAAGTTTCTTGTCGTTGGTGATGATTTCTGCTTTGGCAAAGGCCGTACAGGTAACTTTGCAATGCTGCAGGAAGCAGGGGAAAAATACGGCTTTGATGTCGTAAGTACCCAGAGCTTTTGTTTACAACAATTACGTGTCAGCAGTACGGCTATCCGTCAAGCGCTGGCGCGTGACGATTTGCATTCCGCGCAACAGATGCTGGGAAGAAACTACAGCATCAGCGGTCGTGTTTCTCACGGAAGAAAGCTAGGTCGAACCATTGGGTTCCCTACTGCAAATATTCCTTTGAAACGCTGTGTTTCTCCGGTTTCCGGAGTCTATGTTGTTCAAGCGCTTGGCTTAGGAAATAAGCCAGTTGGTGGTGTTGCTAATATTGGTCAAAGACCAACCGTCAATGGTGTTCGCCAACAGTTAGAAGTGCACTTATTCGACTTTCATGCCAATTTATATGGCAAGCAACTAGAAGTGGAACTTTTGCATAAACTTCGAGATGAGCAAAAGTTTGAGTCGTTTGAAGCACTTAAACAACAAATCGAATTGGATGCTGAAGCAGCAAGGGTGTGGCTGCGTCAGCTTAAGCGTTGAGCGGTTTATTCCACCGTTCAACATAATGTCTAATTTTCGCCCAATATAACGGAATTAAGAATCGATGAGTGAGTATAAAGATACCCTGAACTTACCTGAAACAGGGTTTCCAATGCGCGGCAACCTGGCCAATCGTGAGCCAGAAATGCTTAAGCGTTGGTACAAAGAAGATCTTTACGGTGAAATCCGTAAAGCTAAGAAAGGCAAAAAGTCATTCGTATTGCACGATGGCCCTCCTTACGCAAATGGTGACATTCATATTGGTCACGCACTAAACAAGATTCTTAAAGACATTATTATTAAATCCAAAACACTTTCAGGTTTTGACGCACCTTACATCCCAGGCTGGGACTGCCACGGTCTACCAATCGAATTAATGGTAGAGAAGAAAGTAGGTAAGCCAGGCCAAAAAGTGACAGCAGCGGAATTCCGCGAGAAATGTCGTGAATACGCAGCAGGTCAGGTTGAAGGTCAGAAAGAGAGCTTCAAACGCCTTGGTATCATGGGTGAGTGGGACAAGCCATACCGCACTATGGATTTCGCAACTGAAGCGAACATTATTCGTGCTCTTGGTAAGATCGCAAGCAATGGTCACCTGCTAAAAGGTTTCAAACCTGTTCACTGGTGTACAGACTGTGGTTCTGCTCTTGCTGAAGCGGAAGTAGAATACAAAGATAAAGTATCACCATCTATCGACGTTCGTTTTAAAGCGGCTGACGAAACAGCACTGCTATCTAAATTTGAACTGACAGAAGGTCATGAAGGTCACGGTGACGTATCTATCGTTATCTGGACAACAACACCTTGGACACTGCCTGCAAACCGCGCAGTATGTCTACGTGATGATCTAGAGTACGTGCTTATCCAAACAGAAGGCGACAACGCTGAGCGTATCATCGTTGCTGCTGAGCTAGCGAAAGACGTAATGGACCGTGCGGGTATCGAGCACTTCCACAACCTTGGCTTTGCTAAAGGTGCGGACCTAGAGCTTTCTCAATTCCAACACCCATTCTACGATTTCACTGTACCGGCGATCCTTGGCGATCACGTTACGACTGATTCAGGTACTGGTGTTGTTCACACTGCTCCTGGTCACGGTCAAGAAGACTTCGCGGTTGGTAACAAGTACAACCTAGAAGTAGCAAACCCAGTTGGCTCAAACGGTGTTTACCTACCAGATACAGAGCTATTTGCTGGTCAGCACGTATTTAAAGCGAACGATGCAGTAGTAGAAGTACTAAAAGAAAAAGGTGCACTACTACACCACCACGCTTACGAGCACAGCTACCCACACTGTTGGCGTCATAAGACTCCAATCATCTTCCGTGCTACACCTCAATGGTTCGTTTCTATGGACCAAGCTGGCCTACGTGCTAAAGCATTAGAGTCAATCAAGAATGTAGAGTGGATGCCTGAGTGGGGTCAAAGCCGCATCGAAGGTATGATCGAAGGTCGCCCTGAGTGGTGTATCTCTCGTCAACGTACTTGGGGTGTGCCAATTGCTCTGTTTGTTCATAAAGAAACAGCAGAACTTCATCCAAACACGCTAGAGCTGATCGAGAAAGTCGCGAAGCTGGTTGAAGAGAAAGGCATTCAAGCATGGTGGGATGTAGATGCCGCTGAACTACTAGGTGCTGACGCTGACCAATACGAAAAAGTGCTAGATACGCTAGACGTATGGTTCGATTCAGGTGTCACTCACTTCTCTGTTGTTGATGCTCGTGAAGAGTACAACGGCAACAGTGCAGACCTATACCTAGAAGGTTCTGACCAACACCGTGGTTGGTTCCAGTCTTCTCTAATTTCATCTATCGCGATGAAAGACGAAGCGCCTTACAAACAAGTACTGACACACGGTTTCGTGGTTGATGGTCAGGGGCGTAAGATGTCTAAATCTATCGGTAACGTGGTTGCGCCAAAAGACGTAACTAACAAGCTAGGTGCTGACATTCTTCGTCTATGGGTTGCTTCAACAGACTACACTGGTGAAGTTGCGGTTTCTGATGAAATCCTAAAACGTAGCGCAGATGCTTACCGTCGTATCCGTAACACAGCGCGTTTCTTCCTTGCTAACCTGAGCGGCTTCAACCCTGAAACAGACATCGTTCCTGTTGAAGAGATGGTTGCGCTAGATCGCTGGGCGGTTGGTCGTGCACTAGCAGCACAAGAAGAGATCGTTAAAGCATACGAAGAGTACAACACACACGGTGTAACTCAGCGTCTAATGCAATTCTGTTCAATCGAAATGGGCTCTTTCTACCTAGACGTAATTAAAGACCGTCAGTACACAGCAAAACGTGGCGGCAACGCTCAACGTAGCTGTCAGACAGCACTTTACTACATCGTAGAAGCGCTAGTTCGTTGGATGGCGCCAATCATGTCGTTCACTGCAGATGAAATCTGGAACGAAATGCCAGGTCAACGCGACAAGTTCGTATTCACTGGTGAGTGGTTCGACGGCCTATTCGGTCTTGCTGAAGGTGAAGAGCTGAACAACGAATTCTGGACTGAGATCCAAGCGGTTCGTGGTGCGGTTAACAAACTTCTAGAAGATGCGCGTAAAGAGAAAACCATTGGTGGTGCACTACAAGCTGAAGTGACTCTATTTGCTGATGACGCACTAGCGGCGAAGATCAACAAACTTGAAGATGAACTGCGCTTTGTTCTACTAACCTCTGCTGCGAAAGTTAAGCCTCTAGGTGAGAAGACGGATGCAGCACAAGCGACGGATATCGAAGGCTTGTTTGTTGAAGTAGCAGCAGCTGAAGGTGAGAAGTGTGATCGTTGTTGGCACCACACGCCAGACGTAGGCACAATTGAAGGTCACGAGAAAATCTGTGGTCGTTGTGTGTCTAACGTAGACGGCGAAGGTGAAGTACGTAAATTCGCGTAATTGCCTAGAACGACTGAACTTTTTTTAAAATTAACAGCCCCAGTATTTACTGGGGCTGTTTGTAGGTAAAGTAATGAGTGAAAAAGCACTGACGTTAAAGCAATCTGGAGTTCGCTGGCTGTGGTTAGCAATTCTGGTATTTATTGCAGATATTGGCATCAAATTGGTGGTGATGGACAACATGGGCTACGGATGGGCAAACCGAATTGAGGTGTTGCCATTCTTCAACCTACTTTACGTTCATAACTACGGTGCCGCTTTCAGCTTCTTGAGCGATCAAGCTGGTTGGCAGCGCTGGTTATTTACAGGTATCGCGTTTGTTGTTACGGGTCTTTTGACCTACTGGATGAGTAAGCTTCCAGCAAAAGAAAAATGGAACAACATTGCTTATGCACTGATTATTGGTGGTGCTGTGGGCAACGTGTTTGACCGCGTCGTTCATGGCTTTGTTGTTGATTACCTAGACTTCTTCTGGGGTAACTACCACTGGCCAGCATTCAACCTTGCTGACATGGCGATCTGTATTGGTGCGGCAATGATTATTCTGGATGGCTTCCGTAAAAAAGACGCTGACAAGTAATCTTTTGCGGTATATCGAATAACCCTAAGCGTCGTCCGTTGATTCGAGCGACGCTTTTTATTATGTTGGAGCGCCAATCAGCATATCAATGTATAAAAAGACCAAGCTGACAGCGTAATAACCCAAGAACAAGGAAGCATTAACGTGACAACAATAACCAATGAATCTGTAGTAACCCTTCACTTTACGATTAAAATGAAAGACGGATCGGTTGCAGATAGTACTCATAACATGGGTAAACCAGCGAAATTTGTTATGGGTGATGGCAGCTTGAGTGAAAACTTTGAGCAGTGCTTGATAGGCCTCGAAACAGGCGCACAAAAAGCGATTGAGCTAAAGGCAGAAGACGCGTTTGGTATGCCAAACCCTGATCATATTCACTATATGGATCGCACTAAATTTGTAGGTGATGCAGAAGTGGAAGTTGGTACAATCATGGCCTTCAGTGGCCCTGATGGCATGGAAATCCCGGGCATTATTACAGAGATTGCAGGCGATTCTGTCACTGTGGACTTCAACCATCCTCTAGCGGGACAAGACGTGACTTTCGAAGTTGAAATTTTGTCAGTAGAATAGCGAACCCAATAAAGATAATTTCCATGAGCAATGAAATGAAAATCCTATTAGCTAACCCACGCGGCTTTTGTGCTGGTGTAGACCGTGCGATTAGCATCGTAGAGCGTGCGCTAGAGATGTATCAGCCACCGATTTATGTGCGTCATGAAGTGGTGCATAACCGTTTTGTGGTTGAAGGGCTAAAACAACGTGGTGCTATATTCGTTGAAGAGCTGCATGAAGTGCCAGACAACAACATTGTGATTTTTTCTGCTCATGGTGTATCGCAGGCAGTTCGTCAGGAAGCCAAGCTGCGTGATTTGACCGTATTTGACGCAACGTGTCCTTTAGTAACTAAAGTGCATATGGAAGTGGCGCGTGCGAGCCGTCGTAATATGGAAGTGGTTCTGATTGGTCACGCAGGTCACCCTGAAGTCGAAGGTACGATGGGGCAATACGCGAGTGAAACCGGTGGTATGTACTTGGTTGAAACTCCAGCCGATGTTGAGAAACTGAAGGCGATTGTGAAAGATCCATCCGATCTTCATTACGTAAGCCAAACGACGCTTTCTGTCGATGAAACTGCCGATGTTATCGAAGAGCTACGCCGCGTGTTCCCAGATATCCAAGGTCCACGTAAAGACGATATCTGTTACGCGACACAAAACCGGCAAGATGCGGTACGTGAATTAGCTGGTGACGTAGATGTGATGGTTGTGGTGGGTTCTAAAAACTCATCAAACTCTACACGTCTTAAAGAGCTAGCTGAAAAGCTAGGGACACCTGGCTACTTAACCGACTGTCCGGAAGATATCAAACCTGAGTGGTTCGAAGGCAAAACAAAGGTCGGCGTGACTGCGGGAGCATCTGCTCCGGAAGAGCTCGTTAATCAGATTCTAGAGCGAATCAAAGAACTCGTCGGTGCCGAAGCGGTTGATGAAGTACTTGGCCGTGAAGAGAATATGTTCTTTGAAGTACCTAAAGAACTGCAAATCAAGCAAGTGGATTAGTCTCCATTTATCGAATATTCAAAAGGCGACCTGTGGGTCGCCTTTTTTACATCTCTCTTAACTCATTTAGGTAATCACGAATTTGGTCTTTTCCTAAACCATCGATAATCATATCAGACATCTTCGTGATTCTTCGCTCAAGCGATTGAGCAACCTTTTCGCAATGTGCGTACATGTCTTCATCAGAACCATCGGTCGGAAAAGCATCAACTTGCCAGTTTACTCGAACACCACCTGCAAGCCACTGAGGAGCAGTTTCTTGATGTAAAGAATCACAGAGAATAATAACGATGTCGGGAAGAAACTGAGTTCGCTCCTCCCATGAATGCGTGTGGATATGCGGAATGGGGAGTTGGTGGTCATCTAAATATTTTTGCACCACTGGGTGCACCTTGCCTGTGGGATGTGAGCCTCCACTGGTGACACTAAAATCTGCTGGCAGGATATTGGTTGCGATTGACTCCGCGAGGACGCTTCGTCCAGCGTTGTGCTTACATATGAATAAAACTTTATACATCATCGCCTCGTCTTTTCAGAGCGTCCTATTTATACGCTAGCGGAAACTCAGCGATGATGTGTGAAGTTTTTGTGTTAGTGGCTAATGCCGAGCATCTCTTTGAGCACCTTTAAGTAGCGGCGGCTTACTGGTATCTCAAAGCCTGTTTTGGTGATGATTTCCGCTAACCCATTTTCCAGTAACTTGATTTCGCTAATCGCTTTAATACTGACTAAGTATTGACGATGGCAGCGGACTAGAGGGGTTTTCTCTTCCAACGTTTTTAATGTCAGTTGGGTGCTCGCGGTTTGGCTGGTGGAGCGTACATGCACGCCGCTGATATCACTGTAAGCACATTCCACCGTGTCGGTGGCCATGATAACGATGCGGTTGTGTCCGATGCACGGTATCTGATCCAACGTGTCAGGTGTAATAGCAGACAGTTGTTGCGTTAGGGCGGATTGGCTAATGACTTTGTTTAGTCGTTTGACCGTTTTAGTTAGCCGGCATGGGTCGACAGGTTTGAGCAAGTAATCAAAGGCATTGTCTTCAAATGCTTGAATCGCATACTGATCATAAGCCGTGACAAAAACCACATAAGGCATGGTTTCTGGATCAAGCATCCCTAGTAATTCAATCCCCGTGACTTGAGGCATTTGGATATCGAGAAACACCACATCAGGCTTGAGTTCATTGATTTTTTTTAGGCCAAGGATTGCGTTTGAGGCATCGCCCACGACCTCAACTTGGCCTGTTTCATCCAGTAACTCTGCTAGCTCTTCACGAGCAAACTGTTCATCATCAATGACGAGTGCGGTTAACATCCAACATTACCTTTATTGCTTCAGCGTGCTTTTATGATTTTGGGGGAATAATAAAGCTCATTTTAGTAAATTGATGTGGCTCGCACGTAATTTTTAGCGCTGCATCACGTCCAAATTGATTAGTGAGACGTTTGTCGACAATTTCTAAACCTAGCCCTGAGTGGTTTTTTTTTGGCGGCTCAAAACTGCCTGCGTTGTCTTCGACGGTAATCAAGTGACCTTGTGGGTGTGCTTCGCTGTGTATGTGAACTTTACCACCTTCAAGCATGTTTGAAATGCCATGCTTAATGGCATTCTCAACCAAAGGCTGGAGTGTAAAGCTTGGTAATTTGATGTCCAGCAATTCAGGTTGAATATCGATTTCAACCTCTAAGCGGTCCGTAAAACGCGCTTTTTCGATGCTCAAGTACGAGTTCACATGTGCAAGCTCTTCCTTTAACGTCACGGTATTAATGTTCTGCTTTAAATTGCTGCGGAAGAAGTGCGATAGATTTTGGATTAGCTCGCGCGCTTTGTCAGGGTCACGACGAGTAATCGCACTAATAGTATTGAGAGCATTAAACAAAAAGTGTGGATTCACCTGAGCGTGAAGCAATTTGATTTCTGCTTGGGCGAGTAAGGCTTGTTGTTGTTGGTAATCGCCATAAAGGATTTGGCTAGATAGAAGCTGGGCTATTCCTTCCGCCATCGACATGTTGGCCGTCGAGAACAATTTACGCTTCGGTTCATACAGCTTTATGGTACCAATGACCTCTTTCCCGGCACGCAGTGGGATGATCAGCGCAGATCCGAGCTTGCAATCTTTTGCAATGGAGCATTGGTATGGACGCTCCGCGCCATCAAGATAAATGATGTCGTTTTTCTCCATGGAGTCTAATGTGCTTTGCGATGAAATCGGCGTGTTTGGTTTATGGTGATCATCGCCAATGCCCACAAACGCCAAGATCTTTTCTTGGTCAGTAATCGCGACAGCGCCCACTTTGGTTTCTTCGTAAATAATACGTGCGATTTTCTCTGCGTTTTCGGTGTTGAAGCCGTTGCTTAGAATTCCCACTGAGCGATCAGCAATGGTGAGCGCTCGACGCGAAAACGTCGCAGAAAACTTTTCAAAGATTGCTTTTCTGTCTTGCAGGATACTCATGAACAACGCCGCACCAAATGAGTTCGCGATGATCATAGGCGCTGCAATAGCGGACACCAGTTCATAGGCTTGATCAAAAGGTTTCGCGACGGCGAGCAGCAAAATCATTTGCACCACTTCTGCAACAAACGTGACGCTGAATACGACGCTTGGATTAAACAGCAATGCGCCTTTATTTCGCTTGATAAGGTAAACGTGGAGCAAGCCACCAATTACGCCCTCGGCGGTGGTTGAAATTGCGCAGGCTAGGTCAGTAAAGCCACCAAGAGAGTATCGATGGATGCCACCAGTAAATCCGACGGCGAAACCTACAACAGGTCCACCAAACAGCCCGCCCATAACTGCGCCGATCGCACGAGTATTGGCAATAGCATCGTTGATGTGCAGACCGAAATAGGTGCCGAGAATACAAAAGCCAGAGAAGAGTACGTAACAAATTAGGCGGTGGCTTAAGCGCGAAGAAATACTCAGCAAAGGTAAGATGATTGGCGTTTTACTTAGCATGTAAGCCAAAACTAAGTACACACACATCTGTTGTAAAAGGGAGATGACCAGTTCCATAGTGAACCTAACCTAGAATCAATGTTGTTATTGTATACCTAAGTAACCTCAAGATGCTTGGCTCAGATAGATAAGAACAGCTAAGTAAATGATGCTGCGCTGTGCTTTCTGAACCTTAAAGTGACTTGGGTATAAAACAAAAAGAGCCTGCAATTGGCAGGCTCCTATCTTAGTCACTCAGATGTGACGAGTATTACGCTGTTTCTGATACGGCTTGTGGTTTCTCTTCGTCAGCCAGTTCAGTTTCACCTTTACCCTTAGAGGTTTTGATAACGTAACCTGTCACAGCTAGGGCAAACACAATACCTACGATAGTTGATAGTTGCATTGGCAGACCAAAACCTAGCGAGCTGTTGTTTAAGATGAACGTGACACATACCGTGGTCATGAAGATAGCTGGGATAGTGGTAATCCAGTGCAGCTTGTTGTGACGCAGTAGGTAAGCGGACGCAGTCCAAAGCATCATTACCGCTGTTGTTTGGTTTGCAAAACCGAAGTAGCGCCAGATAATGCCGAAGTCTACTTGAGTTAAGATACCGCCGATAACGAACAGTGGAAGTGCCATCAGTAGACGGTTACGTAGCGTTTTTTGTTCCATGTTGAAGTATTCAGCAAGGATCAAGCGGCTTGAACGGAACGCTGTATCGCCAGACGTAATTGGTAGGATAACCACACCCAGGAACGCAAGGATACCACCGAACACACCTAGCAGACCAAATGATGCGCTGTATACCACGTTACCAGGGCCACCGTTTTTCACAGCTTCTGATAGAGCGTCTAGAGAGCCGAAGAAAGACAGAGCGATAGCACACCAAATTAGCGCGATAACACCTTCACCAATCATTGCACCGTAGAATACGAAGCGACCGTTTTTCTCATTTTCCATACAACGCGCCATCAGTGGAGACTGAGTTGCGTGGAAGCCAGAGATAGCGCCACATGCGATAGTGATGAACAATGCAGGCCATAACGGCATGTCATTTGGGTTGAGGTTAGAGAACATGTCCGAAACTTGGAAGTCACCCATTACTGTGTGTTCGCTAGAGAAAGCAACGGCTGTCATTAGACCAACAGACATAAAGATAAGTAGGGCGCCAAACAGTGGGTAGAAACGACCAATGATTTTATCGACAGGAACAATCGTCGCAATGATGTAGTAAGCAAAGATAGCAATAACCATTGTAGTCATGCTTACGCTCAAGCTTGTTTGATCATTGATGAGGTTAGTAATCATGCCAGCAGGGGCTGAAACGAACACTACGCCAACTAGAAGCAATAGGACAATGGCAAAAATATTCATAAAGTGTTTTGCGCCATTACCTAGGTAGCGACCTGTAATGGTAGGTACAGATGCACCGCCGTTACGCACTGAAAGCATGCCTGAGAAGTAATCGTGTACTGCACCAGCAAAAATACAACCGACTACAATCCAAAGCATCGCCGCAGGACCGTATAGTGCCCCCATGATCGGGCCAAAAATTGGACCAACACCTGCGATGTTAAGTAGTTGAACTAGGTAAACTTTCTTTGTTGACATTGGAACGAAGTCAACACCGTCCGATTTGGTGTGAGCTGGCGTTTGGCGTTTTTCATTGATGCCGAAAATCTTCTCGACGAAAGCGCCGTAGATGAAGTATCCGCCGATTAGGGCTGCGACACAGGTTAGAAACCACATCATAGCAATTGTCCTTGGTCTTAGTTGGGTAGGGTAATTTTTTAATCTCAGGATGCATGTTATGCGTCACTTGTGTTAAATGCATTCGGTTAGTAGATGAGTGGTCGAATAGAGCACTGAGTGGTCGATATGCTGCTTGAGCGGTTTTTAAAAATGGCGAAAGGTTGATGACAGTCTTGAGCGGCTGATTTGAGTCATCAGTGGTTAAATCTGCAAGCTCAGCGGCAAGCGCCAATAATTAGTGGTAAGCTTATTTTTGAAAACAATTACTTAAGGAAGAACCATGAAAAAGGTAACGGTAGGTCTGGCACTGGCTTTACTTGCAGGATGCACAGCAACGACAGCAGATCTTGCCAAGTCGGGAGATTGGCATCAGATCGGATATCAAGATGGCATAACCGGACACACATCGCGCACGATGAGCGAGCTTCGTGAGTTGGGTAGTGTTAAGCAAAGTGACTACGACCAAGGTTATTTAGAAGGTTTACGTGAGTACTGTAATCCTGCTTTTGCGTATCAAATGGGGTTATCTGGTCAGTATTACGAAGGGGTTTGTGAAGGTACTGAGCAAGCGCAAAAATTCCGCATGGAATGGCAACGTGGTTGGAATGAATACTCAAATTAATAGTCAATAAAGCCGTTGTTACACTGTCTGCATCACATAAATGTGGCAAAATCTTCCTTATTAAACTATGTTCATATTGCTTGATAGTGAGCACAGAAAAAAGGAATCACATTATGTCAACGCAAATGGCTGGTGGCTGGAGTCCATTTCATGAACTCACAGCAGAGAATAAAGAAGTATTTGCTAAAGGTATCGAGGGGTTTGTCGGTGTCAAATACTCCCCTTTGGTTGTGGCTACTCAAGTCGTAGCCGGACAAAACTATGCGTTTTTCTGTAATGCAGAAGTTGTCTACCCTGGAGCACAACCATACCCAGCAATGGTTCATATGTTCAGTGACCTTGAAGGTAAAGTCGGTATTACTCACATTGAACGATTGAACTACTAAATTAAGCCATAAAAGGCGCCTGACTTTTAAATAAGTGAGGCGCTTTATTGATTAAGATTGATTAGTTTGCGCGATCACGACTTTTCTTAAATATCCTTGCTTGGCGTTCAGTTGCTCAGTCGCGCTTTCTCTATCCAGCCCGGTTAAAATCATCAAAATCGCTAACTTGGCGTCGTAGTCCGTTTCTTTGAGCGCCGTTTTAGCCTCTTGGTTAGTACAATCTGTTGCTTGCATAACAATACGAGCCGCTCTTGCAACTAGCTTTGCATTCGTCGCTTTCACATCTACCATTAAGTTCTGATAACTTTTGCCCAGGCGAATCATGCTTGCGGTAGTGAGCATGTTCAGTACGAGTTTTTGTGCTGTCCCTGATTTTAAGCGAGTGGATCCCGTTAACGCTTCAGGTCCAACAACGGGGCTAATCGCAATATCAGCAATATCTGCAATCGGAGAGTCAGGGTTACAAGATAGTGCTACAGTGGTGGCACCAAGCTCGTTCGCATACTCTAAGCCACCAATCACGTAAGGTGTTCGTCCACTTGCCGCAATACCAACGACGACATCGCGTTGTGTTAGCGTATTCTCTTTAAGATCTTGCTCGCCTAATATAGGGTCGTCCTCCGCCCCTTCTTTTGCACGGAACATTGCCTCTTTTCCACCGGCAATAATACCAACGACCATCTCTGGATCTGTGCCAAAAGTTGGTGGGCATTCTGAAGCGTCCAAAACGCCAAGTCGACCACTGGTACCCGCACCGATGTAAAACAACCGACCTCCGACCTTAAATGCTTCCGTGATCTTATCAACGGCTTCAGCGATCTCAGGCAACACTTTTTCAACGGCAAGAGGAACGAGTTTGTCCTGTTGGTTGATGCGTTGAACAATATCGAGAGAAGGCAGCAAGTCGATGTCCATGGTGTCTGGGTTTCGCCCTTCAGATACCAGATGGGATAAAGCTGCGATAAGTGCATCGTTCGTCATAATGAATTAAGCCTTTTTGTTTAGGATCTATTGCCCTTAATTTTTTGAATAGAGTACACCCAGTGAAGCGAGACGACTTGCCCCCGTAACTTCCGGTAAGTTGCTAGGGAGGCCGTGAATATGGCGCTGCGCAAGCCAAGCAAACGCCATTGCTTCCATGTAATCGCCATCAACACCTTTTTCTGCCGTTGTCGCAACGCTCCATTGTGGCAATAACTTGGCCAGTCGTTGCATCAAAAGCGGGTTTCTTGCTCCACCGCCACAGACCAATAGTTGAGGTGTGATGCCATGAGAAAACTTGTCGACTTCGTTGGCAATGGTAATTGCAGAATACTCGCAAAGTGTACGTTGTACGTCTTCGATTGGTAACTTGTGATGGACCACTTGTTGATGCAGCCAGTCAATATTGAACAGTTCTCGTCCGGTACTTTTAGGGGCTGGCATGGTGAGGTAAGCTTCTTTGAGTAATTGAGTCAACAAAGTAGCGTTTACCGTTCCTTTAAGTGCAAATTGTGCATCTTCGTCGAAGCTTTGCCCTTTATGCAGCGCACACCATGCGTCCATCAACATATTGCCCGGGCCTGTGTCATAGCCAATGACTGGTTGTTCTGGATGCAGTACAGAGATATTGGCAATGCCTCCAATGTTAAGCACCACAGTTGTGGAATCCTGCATCGCAAAAATGCTTTTATGGAAAGCAGGGACGAGTGGGGCACCTTGTCCACCTAGCGCCATGTCTTTACGACGAAAATCCGCTACCGTATCAATGCCTGTCTTGACCGCGATAATGTTGGCATCGCCCAATTGAGTGGTAAACGGCAAGTTTCCGGTAGGCTGATGGAACACTGTTTGACCGTGATTACCAATCGCACGAATTTGCTCTGCGACGTAACCAGACTTATTGAGCAGCTGTAACACAGCATCTGCAAATAGGTGGCCGAGCTGATGGTCAAGTTCACCTATGGCTTTTAAATTTGTTGCTTGACCGGTACAAACAGATAACAGCATGTCTTTTAGTGCTGCGGGCATTGGGTAGTCGTCGTGCGCAATCAGGCGAACATGCTCATCGCTTATTTCAACTAGAGCGGTATCAACACCATCCATACTCGTTCCAGACATCACACCAATGTACAGTTCGTTAAATTTCATAGCCGATCTCGTCAATTCTTCATTCACTTATTGTAAAGCAAATCTGAAGCGAATAACCTCATCGAATACGAGATATTCAGCCGATTTTGAGGAGAAAACATGGGACCGTTATGGGTTGACGTTGCGGGGTATGAACTGACCGCTGAAGACAAAGAAATCTTGGAGCATCCTACGGTTGGTGGCTTAATTCTATTTGCTCGCAACTATCATGATAGCGAACAGCTTCAAGCACTTACTCAATCCATCCGAAAGGCGGCTAAGCGCCCGTTTTTGATCGGTGTGGATCAAGAAGGCGGCCGAGTGCAGCGCTTTCGTGAAGGTTTCTCATTAATTCCTGCTGCTGATGAGTACGCTAAACATCAAAATGGTGAAGAGCTTGCTCGTATGGGCGGTTGGTTAATGGCAGCAGAGCTGATTGCCCATGATATTGATTTAAGCTTTGCCCCGGTACTTGACCAAGGCCATCAATGTAAAGCGATCGGTAACCGCGCATTCGGTGAAGATGCCGATACCATTCTTCGCTATAGCACTGCATATATGCAGGGAATGAAGAGTGTTGGCATGGCAACGACAGGCAAGCACTTCCCTGGACATGGTGGCGTGATTGCAGACTCACATCTAGAAACACCATACGATGAGCGCAGTGATATTTTTGAACAAGATATGGCGATCTTCAAAGCGCAAATTGATGCCGGTATTTTAGATGCCATGATGCCTGCTCACGTGATTTTCCCACATTATGATGCTCAACCAGCCAGCGGTTCTGAATACTGGTTAAAACAGGTCCTGCGTCAGCAATTGGGTTTTAAAGGTTTGGTTTTTTCGGATGACTTGACCATGGAAGGCGCTGCGATTATGGGCAGCCCAGCCGAGCGAGGTGCTCAATCATTGAGAGCTGGTTGCGATATGTTGTTAATGTGTAATAAACGAGAAGCGCACGTTGAGGTATTAGACAACTTACCGGTTTCAACCGTGCCACTCGCGGATGGATTACTGAAAAAACAGTCATTTTCTCCAAGCGAACTTAAGCTATCTCAAGAGTGGAAAGCGGCGAGTGAAGCGATGAAACGCTTGACTAGCTAAACCTCTTGTAAAAGATTCAAAACAGCGATGAGAAGCCAAAGTTAATTATACTTTGGCTTTTTATTTGACTGTAAACCTAATCTTACACCAAATGTTTTTTATTATGTACGCTTGTTTTTCTTTTTTAGCCTGTTATCTTGTCGTTAAAGCTTAGTTGTCTCACCAAAGGTTTGGTTGGGTGTAAAAATAAATATACAGGTTAGAGTTATGCAGAAAAGTGAGTTGAGCAATATTAATATTATCGAAGAACAGGTTCTTATTACTCCGGAGGAACTAAAAACCAAGCTTCCTTTGAGTGAAAAAGCACGTCGCTTTATTCAAGAGTCTCGTCAAACTATCGCTAATATTATTCACAAGAAGGATCACCGCCTGCTTGTTGTATGCGGTCCATGTTCTATCCACGACGTAGAAGCGGCGAAGGATTACGCAAAGCGACTTAAAGCACTCTCTGAACAACTAAGTGACCAACTGTATATTGTTATGCGTGTTTACTTTGAGAAGCCGCGCACCACGGTCGGCTGGAAAGGCCTGATCAATGACCCACACCTAGACGGCAGTTTCGATATTGAACACGGTCTGCATGTTGGACGCGAACTTCTGGTGGAGTTGGCAGAGATGGAAATCCCGCTCGCGACTGAGGCTCTAGACCCAATTAGCCCACAATACTTGGCGGATACTTTTAGCTGGGCAGCCATCGGTGCTCGTACGACGGAGTCACAAACTCACCGTGAAATGGCAAGCGGCCTGTCTATGCCAATCGGTTTTAAGAATGGCACCGATGGCAGTTTGGCAACCGCAATTAACGCGATGCAAGCTGCGTCCTCTAGCCACCGTTTTATGGGAATTAACCGTGAGGGACAAGTCGCACTGTTGACCACCCAGGGCAATGCTAATGGACATGTGATCTTACGTGGCGGCAAGCAAACTAACTACGATTCGGTATCAGTCACTGAGTGTGAGCAAGAGATGGCGAAATCTGGTCTTGATGCTTCATTAATGGTGGATTGCAGTCACGCCAACTCACGTAAAGATTACCGTCGCCAGCCATTAGTCGCGGAGGATGTGATTCATCAAATCCGTGAAGGCAATAAATCTATTATCGGTCTTATGATTGAAAGCCATATCAATGAAGGAAATCAATCTTCTGACTTAGCTCTTGAAGAGATGAAATACGGTGTATCTATCACTGACGCATGTATCAATTGGGATTCAACTGAGGCACTATTACGTCATGCACATGAAGAGCTAGTGCCTTTCTTAGAAAATCGTCTAAAGGCTAATTAATACAGGATTTAAGGAACATCAATGGCAGTTGAACTTAACGCATTACGCGATCAGATTGATGCAGTCGACAAGCAAATGTTGGAGCTATTGGCTCAGCGTTTAGCGCTCGTAGAGAAAGTTGGGGAAGTAAAAAGCGAACATGGTTTGCCAATTTATGCTCCAGACCGCGAAGCGGCGATGTTAGCTTCTCGTCGCGCTGAAGCTGAAAAAATGGGAATTCCTCCACAGCTTATTGAAGATATTCTGCGTCGAACAATGCGTGAGTCTTATGCCAGCGAGAAAGATTCCGGTTTTAAGTGTTTGAACCCTGATTTACGCTCAGTTGTTATTATTGGTGGTAATGGTCAATTGGGTGGCCTGTTTGGGCGTATGTTCAAATTGTCGGGCTACCAGGTCAAAGTTCTCGGCAGTAAAGACTGGGATCATGCGGACGAGATTCTAGACAACGCGGGTTTAGTCGTGGTCACGGTGCCGATTCATCTAACGGAAGGGGTGATCGAAAAACTGGGGAACTTGCCGCAAGACTGCATTCTGTGTGACCTGACTTCTATCAAGTCGAAGCCTCTGCAAGCAATGTTGAATGTGCACCAAGGTCCTGTGGTTGGTTTGCACCCAATGTTTGGCCCAGATGTTCCGAGCCTTGCCAAGCAGGTTATTGTGTACTGTGATGGCCGTGGTCACGAGCATTACCAATGGCTATTGCAACAGTTTGGGATATGGGGCGCAAGCTTGTGCCAAATCGATGCACAAGAGCACGATCATGGCATGACGTTGATTCAGGCGCTGCGCCACTTCACGTCGTTTGCTTACGGTATGCACCTTAGCAAAGAGAATCCGAACATCGATCAGTTGTTGAAGTTAAGCTCGCCAATCTACCGCCTTGAATTGGCGATGGTGGGACGACTGTTTGGTCAGGATCCGAACTTGTACGGTGATATCATTTTCTCTTCTCAAGAGAATATCGATATGATCAAGCGATTCCATCAGCGTTTAGGTGATGCGGTAGCGATTCTGGATAGCAGAGACAAAGCGCGATTCATCGAAAGCTTTAAGCAGGTGAGTGATTGGTTTGGTACTTATTCTCAACAATTTATGAATGAGAGCCAAAACTTACTCAAACAGGCGAATGATAATATTCATCGCGGCTAATCACGGGTCATTTAGCCGTGCAGAGTCCGAAACAAAAAGAGCAGCGTAAGCTGCTCTTTTTCGTGTTGATGGACAAATCAGTTCGTCGCAGTATTACTCGTATCTTCACTTGATACTGTGTTGATACTGGTATCGCGATAGGGTGAATTGGTTAAATTGACTTGTAGGCGTACAACGTTATCAATCAATTGAACCAAAGGTCCCCATTTCACTTTTTTCTCTTTTTCAAAGACGTCATTGAAGTTTTCTGGTGTCCACTCCATTAAGTATTGAGGGTTGAGTGCTCGTCCGAGGAAGCGTACTTCATAGTGCAAGTGTGGCCCTGTGGAGTTGCCAGAGTTACCGCATTGAGCAATGATGTCGCCTTTACTAACAAACTGACCGCTTTTCACTTTGAAGCGTTGTAGATGAGCAAAGGAGCTCATAAAGCCAAATGAGTGACGAATGGTGACATAGTTACCATAACCACGATTGCTCGGGCGAACGGTTTCCACCACACCGTCAGCCGGTGCCAGGATCTCTTCTCCTCTTTTACAAGTCAGATCGATACCAGTATGAACATGCCTCTTACCTGAAATCGGATTAATACGACTGCCGTAAGAAGAAGAAATACGTTGGTATGTGACTGGGCTGTCATTTGGTATCAAACGGAACATCGTCGCTCGAACAGCAGAATCGATAGCGGCTGCGTCAATTCGCTCCTCTAACCCCATGCTGTTCTCATCGATCATCAACTCTTCGTCTGCGAGACCTAAAACCGATTCAACGTCGAATACCCGTTTGCCCAATAGCTGAATTTGATTGTTTTTGTCCGTCAAAGACTGGGAAAGCGAATGATTGGTATCAAGCTGTTCTTCGTAAAGAGCCGTCACTTCGGCCTTTTCACTTTCCAGTTTGGCGATGATTTGTGTTAGTTCGTCTTTATTGTGCATCTGCTGCTGATTAAGGTACCACGCGCCACCAACGACGGCGGGTAATGCCAATACTGAAGCAAATACTGCTAGGACCGAACTGCGGCCCAAATAGAACTGCTGATCGCCGTCTTTCGTCGGGATCTGCATGATGATTTTTTTAGACATAGTTATTGTTACTTAAATAGGCGTTCATTTATTTTTCTCCTAAAAACCAGAGAGGTGCTCTAACTCTCGATTCAGAAGGTCGTTATTGCCTACATTCAATTCTATAAATCGTTTTAGTTGGCTAATGCTTTCGATGTCTACCTTAGCGATCTTCAACCTAATCTCACACTTAGAGACATTCACAATTTGCGCTTTTAACGTAATCACTTGTTCGGATTGATCAAATGAAAAAGTCACATGGACTGGAAGGGTTGGATCCAAAGCCTCAGTCTCTTCCACTTTCATGAGTAAACCATGCAAGGAAAGATCTTGAATCCTAGCTTCAATTGCCAAGTCACGTTGTTCTATCTTAGCTGGAGCTTGATGGAGAATACGTGAAAAGCGTCGTCTCTCTGTCATATGAATATTCTCGTCAGGTCGTCAAACAGAATTGAATAGTATATCAATACGAACAAAAAATGTTCGATTGTTGTTTGAAAAGTGTCGAAGTCGCTACAGAGTGACGTAAGTGCAATGTCATGTTCTTAACGAACGAGACGGGCTAATGAGCTCTTTTTATAACAAAGAAAACAAAGGCCGCTATGATAGCGGCCTTTGTACAAATTACAATCAAACTTTGTGGGTTGCGATTACTTCGCAATACGCTTGTATTTGATACGGTGTGGTTCTGCGGCTTCAGGACCCAATGTTTTCTTCAACCAATCCATGTACTCTGTGTAGTTACCTTCGTAGAAGTTAACTTGGCCTTCGTCACGGTAGTCAATGATGTGGGTAGCGATACGGTCAAGGAACCAACGGTCGTGCGAGATAACCATTGCACAACCAGGGAACTCTAGTAACGCTTCTTCTAGAGCACGCAGTGTTTCAACGTCAAGGTCGTTGGTTGGTTCGTCGAGTAGCAACACGTTACCGCCCGCTTTAAGCAGCTTCGCAAGGTGGACACGGTTACGCTCACCACCCGATAGTTCACCAATAATCTTTTGTTGGTCACTGCCTTTAAAGTTAAAGCGTGAACAGTATGCACGAGCTGGGATTTCGAAGTTGTTGATCTTAATGATATCAGCACCTTCAGAGATCTCTTGGAATACGGTTTTAGAATCGTCCATGCTGTCACGGAACTGATCGACCGATGCCAGTTTTACTGTATCGCCCATCTCAATTGTGCCCGAGTCTGGTTGTTCAGTACCACTTAACATCTTGAATAGCGTCGATTTACCTGCGCCGTTCGCACCGATGATACCAACAATCGCACCTTTAGGGATGCTGAATGACAGGTCATCAATCAGAACACGACCGTCAAATGACTTAGTCAGGTTCTTCACTTCAATAACCTTATCACCTAGACGCTCACCAGGTGGGATAAACAGTTCGTTGGTTTCATTACGTTTTTGGTGATCAGAGCTTTGCAGTTCTTCAAAGCGAGCCATACGTGCTTTTGACTTCGCTTGACGACCTTTAGGGTTTTTACGTACCCACTCAAGCTCTTTCTCGATAGTCTTTTGGCGAGCACTCTCTTGGGAGGCTTCTTGTTGTAGACGAGCGTCTTTTTGCTCCAGCCATGAGGTGTAGTTGCCTTCCCATGGGATACCTTCACCACGGTCCAGTTCTAAGATCCAGCCCGCAGCGTTATCTAGGAAGTAACGGTCGTGGGTGATGGCTACTACAGTACCTGTGTAATCCACTAAGAAGCGCTCTAGCCAAGCCACTGATTCTGCATCTAGGTGGTTGGTAGGTTCATCAAGCAGTAGCATGTCTGGCTTAGAAAGTAGCAAGCGACAAATAGCCACACGGCGGCGTTCACCACCTGATAGGTGCGCAATTTTTTGGTCCCATTCAGGTAAACGTAGTGCGTTTGCTGCACGCTCAAGCGCATTTTCTAGGTTGTGACCATCTTTCGCTTGGATAAGGGCTTCTAGCTCGCCTTGCTCTTTTGCAAGTGCGTCGAAGTCTGCATCTGGTTCAGCGTATGCTGCGTAGACTGCGTCCAAACGTTTCAGAGCGTCAGCAACGTCAGCAACCGCTTCTTCAACAACTTCACGAACGGTTTTTGATTCGTCTAATACTGGTTCCTGAGGTAGGTAACCTACGTTTAGACCAGGTTGTGGACGCGCTTCACCGTCGATATCCGTGTCGATACCTGCCATGATACGTAGCAGTGTGGATTTACCTGCACCGTTCAGACCTAAAACACCGATTTTCGCACCAGGGAAGAAGCTCAGAGAGATGTCTTTAAGAATTTGACGCTTAGGTGGCACAATTTTGCTCACCCGCGACATGGTATATACGTATTCAGCCATTGCCGATCGTTCCTAAATTAACTGTCATTCAAACCCATCATTTTATACCAAGTGCTTTGTTTTTGTTACCGCATTGCAAGAATTTCCCTAACGAATGGATTTCTTATTTTGAGCTGACCGGAAACTTACACTGTTAGGGTATACACTTTTGTTATTCGTTAAGAATGACGAAGTGTTTTCTATGCGAGTTAGAAACGCTTTGTCTCCATCGTCTTAAAAGTTTGACGAGTACAATTTTTAATACACTAAGTTGCTTTACATGGACATCTGCATTCTGTGTAAATAGATGCATGTGTGAAAATTGCCTTAACATCACATGAACTCTAACAAAACTAGGCTTTAGGGCAGTATATGTCTGGGGAAAATGACACAAATGAGATTCAACGTATCTGAATTGGCTAAAAACGTATGCTGCGCCGCCGCGTTGTGTGCTATGAGTTTGAGTGCTAATGCCGCGCTGAGTTTGGAAAAGCAGCGCGAAGTATATGAGCAAGCTCAAGATTTATTAGATAAAAATGACATCGATGGATACCTTTCGATTCGTCCTAAAATTTCTGACTATCCACTAACGCCTTATGTGGATTACCGCACTTTTATTAGACAGTTACCGGAAAAGTCACCACAACAGGTAAACGAGTTTATTTCTGAGCACGAGTCTTTTCCATTTTCTCGTCGAGTTCGCGCTCCATACCTCAATCATCTTTATAAGCAAAAAGATTGGAGAACCATTACTGAGTTTCAAAAAGTCATTCCTAGTGGTGAGCGTTACCAATGTATTTTCTACGTAGCTCAGTTAAAGCAAGGCAAGAAAGTCGCGGCGTTTAAAGGGGCTGAACATATGTGGTTACGTGGCATCAGCATTGCTGATGAGTGTGACCCATTATTTGCAGCATGGGACAAGGCGGGTGAGCGTACCGATGAACTGATTCTACAGCGTATGTTACTGGCGTTTGATGCTCGTAATGGCGGTTTGATGAGTTACTTGCTCAAACTGCCTAAATCAGCGCAGGCAAAGCAACAAGCCAAAGAAATGAAAGCGTTGTTTGATAATCCTGCAAGTGTTGCGGAATTCGCGAAGAAAAAACCTGCGAATGATTTTAATCGAGCGCAAAGTGAATATGCGTTAGAAAAGTTGGCTCGTATGAACACTAGCCAAGCACAAGGTGCGTACGATGCCGTCATTAAAGGACAGAAGTTTTCTCCAGAAAAAGCGCAAGAACTTGCCGACTATATTGCATTTCGATTGACTCGTACGGAGTCTGAGTCATTAGCTAAATGGCGCGATGATAAAACGAAAACCAGTCAGTACTTACCGTTGATTGAAACGCGCATCCGCTTAGCGATTCAAAATGCAGATTGGAAAGGCGTACAAGAGTGGATTGCTGTTCTAAATAAAGAAGAACAAGCCACGCTACGCTGGCAATATTGGCTTGGAAGAAGTGAAATAGCGTTAGGTGATGACATCGCGGGGAAACAGCGTTTAGCAACTCTGCTTGGGCAACGAAACTTCTACAGTGTGGCTGCCGCCAATGCAATCGGACAATCAATCAAATACCCAACGCATACGGTTAAGTTGGATAAGAAAGTTGTTCAACCCTATCAAGACTCGCTAGCTCGTATCGAAGAGTTGATCGCGACGGATAAAATCGCAGCAGCGAAGAGTGAATGGGCACACTTACTGCGCCGCGTAGGGAAAGATGAAAAGGCGATGTTGGCGGCTTATGCATCATTTAAACGTTGGCATAACCTAACGGTGACCGCGAGTATTCAAGCGCAGATGTGGGATAATATCGAACTTAGGTTCCCAATAGCACACCGCTGGTGGTTTAACTTTTATGCGAAAAAGCACAACATTGATCCCATCACGATGATGTCTCTCGCTCGACAGGAAAGTGCGTTAGATGTTGAAGCCCGCTCTCCAGTTGGCGCTCGTGGTCTTATGCAGATTATGCCTGCGACGGCGAAGTACACGGCACGTAAATATAAGTTGAGTTATCAAGGTACGCAGGATCTCTACAATGTAGGAAAAAATATCGAAATTGGTAGCCATTATTTGCAAGGTTTATTAGAGGATTACGATAATAATCGTATTTTTGCTCTTGCTGCTTATAATGCAGGTCCTAACAGAGTAAAAACGTGGCGAGAGCGTACCCAAGGAAAAGTGGATGCTTATGCCTTTATTGAGGCAATTCCATTTAAAGAGACGCGCGGTTATGTACAAAACATCTTGATGTTTGAAACATACTATCGTGATCTTTTGGGTATCGATGGCGCGTTCTTGAATCAACATGAGATCAATACCAAGTATTGAGTGAGGTAACTTGATGTCGCACGAACCCGAGTACAAAGACTGGCAACAGATTATTGAGCTAATTCGAACAAGTATGGGCACCCAGCAAGATGACATGCTGTTAACTATGCTGATGTCACGTGATGAGAGAGAGTCATTAATATCACGCGTTAATATAATTAACGAACTTCTTAAAGGAGAATTATCTCAACGTCAGATCAGTCAGATGCTTGGTGTGGGCATTGCCACCATTACTCGTGGCTCTAACGAACTAAAGTCGAAATCTGATGAAGAAAAAGACAAGTTGAAAGTCTTGTTAGAACAAGTTGCGGTATCTAAGTAGACAGTATATCCAATTTGCTTTTAGGCCTTGGTGTTACAAGTGACTAAGATAATGTATTACAAAGGGCGGAAATATCCGCCCTTTTGCGTATCTAGAGAATAGGCTGAGTGTTATAAATTTGAAGGAAAGTGCTCAGGGTTTGTGAATGGAATTAAAGCCAGAATCAAGGCTTGGTGATAGACCGAGCTTCGAGTTAGCTGGTTTTGGGTTAGCAGGCTAATAGCGCCACCTTTCTGTTTGATGTTATCAGTACCAAACACTTCGTCCATTACATCTCCCAACTCATTCGCATCCTTGAGTTTTTCCAAGACTTTTGGCGGCAACATTAAGCTTGCAGAACGAGATTCACCGCGGTGAGTCTCTGATTCAACCACCATCCAAGCAAACGTCACGTTTGCTTCAATTCCCGCTTCGAGACCGACATAGTAATCCGCGTTTGGCATCTCTACTTTTGCGTTTTTAACGCGGTTTAGCGCACCACGATGAGTTTCTTCATTCGTCATGGGCTGATCTGCGACCTCACTCGGTACACTGATGCCAACGAAGTTGAATTCTTGATGCGGAAATGCATTACGAAATGCACTTTGAACTGCATTAATTTTGGCTGGGTTTAGCGATGCGATTACGACTTTTTGGGTTGCCATGATCTTTTTACTCACTGGTGTCTATTAACTCAATTTTACTTGCGTAGGCTTTACGTTCTCACTCGGGTAACAGCCTAATACTTTCAAGTGCTTAGTGATTTTTGTTAGCTCTTCAAGTGCCTGTTGCATTTCTGTCGAAGCAAGATGTGATGTCAAGTCTACGTAGAACATCTCCTCCCACGGGTTCCCCATAATTGGGCGTGATTCTAGCTTGGTCATATTGATGCCGTAACGTTGCAGCACTAATAGTGTTTCAACCAATGAGCCTGCCTCTTGGGAGGTCGACATGATCAATGTGGTTTTTGCTGGAATCTGAGTAGAAACTTCAACCGGTTTACGAGCAACCACGATAAAGCGAGTATGATTTTCGGTTTGGTTTGCGATGTTGCCTTGAATTGCTTGCAAGCCATATAGCTTACCGCTTGATGCATTACCAATTGCAGCCACATCATCACGATCCATCTCTTGGACTTTCTGCATTGCATCTGCTGTGCTCGCGCAGGACTCCAGCTTTACCCCTTTCATACGGCTTAAAAACTCACTGCACTGTTGGTGTGGCTGAGGGTGAGAATACAGCGTTTTAATATCTTCCAGACGAATGTCTTTTTTCGCAACCAAGCAGTGTTCGATTGGTTGAGTTAGCTCTCCAACGATGTAAAGCGTCGTGTGTTGTAGTAGGTCATACACTTCATTAATAGAGCCTGAGCTGGTGTTTTCGATTGGCAGAACGCCATAATCAGCATGGCCAGATTCAACCGTTTGAGTCACTTCTTTAAAGTGCTCGCAGTTGAGCTCGATAAGCTCCGTATTTTTACGACTGAAGTATTCGCGACTTGCCAAGTGCGAATAAGAGCCTTTGGCTCCTAAAAAAGCGACGCGAGCAAGTGGCTTACGGCTTTGCTGTGGGTTAACGAGATTTTGCAGATAACTTTGTTGAAGCAGAACTGAGTCTTCAATGATGGTATGGAAAAGCTTGGTGATGTACTGCGCGTCAAGTTCGTATTTATCTTGGCCATTAGAAATCAGCTTGACCAATAATTGCTGTTCACGGACGGCGTCGCGAACAGGCTTTGAGGTTTGTACTTTGCTTTTGGCTACTTCAATGCTGAGTTTACGGCGCTCAGACAATAAGCTGAGAAGTTGGTCATCCAACTCATTCAAGCGTAAACGAATTTCTTCGAGGGAAATAGGTTGGTCAGTCATCAATTCTTTCCTTATAAAAAAGCCTCCCGATTTGGGAGGCTTTCTGTTTGTTTTTGACTTTTCTTTCACAAACGAGTTCGCCCCTCCAACTATGGGAGGAAAAAGAAGTCAAAAATAAACAGTGAGGTTAAATGCATAAATAGTGCTTAATTTATGAGTGTTTAAACACAATAAGCAAGGCTGGGGAGAGCGTCAAGCAAAAAAATAGCGCCTTTCGGCGCTATTTCCTCAATCTGTTCAGTTTACTCTTCTTCTTCCACTAGCTCAGGCTTACTTGCACGTCGAGCTTCAGGTTTGTGGGTCAGCTTGTTCAATTGTCGTTCTAGTTTTTGCTCCACTTCGTTGATAGCTGCGTAAAGATCTTCGTGAGTTGCTGAGGCAATGAGCTGGCCTTTAGGAACTTTGATAACCGCTTCGAATTTCTTCTGTTTGTTTGGTTCCTCACTGAAAGTTGCTTGGCAACCAATTAGGTCTACTTGCCATTTCTCCAGTTTTTTAAATTTGCTCTCAATATGAGCTCGGATTGCAGAGGTGATTTCGATGTTTTTGCCAGTGATATTCATTGTCATAAGTGTTTTTCCTCTGTTGCATCCCTCATGGGTTGAGTTCAGATTACCGCTTTAAGCATAAAAAAATGTGATTCAGATCATTATTTTGCTCGGGTTTTTTATGATGAAAAATGAATGTGATCTCACTCAAGAACTTCTGAGATTTATCGTGAAATTGCTTGTTATCGGTTAGTAAATCCGTAGATTGGATAGAGTACTCAGCTGAAAACGGCCTCGTTTTTAGGGAAGTTTTACGGCCTAATATTTGAGGTGGTTAAAATTTAACTACACGTAAGGTGTGATGACGATCACTGAGTCTTTCCAATGAATCCATTTAAAAAGCCGCTTACTGTACAAGCGGCTTTTTACTGTCTGGCATTTGGCTGACTTTTCGTAGCGGTATCATGAAAATGGGGTCTTTTGGGGCTAGTGAAACCCTTTCTAGACTTTTGACTTGGTCCAAACTTTCTAGTTGTTTGTATATTATGTAGTAGCGATTAATGCTTGTGACGTACCCAACCGTTGAGCTTAAACTTTTCCGCATAACGACTTCCACGTTATTAAACCAAACATTAGGATCGTAACCTTGTTGGGCTGCACGCTTACGAATACGCTCTACATTACCGGGGCCCGCATTGTAAGCCGCCAATGTAAAGTAGAGTTTATTTTGTGCAGTGATATCAGGATCACTGAAGTACTGCTTACGCAAAAAAGCTAAGTATTTCACTCCAGCATGAATGTTGTTTTCTAATTGTCGAACATTTTTGATATTGATATTCGGATCTTGAGCGGTGCTGGGTAGGACTTGCATTATGCCAACGGCACCTCGGCTTCCAACTAGGTCGTTATTAAATCCTGATTCCTTGTAAGCGATTGCAGCGATCAGTAAATAGTCGATATCGTATTTCTCACCATAGCGTGAAAATAGCGCTGCGAGTTTTTCTAGTTGAGCAATTTTCTTAGGGTTAAGAGCTCTGTTCAACCATCCCGTGTTATCGATGTATTTACCGTAAATAACGTTACCGAGTAGTGTCCCAGAGCGAGACTTCTGGATGAACTTATTCACTACGGCTTTTAATTTGGGACTATTTTCTCGCATTGCCCAAGCAATTTTGCCATTTTTGCGGATAGGGATTTTTTTGTGCACCCGAATATCATCCATCACTTTCAGCCAAAGCTTGGCTTTATGGCTATCGAGAACAATGGCTCTGACGTAACCATTGTTGAGCATTCCGACCAGCTCATAATCTTGAAGTGTTTCTTCAATAAAGTGCACGATAACAGGCGGTAAGCCTTTTTTGTTTAGTTTCTTATTTAGTGTCTGAATGCTTTCAAAGTAGCTAGAGCTGGCGCGCACCCAAATCTCTTTGCCGCTCAGTTGTTCGATTTTCGTCATCGTTGGTGTGCTTTTGTTTGTCACTACCCACTCTTGAATGTCAGTGAGAATGGGTGAACTGAACTCCACTTTCTGTTTGCGCGTGTCGGTAATAGTCAGGTTGGCGACAACTAAGTCACCTGAACCGTTTTCTAAGGCCGGCAGTAGCTGGTCGCGGGCAACAGGAATAATTTGTACGTTAAGCTTTGGTTTGAGTTTACGAAGGTCTTTTTCGAAATGCGCCAGCAATTCCGCGCCTATGCCTTTTGGTGTGCCGCCCTCAATGTAGTAAAAGCCTAAATCAGCAGAAACTAAGACGCGCAGTACATTCTTCTCCTTGATGACATCGAGGTCCCCAGTATAAGGAGGCTGTTTGAGCGGCGAGATTTGCAGTGCGCAAACGGAAGCAGACAATAGGAGCAGCATAACTGCGCAAAGCTTAGATATCGTCACGTTCACATCCTTTTTATAAAGGGGGGAGGAGAACTTTAAGCATATGTGGAGCTAGGAAGATCATCAAGAAAGGGCTGAATACACTATTGAGAGTAATAAAAAACCGCCACGGTAAAAACGGTGGCGGTTCAGTTTAAAGCAAGTTCAATTACTTCACAGGGTTGAGCTCGATAAGCTTTTCAGTTCTTGCTACGGCGTCTTCCAAACCAAGTTGCTTGTAGGCCTCTAGCTGGATAGTCAGTGACTTACGTGCAGCTTCTGTGTCTGGATACGCTTTTTGTAGCTCTTGGCTGCGATTAATAGCAGCGACCCAAGCTTCACGGCGAAGGTAGAAGTCAGCAGTCGCTAAATCATAGTTCGCTAGACGGTTTTTCAGCGCAACCATACGTTTTTGTGAATCTTCTGCATATGGGCTATTCGGGTAGCGTTGAAGTAGTTTTTTGAAGTCATCAAACGCTTTTTTTACCGGTTCAGGATCGCGATCGCTTCGATCTACGCTGAATAAATCATGCATAAAGTTACGATCTTGCGCCATGTGGCTTAGACCTCGCATGTACAGCACCCAATCCATCTTTTCATGGGTTGGGTTTAAACGCATAAAGCGAGAAATGGTTGCCAAGCCCAAAGCAAGGTCGTCGTTTTTGTAGTACGCATAGATTAGGTCAAGCTGCACCTGTTCTGAGTAGGCACCGAATGGGTAACGTGAGTCTAATGCTTCCAGTTTCTCAATTGCAGAAAGCCAATTACCACTTTGAAGAGAAATCTGTGCGTCTGCATACAGTTCCGAAGGCGGCACATCAGGAACGATTTCTTCTTTGCTTGCACATCCAAACAGAAGGGATACCGCTAAAAGGCCTGTTAAAGTCTGACGTTTCATATCAGGAGTCTGTTCCTTGAATCTAAATATTTCTTAAGCTGCCGTTACTTTCTTTCCAGTAACAGATACAATGACGTAATAGTCTATTTTTTCACAGTCGTGAGCATTAGTCTCACAGTTTTTAAAAAAGTTCGATATGGCTCAGCAGATTGTATTAACAAATACCGTAAAAGATAGCCAGTTAGGTCAACGTTTAGACCAAGCTATCGCCGAATTATTCGCGGACTTCTCTCGCTCGCGCCTAAAAGAGTGGCTGCTTGATGGGAAAGTTCAAGTTGATGGTGAAGTTGTCACTAAACCTCGTACCAAAGTAATGGGTGGCGAGGAAATTACATTGCAAGCCGAGTTAGAAGATGAAGAACGCTGGGAAGCGCAAGATATCCCGCTAGATATCGTCTATGAAGATGAAGATATTATCGTTATCAACAAACCTCGTGACTTTGTGGTTCATCCGGGCGCTGGTACGCCTGATGGCACTGTACTTAATGCGTTGTTGCATCATTACCCTGATATTGCAGAAGTACCTCGTGCAGGTATCGTGCACCGTTTGGATAAAGACACCACGGGTTTGATGGTGGTGGCGAAAACCGTTCCTGCACAAACTCGTCTGGTTCGCGCACTGCAAAAACGTAATATTACTCGTGAGTACGAAGCGATAGCTATTGGTCGTATGACAGCGGGCGGTAAAGTGGATCAACCTATTGGTCGTCACTCTACTAAGCGCACGCTTATGGCGGTAGCACCAATGGGCAAACCAGCAGTAACGCACTACCGTGTTGCTGAACGCTTCCGCGAACACACGCGTATTCGCTTGCGTCTAGAAACGGGTCGTACGCACCAGATTCGTGTGCACATGTCTTACCTTCAGCATCCGCTGCTCGGTGATATTGCATATGGTGGACGTGCTCGCATCCCGACAGGTGCGTCTGAAGAGCTAACGGCAATGATCCGGGGTTTCGATCGCCAAGCATTGCACGCAGTAATGCTGCGCTTTGAGCACCCAATTACGGGCGAAGTTCTTGAGTTTCATGCTCCAGTGCCTGATGACATGGTTGTGATGACTGAAGCGCTTCGTCAAGATACAGAAGAGCACGGCTTACCGGAAGAATTCTAATATGAAGACGATCATTCCGAATTGGCCAGCGCCTAAAAATGTCAAAGCTTTCGCCTCAACACGCATAGGCGGCTTTTCGACAGGCCCTTACCAAGGGCTAAATTTAGGTACTCACGTTGGGGATGATCTGTCTTTAGTAGAGAAGAACCGAGTTTGGTTGGCGCAACAGGCAAACATGCCAAATGCGCCAGTCTGGTTAAACCAAACGCATTCAACCATTGTGGCTCAAGCAAATGAACCAACAACACAGGTGCTTGATGCGGATGGTGTATTTACTTCTTCAAGCCATGTTATTTGTTCAGCGATGACCGCCGATTGTTTACCTGTATTATTGACTAATACACAAGGTACGCAAGTAGCCGCTGTTCACGCAGGTTGGCGCGGCTTAGCAAATGGCATTGTCGAAAATGCGTTAGCGTTGTTTTCTGGTGAAGTGATAGCGTGGCTTGGCCCCGCCATTGGCCCTCAAGCCTTCGAAGTGGGTGAAGATGTTCTGCAAGCTTTTGTTGATTTTGATTCACAGGCGAATCAAGCATTTGCTCCACGCGATATCGACGGCAAATGGTTTGCTGACATGTCGGTGCTGGCAACGCAACGTCTAAACCGGGCTGGTGTGACACAAGTGTTTGATTCTGGACTTTGTACTTACCAAGATAAAGCCTCTTTTTACTCTTATCGCCGTGATGGTAAGACTGGTCGACAAGCAACCTTTATTTGGATCGAAGACTAGCTATAAGCACCAAAGTGCTAAGATGCATACTACTATTTTTGCAAAGCTATCTTTATTCATTCACTCCCTTGAAATTCCCCTCCTGAGTATCCATCTTTCTAACTGTCAAAAGAATTTCCTTTAGTTGAGGTTAGGAAGGTAGATATGCGTCTTGATCGATTCACAAGTAAGTTTCAAATCGCTATCTCTGATGCTCAATCACTAGCGTTAGGGCGCGATCATCAATATATCGAGCCAGTTCACCTCATGGTGGCTTTGCTTGATCAAAATGGCAGTCCAATTCGTCCATTGCTTACTATGCTGGATGTGGACGTAACGCATTTACGCTCTAAATTGAGTGAAATGTTAGATCGATTACCAAAAGTCAGTGGCATCGGTGGGGATGTTCAGCTCTCTAGCTCGATGGGCACATTGTTTAACCTGTGTGACAAAGTGGCGCAAAAGCGTCAAGACTCCTATATCTCGTCTGAAGTCTTCCTGCTTGCCGCTTTAGAAGATCGCGGACCATTGGGGCAATTGCTCAAAGAGATCGGCTTAACAGAGCAAAAAGTCAGCCAGGCAATCGAAAAGATCAGAGGTGGTCAAAAGGTCAATGATCCGAATGCAGAAGAGCTTCGTCAAGCATTGGAAAAGTTCACCATAGACCTTACCGAACGTGCAGAGCAAGGTAAATTGGATCCGGTTATCGGCCGTGATGATGAAATCCGTCGTACTATCCAGGTATTGCAGCGTCGTACTAAAAACAACCCTGTGATTATCGGTGAACCAGGCGTAGGTAAGACAGCAATTGTTGAAGGCTTAGCGCAGCGCATAGTTAACAATGAAGTACCTGAAGGTCTGCGTGGTCGCCGTGTGCTATCACTGGATATGGGCGCACTGGTTGCTGGCGCGAAATACCGTGGGGAATTTGAAGAGCGTTTAAAATCAGTATTGAATGAACTTGTTAAAGAAGAAGGCAACGTCATCCTCTTCATTGATGAACTACACACTATGGTCGGTGCTGGTAAAGGTGAAGGCTCAATGGATGCGGGCAACATGCTAAAACCGGCATTAGCTCGTGGTGAGCTGCACTGTGTTGGCGCAACAACATTGGATGAATATCGTCAGTACATCGAAAAAGATGCAGCATTAGAACGTCGTTTCCAAAAAGTGCTGGTGGATGAGCCGACCGTTGAGGATACCGTGGCGATTTTACGTGGCTTGAAGGAGCGTTATGAGCTTCATCATCACGTCGAAATTACCGACCCAGCGATTGTTGCTGCGGCGAGTTTGTCACATCGCTATGTCTCCGACCGTCAGTTGCCGGATAAAGCGATCGACTTAATCGACGAAGCGGCTTCAAGCATTCGTTTACAAATTGACTCTAAGCCGGAGTCCTTGGATAAGCTTGAGCGTAAAATCATCCAACTCAAAATTGAGCAGCAAGCACTAAGTAACGAGCACGATGAAGCGAGTGAAAAGCGTTTGAAAGCGCTTAATGAAGAACTCAATGAAAAAGAACGTGAGTACGCTGAACTAGAAGAGGTTTGGAATACAGAAAAAGCAGCTCTTTCTGGTACTCAACATATTAAGTCTGAGCTTGAACAAGCTCGTATGGACATGGAGTTTGCTCGCCGAGCTGGTGATCTAAACCGCATGTCGGAGCTTCAATATGGTCGTATTCCTGAACTTGAGAAGCAGTTAGATCTTGCAACCCAAGCTGAAATGCAGGAAATGACGCTATTGCGTAATAAAGTAACCGACAACGAGATTGCAGAAGTACTTTCTAAGCAAACCGGTATTCCGGTATCCAAGATGCTAGAAGCGGAAAAAGAGAAACTACTTCGCATGGAAGACGTGCTGCATAATCGTGTGGTAGGTCAAAGCGAAGCGGTCTCTGTTGTATCGAATGCCATTCGTCGTAGTCGAGCTGGGCTTTCTGATCCAAACCGACCAATTGGCTCCTTCTTATTCTTAGGTCCAACTGGTGTGGGTAAAACAGAGCTTTGTAAGACACTTGCGAGCTTTATGTTCGACAGTGAAGATGCGATGGTCCGTATCGATATGTCTGAGTTCATGGAGAAACACTCAGTGGCAAGGTTGGTTGGTGCACCTCCAGGCTATGTCGGGTATGAAGAGGGTGGTTACTTAACTGAAGCGGTTCGTCGCAAGCCGTATTCGGTAATTTTGTTAGACGAAGTAGAGAAAGCGCATCCGGATGTATTTAACATTCTGCTGCAAGTTCTCGATGATGGGCGTTTAACGGATGGTCAAGGTCGTACTGTTGACTTCCGTAATACGGTTGTGATCATGACATCTAACTTGGGTTCATCTCGTATCCAAGAGAATTTCGCAACATTAGACTATCAAGGTATCAAGAGTGAAGTGATGGATGTGGTTAGCAAACACTTCCGCCCAGAGTTCTTGAACCGTGTTGACGAAATCGTGGTGTTCCATCCACTTGGTCAAGAACACATTAAGTCCATTGCTTCTATTCAATTGGAACGTTTGGCGAAACGACTAGAGGAGAAAGGCTATCAACTAGAAGTTTCCGACAAAGCGCTCGATTTGATCGCTCAAGTTGGTTTCGATCCTGTGTATGGTGCGCGTCCTTTAAAACGTGCAATTCAGCAGAATGTCGAGAACCCGTTAGCCAAATCAATTCTGTCTGGTGAAATCGTTCCAGACAAGACGGTGCAGCTAATTGTTACTAATGACCAAATTTGTGCTCATCAATAATTGTATGGATACAGTAAAATTGAGATAAAAATCACACTAAAGGGGCCGTTTGGCCCCTTTTCTATAGTTTTTTAGAGTCTTTTGTCTGTTTTCTATACGAACAAACTAAAAAGGTGAGTTTTTTTAAAAAATGCACTTGTGTTCTTTAATGAACTCCCTATAATGCGCCTCCGTTGTCACGGGAAAGCAAGTGAAGCGGAACCTAAACAACTACGGTTAGTGAGTTAAAATTAACTCGCAGATAAATAACTTAAAAAAGTGTTTGACACGATAAGTTATCTAGCTAAAATAGCCGTCCACTTTGAAGAGAACTTCGAAGTGTGCTCTTTAAAAATATAGACCTATCAATCTGTGTGGGCACTCGTTGATGATAATCCAAATAGTTTCTTCGGAAACAATTTAGGTTTCAATGAAACGAAGTGACCATTGAATCTTCGGATTCAGCACAGTCAATTCAAACATTACTTCTGCTATTTATTAGCGAAAGGAATGTTCAGTATTCATTGAGCCGAACAAAATCTTAAATTGAAGAGTTTGATCATGGCTCAGATTGAACGCTGGCGGC
>NZ_JAWORT010000028.1:0-50544 GCF_033337975.1 Vibrio sp. Vb2880
ATGGTGATTTCTCCAATTGATTTTCCGGTGTAGCGGTTTCCGACGTCTCGGAAAACCAAGTAGTTCTCTCAAAGTTATTTCTATTAACGACACCAAATTCAGAAGCTTTAGAAAAAAGTTTAAAAAAATAACATTGCGAGATTTAGCTAATAAAATTGAAGAAAAGTAAGAAAAAGTGCTCAAGTTTCCACAAATCGAGCCGAGAGGGATAAATTGTATAGAAAACCAGCAAAAGGAAACAATTGAAGGTAAGTTCGCAGACGATAGACGTGAAAATTAGAAAAGAAAAAGCCCCTTTTCCTTTGAGAGAACTGGGGCTAGGTTGGTCGCCAGAGCCTATGTGGAGATCAAGAGAAATGAACACATTTCCGGCATACCGAGTGCAACTTTACATTGAAAATGATTGGCAGGTGAGAGATGAGAGAGCCGCTCATTCTATTGTAAAGTTGCTTGCCAAAAGCCTGCATTCCCATCCACGTCTGAATGTATTGAGTACAGGCTAAGTAAACTACTGCAATAGTGACATTGCAGAGTTTGGCAACTGTTTCGCTTGAGCAAGAATCGATGTACCTGCCTGTTGCAAAATTTGTGCTTTGGTCATTTGCGTGGTTTCTTTCGCAAAATCTGTATCTTTAATTCGGCTGTTCGAGGCGTCAACGTTTTCTTGGATATTCGCCAAGTTGTTGATGCTGTGACTCAAACGGTTTTGCTTCGCACCTAAGTCTGCACGTTGCGAGTCTACGTATTTCAGTGCCGAATCCAGCACAGAAATCGCGTTTTGAGAGCCTTGTACCGTGGTCATATCAATATCTTGTACTGACGTTCTGATAGGTTCATCACTCAGGCCAAGCTCAGATGCTAATCCACCAGAAATGGAAATCTCGCCCTGAACGTTTGGGTGCGCGACAAAAACTTGCAGCTTGCCATCTTCACTTACAGACGCATTAATCATATCAGACTGACCATTAATGTAAGTGGCAAGCTCTTCGATGTCGTCGCCCGCTTTAGCATTAATATTGATTTCTAGATCATCAACATTGCCGTCTTCGTCTTCACCCATACCTGGTAGCGTGATCTTCAAGTCAGATTTAGCTGGGTCAACACTCCAGTTTTTATCTTTACCGTTCTCAGATAAGAAGGTCACACCGCCCATGCGAGTATCGTCCGCACGAATGCTGGTGAGTCCCATGATCATGGCTTCACCTGAGCTCGCACCAATCTGGAATGCCGCTTCACCGAATGAGCCGTTCAATAGACGACGACCACCAAATGAAGTGGTTTCTGCAATACGGTTTAGCTCGTCAATCAATGCCATTGACTCTTCGTTGATCGCCTGACGCTCAGCTGGAGAGTTAGTACCGTTCGATGATTGAATCGCAAGGTCACGCATTCGTTGCATGACAGAGGTTGCCTCATTCATCGCACCTTCAGCGGTTTGTGCAATCGAGATACCATCGTTCGCGTTACGCATTGCGACATCTAGGCCACGAGACTGTGCAGTTAAGCGGTTAGAGATCTGTAGACCTGCCGCATCATCTTTTGCACTGTTAATCTTATGTCCTGAAGATAAGCGCTCCATCGACGTGTTTAATTCATCAGTCGCTTTGTTTAGGTAACGCTGCGCGGTCATCGCGGAGACGTTAGTACTAACTGTTACAGCCATTTTGCTCTCCTGTTGAGTTCGCAAGCTTTTGCGAAGCGGCCAGCTTTACTCTCATTTGGATAAGCACTGACCGTAAAAGTTACTTGCTAAATCTGCCTTAAACGCAGGGTTTAGAATCTCTAAATCTGTTCTGATATTTTCAATACAATTTGTGTGCCAACTTGCGTAAATTATTTAACTAATTTTAAAAGAATCAGATAAACAATAAGTTAGCTTTATCATTAAGCTATTTCAGGTTTGTCAGACTCATCTTAGCCCAAGGGTATTGAACGCTGCCCTGTTGCCGCCCGACTTGCCTCCCGCATCATTGCCGCTTTGGGTAAAATCGTGCCGCATGACATCTCAGACTCTCAGGTTACGCCGACTTATCGCGCTTAAGGCTTTGCACATAAGGCATCAAAATCAGACAATGTGTATGAGTGTCATACTAGATGTAGTTAAACAACGTTAGATCTTTGGTCTTACCGAATGCTTGTTGCGATGCCTGTAACGCTCGCGAGTTTTCACTGAACTCGATCACGGCTTTAGAGTAATCCAAGTCCTCAAAGTTGCTCTTCGCTTTTGCGAGAGACAAATTAAAGTCTTCATGATTTTGCTCTTGGATATCCAGCGTACTCAATCGAGCACCGGCATCTGTACGCGCTTTATTCAAATGGATAAAAGCAGCGTGGAATTCTTCTGTCATTTGGTGCAATTTGGCGGTCGCCGACGTGTCCGAAACCGATTTGTCTGACCATGCCATTGCATCCTTGAAGGTATCGAAAATGCTGAACTCTGCCCGCTTTTCGATCTCAATGCTGTCACCAGGCGTAATTTGGCCTTTTACGTGCACTTTCAGGCCTTTGTATTCAATCCCTTTCTCTGGAGAAAACTCATCGGCATCCACTACTTTGCCGTTACGCTCTAATTGGTAACCAAATTTGCCGTTATTCATATCGACAAATGTCACGCGATACGCCGCATCATCCTTCGTATCAACGTTAGTGGCTCTGTTTAATAGCAACTCAGAACCGTTTTGTAGATCGTAATTCGGCTGATAATCGCCAAATGGGTTTGGTATCTCCATAAACAGCTTGCTGCCGGGATCGTTCATTGGCATCTCAAGCATGCTGGAGACTTTCATTTTGCGCTGATAATCGTCCCCAGCGTATTGCACGCTACCATCTTTATCGCGATAAAATGGTTGGCTTTTTGGCTTAGTGCCAGCAAACACGTAGTTACCAGATTCATCTTGCGAGTTCACCAAGTTAAGGAAGTTGTTCGCAATCTCTTCTAGCTCACGCTTCTTTGCTTGTCGGTCTTCCGCAGAAAACGCACCGTTAATCATCTCCATCGTTAAGCGCTTCGACTCGTCGGCAAAATTCTCCGCATTGGCGATATTAACTTCGTGGTTTTCTAGACGATTACGCACCAACACTATCGAGCTAAGATATTGTTGTAGCTGTTCTTGTTGCTGGCTAATGTTTTGGATGTAATGCGCAGCGAGGGGGTCGTCACTAGGTTTCAGTAACTTTTTCCCTGAAGCAAGTTGCTCTTGGTTGTGGTGAACCTTATTCTCTTGACGACGCAGATCATTTTGTACGGACTGATAGTTATGGAAACTAGAAATTCGGGTTAGCACTTATCTCTTCTCCTTACCTCAGTTGTAAAATGGTATTGAAGGTATCATTCGCCGCTTGCATCACACGTGATGAAGCCATGTACGCTTGTTGAAACTTCATCATGTTGGCCGCTTCTTCATCGAGGTTAACACCAGAAATAGAAGCAACGCGCTCTTGCGCCGCTTCATGCTCTAAACGAGCGACGGAGGCTAAACGGTTTGCTGTAGAAGACTTCAGTCCAACTTCGGTATTGAGGTTATGATAAACATCGATCAAGGTACTGGATTTTCCATCCATCATCTTGTCTGTTTGGATCTTCTGCATTTTTCGCAAGTTGCCGTTACCACCTTCAGAAGGCACCAAGTTTGCGGTGAATTTATCATTCATCAGTGCGCCTTCGCTCAACTCAAACACGGTTGCATCGCCGTTTTTATACAGCGGATGGCTTTTCGGCACTGAGATTTCAATCATCGGGTTATCTTTATCTATCGGGTATGAGTATTTGTCCGATAGTAAATTACCCTTGTTATCCGTGATCTTTAACCACGGCTTATCATGCTTCTCGTCGGCTGGTTGTACGGTAACCTCAAACTCTTTAACATCCCCCGCCTCACGAATTTTAAACTTGGCGTTACCTTGTGCAAAAGTGGTTGAGGCTTCATAACTTTGTGCGGCAATAGCTTTTGCATCATTGGTTTCCATCTTTATGATGGCTGCACCAGTTCTCGTTGGGCGGAGCAATACGCGCTCACCGGCGGCAAGGCCTTCACCAATTTGCACTTTCATACCATCCAGAACAAACGACGAATCCGAACGGTCGATGTTCAACGACATTTGCTCACCTTTCGGTGTTGTCACGCTGTATTGGTCGCCATCATAACGCAGCGAATATTCACCACCTTTGATCGCGGAAATATCCTCGATGTAAACCGCAACATCAGCTTGAGAGTCAGGCGCAGCAAAAACTCGAGATTTTGCCACCAGCTCAGAGTTCACATCGGTAAATACGTCTTTACCTATCTTACCGTTGAGATCCAGACCTTGAGATTGCAGCTGATTAATTTTGTAGGAGAAACCCGTCGCTAAACGGCCCATTTCATCTTGCAGTTGTGGGATGTGTTTGTCGCGCATTTCAAGTAAAGCGCCGATTTTGCCATCCATATCATCAGACTTGATCGCTTTAATGCCATTCCCTTCCACCATTGCTAATCGTCTTTGATGAACATCCGGATAGCCATCGATCATTTTGAGCTGGCTTGCTTCCGTACCAGAAACAAGTGTGTGTCCATTGCCGATATGAACATTAAACCCTTCCGCATTTTTGCGTGGGGTTACAGTAACTTTGGTGTACTCTGACAGCTCAGTAACCAGCTTTTCATGCTGATCCATTAGGTCATTATGTGGGCCGGGGGTGCGCATCATCAGTCGATGAATATCGCGAATTTCCAACGCAAGTTGGTTAACGCGCTCAATGCCCATATCCAATTTTTTATTGGTGACATCAGATTGCAGTCGAACGGTTTCGTGGAAATCATTTAATGTATCAGAGAAGATTTTCGCCTTTTCCAATACCACTTTTCGTGCCCCTAAATCGTTCGGGGTATCTGCCATGGTTTTTACCGCATCGAACCACTCATTCAGGTTCTCGGGAATTTTCTTCGATGCTACGGAGCTCAACATGCTAGAGAGCATATCAAGATTGTCTTGGGTATCCGTTTTGTTGGCATTGTTGGTCGACGACAGGTTCAGTTCATTCACGGCAAACTGATCCCACGAGCGGCGAACATTTTCCACATGCACACCCATGCCGTAGGTAGAACCACCAAACATGCGCGGATCATTCGTGCCTTGGATAACAGACTGACGGCTATAACCCTCTGTATTAACATTAGAAATGTTATGACCAGTGGTGTTTAATTGTCTCTGAGCAGTAAGCACACTTTGAGTACCTACATTCAGAAGATCTGACGCCATACATGCCCCCGAAAACGAAATATAAATCGGCAAAACCGATCACCTAGACACATTAAAAGCAAAAGATGTGCCAAGTGATAGAAAGGCGTAAATGTTCAGATAAAGTGAAGGCTTGCACTATGGCAAGCCTTCGAGAACGTCATAAATTGTCGCAGAAACATTACATACTTTCGATTTTATCCTTCACCTGCAGGACTTTATCTGCGTAATTCGGATCGGTCGCGTAACCCGCACTGTGGATACCGCGAATAAACGACTCTGAATTCCCGCGTTGCTGTAATGCTGTCTCGTAACGTGGGTTGTCATTCAAAAATCGTACAAAGTCATTAAAGCTGTCTTCGTAACTTGAGTAGGAGCGAAACGCTGCCGTCTCTTTCACTGGCGTGTTATCGTGGAACTCTAAAGTTTGAGTCGTCACTTTGTCACCCTGCCAGCTTCGATCTGCTTTGATATTAAATAAGTTGTTGCTGCTGCCACGCGCGTTCTTCACGACCTTTTGTCCCCACCCCGTTTCCAAAGCGGCTTGCGCAAGTAGCAGAGATGGCTCGACACCTAAGGCTTTCGCAGCTTTCTCCGCGTATGGCTTCATCGAGTTAACAAAGGATTCTGGTGAATCGAATCGAGTGGGTTCATTGCTTGGTCGAGATAGCTGACCAGACTCAATCAAGCGCTGTTCAATCTCGCGCGCTTTTTTCGGGTCAACACGACGATATTCCGCAGCATTGTTTGCCGCATCACGCATAGCCGTTTCTTTTTTGTCGTTCCCTTGCCCAGCCGTTAATTGCTTAACAATCATATCGGCCAGTCCCATTGAACCAGACGAACTCAATTCACTCGCCATCTGTTCATCCAACATTTGTCGGTAGAACTTCTCGTTTTGGCTGTTCATCATGTTGGACTCAAAGCCCTCATTGGCTTCACGCATGGATTTCAACATCATGGAGGTGAAGATCGATTCGAACTGACGAGCAGCCGCATGCAATGCTTCTTGCTCGCCATCTTTTCCCTCTTTCACTGCTTTTTGACGCAGAGTATCCAGAGAACTGATGTCATGGATAAAACCAATGTCGTTAGGATTGTTCATTATACCTACCTCCTAACCATTAAATGATGATCAACTGGCCTTCAATGGCACCAGCTTGCTTCAATGCTTGTAAAATTGCCATCAAGTCCGAAGGCGCAGTCCCGACTTGGTTCACGGCACGGACCAAATCATCCAACGTTAAGCCTGGTTCGAACTTAAACATTTTGCCTTGCTCTTCGCTGACTTCGATATCCGAGTCTGGTACGACTACGGTTTGCCCACCAGAAAAGCCGTTAGGCTGGCTAACATTCAGGTTTTCTTTGATCGCAACCGTCATGCCGCCGTGCGTTACTGCTGCTGGTTTAAGACGCACATGCTTACCAACTACGATGGTGCCCGTGCGAGAGTTAACGATGATTTTGGCTGCACCATCTGCTGGGTCGAACTCTAGGTTTTCGATTGCCGATAAGAACGCAACACGCTGGCTGACGTCACGAGGAGCACGCACGCGCACTGATGTCGCGTCAACAGCGCTCGCCATTTGTGGGCCAAGGAAGTTGTTTACAGCATCCGCCATACGTTGAGCCGTTGTGAAGTCTGACTCAAGCAAGTTGAACGTGATGTAATCACCACGACCAAATGGGTTTGGAATTTCTCGCTCTACTGTCGCACCACTAGAGATAAGACCAACGGTTGGATTGTTACCTACGATTTTAGAACCGTCAGCGCCTTCAGCACTGAAGCCGCTCACTACTAAGTTACCTTGAGCAACCGCGTAAACTTGACCGTCGAGACCTTTGAGGAACGTTTGTAGTAGCGTACCACCACGCAAACTTTTAGCACTTCCGATGGAAGAGACTGTCACGTCCACTTGCTGACCCGGTTTAGAGAAAGGCGGCAATTCTGCCGTAACCATGACTGCGGCAACGTTTTTAATTTTTGGCTTTGTGCCCGGCGGCATCTGAATGCCGAAGTTTTGCAGCATGGCGGCGAAACTTTGCTCTGTAAACGGGTTCGCTTCACCCGTACCAGGTAAGCCTGAAACCAAACCATAACCCACGAGTTGGTTGCTTCGTACACCTGCCACTTGCGCGACGTCTTTGATACGTGCGGCTTGGGCTACGGTAGAAAACAGAGCAACGCTCATCAGTACTAAAAGGAGTTTTTTCATGCTTACTTATCTCTTGCAGTCAAATTGCCGTCAGCAGGGCGTGTTATAGCGCTACATTAAAGAATCGTGCCAAGAAGCCTGGCTCTTGCATATCTTGTTGCAAACCAGTGCCAGAGTACTGAATTCTTGCGTTAGAAACGCGATTTGATGCAATGGTGTTGTCGAAATTAATATCATCCGGACGAATAGTGCCACTTAAACGTATGTACTCATCACCTGTATTTAGCGTCATCCACTTCTCACCGCGGATCACGAGGTTGCCGTTTGCCAGTACTTCAATCACCTCAACAGTAATGTAACCACTGATGCTGTTGCTCTGCTTTGCAGAAGAGTCACCTGCAAATGAGTTGGAGTTGTTTAAGTCATAAGAGAAATTATATTTTCCGCCAATTTGCAGCTCTTCTCCGCCCACTTGAAGCGGGTCCATTTGCGCTTCATTGGTTTTCGATAAATCGGCATTTGCGCTTTTCGTCGCACTGGTTGTCTCATCAAGTGTTACGGTAATAATGTCGCCAATACCACGTGGTTTAGAATCGTCGTAGAGATCGGTAATGTGCTCGGCGCTAAACAACGAACCTGTTGCAGCAGCGTAATGCTCAGGTTTGTTTTTCGGATGAATTGGAGCCCAAGCAGGGTCGCCAGCAACCGGATCGCTTCTACCACGTAAAGTATCTACAATACCGCTGCTCTCTTCTTTCGATTTATCACCTTCTACTGCGTCGACCACAGTGGTTGCTTGTGTCACTTCATCCGTTTCAATCGGTTCCAACATGGCACAGCCCGACATCGTAGCAATCAAAGCGAGTAGGCAAATACGTTTCATCGTGAGCTCCTCAAATCTTGCTCTTAATCGTTACAATTGCTGGTTAACGAAGCTCATCATCTTATCGACTGACGAGATCACTTTTGAGTTCATTTCGTAAACGCGCTGGGCTTCGATCATATTGACCAACTCTTCTGTTACATTCACGTTGGACGCTTCCAGCATGGATTGACGAATTTCCCCCAAACCGTCCAAACCAGGAACACCCTCTTGTGGATCGCCACTGGCACCCGTTGGTAAGTAAAGGTTCTGACCAATTGGCTCTAGGCCACCCGGGTTAACAAAGTCTGTAATGGTTAGCTGACCAACGACTTGGTTGTCTTGCTGACCTCGGACGCGAACCGACACTTCACCATCCGTACCGACAGTAATAGAAATCGCATCTTCTGGAATCACAATTTCAGGCTCTACAGGGTAGCCAGAACCCGACGTGACTAACGTGCCTTCACCATTGAGCGTGAACTGACCGTTACGGGTATAACCGATGTTGCCGTCCGGCAATGTCACTTGGAAAAAACCGTCGCCTTCCACCATCATGTCCAGTGCGTTGGTCGTTGTCTGTGCATTACCGTGCGTGTGCACTTTTTGCGTCGCAACCACTTTAGAACCCGCACCTAGCATCAAGCCACTTGGCAGTTCCGTGTTCTGAGATGACTGGCCGCCAGGCTGGTTGATGTTCTGATAGAACAAATCTTCGAATACTGCACGGCTCTTTTTGTAGCCGACAGTAGAGGCGTTCGCCAAGTTGTTCGAAATCGTGGCAATGTTGGTTTGTTGGGCGTCTAGACCTGTTTTACTTACCCATAGTGCTGGATGCATAGTGAACCTCTAACTCTGTTAACTCATACGAAGCAGTGAATCTGAAGATTTATCCATTTCTTCAGCTGTGCTCATCATCTTGACTTGCATTTCAAACTGACGTTGTAAGTCAATCAATGCGGTCATTTCACCTACGGCATTCACGTTACTGCCTTCTATCGCTCCCGTCTGGAGACTAACAGTCGCGTCTGCTTCGTAAGGTTGGTTTGGAGTTTTATGGCGAAATAAGCCATTGGTGTCTTTAAACAAGCTTTGATCATTAGGCTTAACAAGCTTAATGCGATCAACCGCTTGGAATTCTTCTGCCGGGGCACCTTGAGGAAGTACAGAGATGGTGCCATCCCGACCGATTTCAATTTTGGAGAGAGGAATAGGCAAAGTAATCGGCGCGTCGTTTTCACCCAGCACCAAATGACCACTTGCGTTCGTAAGCATGCCATTTTGATCGACTTTTAGGTTGCCGTTACGGGTCAACCCTTCTTTCCCTGTGTGATCGAGTACCGATATCCAACCGCTGCCTTCAATCGTCACATCCAGATCACGCCCTGTTGTAATCACGCTACCTTGAGCAAAGTTATGCCCTGGACGCTCTGTCATGCTGAACACACGTGAAGGATGGCCTTCACCATAAGCCTGCATTGAGCGAGCCTGTGCTAAATCAGCCCGAAATCCGGTCGTGCTTACGTTAGCCAAGTTATTAGCGCGCAATTGTAGTGCCTGCATATTTTGCTTGGCGCCACTCATTGCGAGAAACAGTGCGCGATCCATAAATTACTCCAAAAAATCTCTCTGTACACGGAGTAAAAGCAATAGTTATGCCAAAACAAAAATAGGCTTATCAATCAATACTTTGAATTAACAATCAACAATTAAAAGAGGTCAATAGGGGCAGAAAACTGTAACGAGAGGCAAGGTTTTGATCCATACGGCGGCAACAGCGGCAAATCGTAGATCAAAGCATGCTTAGCCTGAGTGAGGTGTATTCAGGCTAAGCATCAGATGAATGTCATGATGAAAGTGAACAAAGCGGTAATTACTAAGAAGCAACCACACGCCATTGCTTACTCAAGCAGAGTATCGAATGACCCAGCTAGTGCTCTAGCGGATCTGTAAGATATTCTGTTGTAGTTGGTTGTGTACTTCTAGCGAACGTGAGTTTGCTTGGAAGTTACGCTGAGCAGAGATCAGGTCCACCAACTCCTGCGTCATATCAATGTTTGACTGTTCCAGCATACCGTTATTGATGGTGCCGAAAGAGCCTTTATTTGATTCACCCCAGATCTTGTCACCAGAGAACTGCGTTGAATCCCATTGAGTGCCGCCTTTCTTATCCAGACCTTGCTCGTTTGGAACACGTACGAGAGCAACACGACCCAATGTAACGTTTTCACCGTTTGAATAAGTCCCCAATACGCTGCCGTTTTCATCGAAGTCAACTTTGGTTAGGAAGCCCGTTGTTGCACCGTCTTCGTCAAACTTAGTCAGTTCGAACGGAGCCGCAAACTGTGTTGCTGAGCCTAAGCCGAAGTTAAGCGTCTGCGCAGGATCAGCACCATTCATATCGACTGGTGTCGTATTCGTCGCTGGATCGCCCAGAGCCACAGAAGTGATTGGCTGACCATTGTTCAAGCTCGCCAACGTACCATCGTTGTTGAACTTCATGGTATGCCCCACATGACCTGTTGGCGTTTGCGCATCACCAGCCGCAACATTTAAAGGCTTTTCACCTTCTTTATCTGTCACGGTGTAGTAAGTGTTCCATGTATTTGGCTGAGTCTGATCTTTCAAGTAATACGTCGTTAGCTTGTAAGACTGACCCATCGAGTCATAAATTGTCGAAGAGGTTGAACGGTTGTATGTATCTGGGTCTGAAAAATCAAACTGAGTCGGATCTTTCAAATCGCCGTTAGCTGGCAAGTTCACGCCCACTTCAATGTTTGCTGTTTGCTTTGGCTTACCAAATTCAGCAGGAATATTGATAGGTTGTGGCTCGTATGAAGAAACCTCACCAGAGCTTGGGTCCACTTGGTAACCTAATAAGAACTCGTCGTTCGCGGTCACCATGTAGTTTTCTTTATTTAAGTGAAATGCACCATTACGTGTCAGTTCATTCTGTTGTGGAGTTAGACGCTCTTTCGCTACAGCGAAAAAACCTGTCCCCGAAACACGCAAATCCATTGGGTTGTTGGTGTAAATGCTAGAGCCTTCATGGAACTGCTGTGCCACTTGGCTTGCTTGCGCACCACCACCCGGTGTGGTTTTTGCGTTAGTAAATAAAGAGTTAGAGTAGACATCAGCAAACTCAGCACGGGACTCTTTAAAGCCGTAAGTGTTGGCGTTCGCAATGTTGTTACTGGTGGTGTTCAAATCCAGTTGGGCGGCGGACAAACCGCTTAAAGATACATATGACATTCCAAAATCTCCTAATCTAGCGAGCTATGACTACGCTTTACCGACTTCCAATACTTCTGCAAGTCGAACTGGCGATTCAAAACCAGCCAGATTGAGTAATACGTTTCCGTCACCTTTGCCAAGCAATACGCTGTTTACGTTGGCATACGTCGATACTGGGAACTCTTGCGACTCCCCTTCAACTAAGCCAGACGCTTTCACTTTGTATTTGCCAGCTGGCAGTGGATTTCCGCTTTCATCTTTACCGTCCCAAAGCACACGCGTGTCGCCGGCTGGTTTCGCCCCTACCTCAAAGGTACGAACCAGTTGGCCAGCTTCATCCTCTACACGAACAAACAGATTATCGATAGATTGTGAAAGCTTAACCATTGCCGCCATTGGTGCGTCGTCCTGCTTCACACCTGCTGCTCCTGGGACCAATACGTCACGCCCTACCAAAGAGGAAGCTTGTAACGCTTGATTTGATGTCATTGACGAATTCAAACTCTCAAACTGAGTGTTCATCTTGCCAATGCCATCAACGGTCGCAAATGAAGCCATTTGCGCAATCATCTGGTCATTACTTACCGGCTTAAAAGGGTCTTGTTGAGACAGTTGCTTCGTGAGCAATGATAAGAAGTCTTCCTGTTTTAGATCCTGCTTACCCGTGCTCTCTTCCGCTTTCTTGTTACTCTCTTGTAGACTTTTAAGCTGGTCGATATAGGACAAGCCGCTTTGACCAACGTTGTTAATTCCGGCCATACGCTACCCCCTTATCCTTATTGACCCATCTGCAGCGTACGCAGCAGCATTTGTTTACTAGAATCAGCGACCTGTACATTAGTTTGGTATGCACGAGAAGCTGAAATCATGTTTGCCATTTCTTCCATTACATTGACGTTAGGCTTGTAAATGTAGCCTTCTTCGTTTGCAAGGGGATGGTCTGGGTTGTACTCCGCACTCAGCGGTTTATCACTTTCTACAATACCCATCACTTTCACTGGCACCGTATCACCGCCACGCATGGCGTTACTTAACTCTGCACCAAACACTGCATGACGCGCTTTGTAAGTGTCTTTCGCAGAGCTGCTGACACTGTCGGCGTTCGCCAAGTTGCTTGAGGTAGTATTCAGACGAACGGATTCAGCGCTCATTGCGGAACCTGTCACATTGAAAACGTTAAATAAGCTCATCTAAATTATTCCCCTTTGATTGCTTTGGTTAAGTTCTTGAATTTGCTGCCTAGAAAGTCGAGTGATGCTTGGTGTCTGATTTGGTTTTGCATAAACAAGTTACGCTCTAAATCCAAGTCTACCGTGTTGCCATCTCCCGTATCTGGTTGCGTAGGAAGGCGATATAACTTGTCCCCAACCAACGTCGTAGTGGCAGGAATATGCCGACCATCTGTGCGACTAAGACCAATGCTTGCCCCAGATGTTGCCGCTTGCAATTCCTTCGCAAAGTCTAAACCTCTTGCTTTGTAACCAGGCGTGTTTGCTTGTGCGATATTGGTGGAAATCACCTCTGCATTGCGCTCACGTACGCCCACCGTGTGCTGGTGGATGCCTAGTGCATTGTCAAAAGATATAGCCATGTTTGCCTCTACAATTAAGAACTGACCGTGATTGATAACCAAAAAGCAATTAGCATGCCAAAACCTAAAGCATTACACCAACCTAGTGGTTACCGTGAATTGAAATAGCAATAAGTGAGCCAAAGTAACTGGAATGTCATGTCGTATCACTTTGTTCACTTAATAAAGATACACCGTGTTGAGGGCACAAGGCAAAAACGCGCTTCAACTAATTGAGTGATACATGAAACGCTCGGCGCAGAAAGGTCACAAACAAAAAAGCCTGACACGAAGTCAGGCTTTTCTATCAATGAAGAGATACCGCTATTTAAGCTTGTAAATGATGCCCGGATTACAGCGCACCATTTCAAATTTATCAGTCAGACCAGTTAGCGACTCTGATGCCCCTAACAGCAAGTAGCCACCAGGGTTTAAACTGCTCGCCATTTGGTTAAGCACTTTAGACTTCATTTCTGGAGAAAAGTAAATCAATACGTTACGACAGAAAATGATGTCGAACTTACCCATCAGTGCGTAACTGTCCATCAAGTTTTGTGGACGAAAGTTCACCAAACGCTTGACGTTATCTTTGACTCTCATGCGACCACCGTCCGCATTTTCAAAGAAGGTGCGACGACGTTCTGGTGAAAGCCCGCGACCCAAAGCCAAGTTGTCGTACACCCCTGCACGACACATATCGAGCATACTTGTCGAAATATCTGTGGCTGTAATGGACACGTTTGGTAACAAGCCAGGCTTGCGCTGTTGCGTTTCCAGGATCGTCATTGCAATAGAATACGGTTCTTGGCCCGATGAACTGGCAGCAGACCAGATCTTAATTGGGCGCTTGCTTGCCGCTACTTCTGGCAATAATTTGTCAGCTAAAACCGTGAACGGATAAGTATCTCGAAACCACAAGGTTTCGTTAGTCGTCATCGCATCCACAGCGGCGACTCGTAATTCTCGATTACGCCCTGTAACAACATCACGAAGCAAATCTGATAACGATGCGAGCTTAAACTTCGTCACTAAAGGACTCAGTCGGCTACGCACGAGGTATTGCTTGCTATCACCTAACACGATGCCACATTGCGATTCTAGAAAACGGCTAAAGTCACGATACTCTTGATCACTGATTGTAATAGCAGTCATTAATGTCTCTTTTATTGTGTTAATGCAGATTTAACCGCGTTACCCAACTCATCTGGGTTAAATTTCGCAATGAAGGTGTTGGCACCTACACGCTCAACCATAGCTTGGTTGAATACACCACTTAATGAAGAATGGAGGATAACATAAAGGTCTTTCAAATCGGCATGTCTGCGAATTTCAGCCGTTAAGGTATAGCCGTCCATTTCTGGCATTTCAATATCGGAAATAACCAACGAAATTTGATCGTAGATATTGCCTTCTTGAGCCATTTCAATCAACTTATTGTACGCTTCTTTGCCGTCTTTGACAGATACGACCTCAAAACCGATGGATGTAATCGCACGCTCTACCTGTTTACGCGCGACCGTCGAGTCATCAGCAATCAGTATGCGGCGTACAATAGGCTTTTCTTGTTCTGCTTGTGCGATTTCTTCGCCAATAGCGGAATCCATCGTTTCATCAACTGGCGCAATTTCTGCCAGGATTTTTTCAACGTCAAGGATTTCAACCAGCTCATTGTCAATGTTTGTCACGGCAGTCAAGTAGTGCGCTTTACCTGCGCCGTCTGGCGGTGGCAAAATCGCTTCCCAATGCATATTGATAATACGCTCAACCGATGATACCAAAAATGCTTGGATCGTACGGTTAAATTCTGCAATAACAACAAAACATTTATCTAAATCAGTGGTTGGGCGGCCACCAATTGCCAGGCTCAAATCAATAACGGACACGGTATGGCCGCGGATATGAGCGATACCTTTAACCAGAGGGTGTAGATTTGGCATTGAAGTCAGCTTAGGGCACTGTAGTACTTCTTTCACTTTGAATACGTTAATGCCGTAGCGCTGTCGGCCCATCAGTCGAAAGGTCAATAATTCCAATCGGTTCTGACCGACGAGTTGCGTACGCTGATTCACCGAGTCAAGAATCCCCGTCATATGCTCATCTCCATCTCAAACTTTTTGTTTTTAAATGATACTCTACCACTGGCAAGCACGATACCAGGGAGACAGTATGGCGTATTTCACTTTCACTTCGACACCATTGACTATGACAATATGTAGAGCGCTAATTACAAAGTACGCTAAGTCTATCGGCATTTTGCTCAGTATGTTTAGCTTTTTTGTTCATTCAGCTTCAGATAATCAGATCGAGCAAATAAAAACAGCAGCAGAACAACATATTCTTGCTACGGTTGATCAGCCTGATGGTGGCGAGCTATCTGTTAATGCGGCAGAGATCGACTCGAGAATAAAAGCAACGGATTGCCCTGTTCCGTTAGACACATCTGCCTCTTCCACCAGCAGCACGAGAAGTAACATCAATGTGTTAGTGGAATGCCAACCGGATGACTGGAAAGTCTATGTTCCTGTGAGGATCTCGGTATCAGTACCAATGATCGTCGCGACACGAACACTAGGGAGAGGAGAAATCGTCAGCGCATCGGATGTTACCACTTCCATGATCGAGCTACAGCGCTTTCGTAAAGATGGATTTTCTAGCTACGATCAAGTGGTTGGGGCCAAGCTAAAGCGTAATGTTCGCTTAGGCGATGTCGTAGAGAGAAATGATGTTTGTGTGGTATGCCGAAATGAAAAGGTCATTATCAAAGCGGTGAATTCTGGCATGACGATCACAACGCAAGGCACAGCATTGCAGGATGGTTCAGCTGGCGATCAAGTAAGAGTGAAAAATGATAAGTCACAACGTATAATAGAAGGCATAGTGACTGACATTGCGGAAATCACTGTTAATTTTTAATACCCACTGGTAGCGTGTTTAAACTGATCAATAAAAATGCAAAAAATGACTAAAGTTATTTTTGCGCTGGTCGATAGTCTGGATACCAGTATTACGATACAAGGCAAAGGTTAAACATGGCAGGTATAGATAATATACGTTCAGGGCAAATGATGACGACAACAAGTCGCGCACCTGCACGTAACGATTCCAATGCTACCAGCACGACAGAATCAAAAAAGGCGCCAGCGCAACAAGACGCAGTATCACTCAGCCAGCAAAGTAAAGCCGTCAGTAAACTCCAGAAGGATATGGCAGCTTCTCCGGCATATGACAGCGCCAAAGTTGCAGCAATCAAAGAAGCTATCACAAACGGTTCATACAAAGTCGATCCTGAAAAATTGGCTGACAACATGATTAAGTTTGAAAACGAATTGCAAGGCAAAAGCTAACTGACTTAGGCCGAAGGTAAGTATTTTATGGCAGCATTAGTCGATCTCGTTAATTTCCAGCTAGAAAATGCTAAGGCACTTTCCGCTGTTTTACGCCAAGAAACACAAGCAATCACGGCGCGTGTCTCTACCGAGATTGAGAACATTGCCAAACAGAAGATGACGCTCATTGATCAGCTCAGAACAACTGATCAGCGAATCGCCTCTCACCCGCACGTCAATCAACTTACTGAAGATGAGCACCTAAGTCAGGTTGTTGCTCAGATCCAATCGATCGTCCTCGACTGTCAACAAGTTAACCAAGTAAATGGCGAATCGCTTAGTCGCGCACAGCTGAGCTTCAATAAACTCAACAACATGCTCCAGCGAACTCATGGCAAAGTTGGCATGACCTACAATGCGGGCGGAAAAACCCACACCATCTCGACGCTTGGCACCAATATAAAAGCTTAAACGTCACTCCTACCCTCAATTCCCGCGCTCACGTAGATATAAAAAAGCGACTCATTGTTACCAATCAGCCGCTCAAAAAGATTATCTGTCTAGTGAAATGGTTTAAAACAAAGTTTGCTGACGCTTCTCAGGCACTTGCTGAACTTCTCCATAATCACGTAGCTTATCCATCTTACGGATATCCAGACGCAGCTCAGTCACATAACTGTCTTCAACAAGATAACTACGCACAACTTCTGCACCACGAATTACACCATCGACGGCACCAGTGGTGCTTTCAATACCCAAACGCTGGTCTTGCAGCTCTGCACGTCCACTAACACGCATGCCATAAACTTGCTCTGCTAGCTCACGATAAGCATCAATTTTTGATGCGCGCATTGCTCGTACACGCTTTTCTTCTACTGTGCGGCCTGTTTGCTCACTGACGCTGGCGTAGCCCACCGCCACTAAGATTTCATCTTGACGCATCTGTTGTAATGGCTGACACCCAACCAATATCAGTGTGGCAACAATAAATAATAACTTCTTCATGCTTCTATCCTATGGACGGAGAATCACAGTGTACGGCTGACGAATGGTAGGGTCAGAACGAATCAACACACCATCTTGTGTGCGGATGCTATTTAACGTATCTAAGTCACGCCCAATACGGTCAGCCGGAAGGAAACCTTGCGCTGTCGCTACAACTACACGGCTTTGCATGCCAACCACGCGTGCATTGACAAGCACTCCCCCCTCTTGGCGCAGCATCGTTCCGGTCAATACATACTGAATTTGCTGCTCTTGAGCTAAATCTTGCCAATCACGACTTAAAGCAAAATCGCCCTGTTGCGTCACTTGAATAGAGCCCGTAGTTTTGAAATCAACCACTTTAAACCCTCGGCGCTGAAACTGATGGATAAAACCTTCAGAGACCGAGTTACCTAACCAGTTTGTTGCATCCATATTTTGTAGATCAACAAACGAGGTAATCGCAATCGGTGTCCGCGCTGATACTGCCACATTAGAAACCATCAGGTCTTCTGTCATGCTCTCAATGAAAAAGTCCATCGTATGACGCGGACTATCCATCAGCATGAACTGGCTTCCCGAGTAAGGTTCTTTACCATTGTAAATCGGTGAGTACGCGCACGATGTCAGAAGCGTCATCATCGATGCAGCGACAAGCCACTTTTTCATGGTTTGATTCTCCAGATAATCTTAGGTGATACCGTTCTTTATTAATTCCTTTCCAAGAAAGTGAATATTGGAACAGTCTTTGCTTTTCTTTGTTTGCCTAACGAAGAAAAACCCACCAAACTTCACTGAATTTGTTAAAGCAATATTTATACCCGAACGGTTGTAACCAATGAAAAAAATATTAAACAGTCTGTTTTCAATCACTTTAGTGATGCTTGTGCCTTTTAAGGTAATGGCATCTTGGTATGAAGTCACAGGCGTTGCCACCATCGTTTCTTCAGAAGAGACGGCAAGGCTCCATGCGTTGGAAGACGCGCTGTTCAAAGCCGTCAATTTTTCGGGCGCAGATATTGGCAGTATTAGCAACTTGATGCCGCTATTAGAAGAAAGTCGCAACGAATACCAGTTTACCAATCATGAAGTCCGTTACATTTTGGTGGAGTCTGAACGCAAACGTCGCGGTAAAGTCGAGGTAAAAATCCGCGTTGATATTTATCCATCGGCAACGGGTTGCCACACCGATCAATACAAAAAGACAATGCTGGTCGGCAATATTGAGGTCGCATCACCACAACAAGCAGTGATGGGACAAATTTATCAAGTTGGTGACGATTTTAGCCACGTAGTGAACCGTCAACTTGATCAAACCTCACGCAGCTTTGTGTCTGTTGGTACAACGGACTACTCAATAAGCAGCAACTATCCTGCTCGCACTCAAATGATCGCGCAAGACAATGGCGCACAATACATCATTGGAGGGGTCATTACTGATCTCACTGCAACGGTCGAATCTCAACTATTGCAAGATGACATCATCAATCGTCAGTTTGCGTTAGAAATGAAAGTATTTGATGGTAAAACTGGCCATGAAATCTTCAACAAAGCCTACCGTGAGGTCGCGCGTTGGCCATTTGCTAAGACGAGTCAAGTGGACACTCGTAGTGCACGTTTTTGGGCATCGACCTATGGCGAGATGATGCTTCGCGTTAGTCGCAATATTATGTTGGATCTGGAGTCGGAGCTATCTTGCAAAATTACACTGCCAGAGGTTGTGGCAGTCTTCGGAAATACCGTAACGATGGATCTCGGCCGTATGCACGGCGTAAAAGAGGGAGACAAATTGCAGCTTTGGCACACCGCGTCGTTTATCGACCAAAATGGATTGCCAAGAAACAAAGTCTCGCAAAGCGAAATTACATTAACGGTATCACGCATATACGAACACGAAGCGGAACTGACGATTGATCAGCCAAATTTAGCATCTAGCGTTCAAATTGGCGACGTAATGAACAAGATCCTATAAAAGCAAACATTAAGTCTTGAGATATGCTCACTTTTGAATATCATAGGCAGCGCATCTTATTTGATTATACCAATGACCGTAGCGAATCGTTCAACGTGATGCTGATACAGATCTGGTAGATTGCTAGATTTGAACTCAGTAAAACAGTGCAATGAACTGCAACTATTGGTATTACGCCCCCATGGCACAGCTGGATAGCGCAGTCCCCTCCTAAGGGACAGGTCGTAGGTTCGAATCCTACTGGGGGCGCCATATCATAGCCTTAGCTCCCACTTGAGCTAAGGCTTTTTTGTATCTTCAATTTCAAGCCTCGCACTGCTCCCCCTAGTACATCGTGTTAGGTAATCTTCCCAGTAATCAATATGATCGGATCAGGTGTTTCGGTTACGGGATAAAGTCTTCTACTGATCTGACTTCTTCCCCTTGAAATCATTTCAACAAGCCCTATTTACAGTTTTGTATTTTATTACTTTAATTATCTATGAGTTTTGCTTACCCTTTTAGCTATTAATAAAATTATTAGTTAGCACTATGTCTAAGAGCAATTTAATAACTAACACTGGACACCGCTTTATTTCTAAAGGCAAGACAGCCTTTAAGATACATATCCATACCCCCGAGGATACGGTACTACACCGCTCGGTAGGATTTGTTCGTATTGGAGAAAAGAAAGGCTTACAAAAAGCCATTAAGCTGAGAAACGAGTTAGGCCGGCAAATGTGGGGCAAATTCTGGCGACGTCTTTTGAAAGACCCTTACCTAATGACCAGGCTTCCACATAGCGTTGAGCCTAAAATCGTTCACAAGCCTAACCCTACTCTTGAAAACCCTGACAACCGAGATACGTGTTACATCGCCAAGTGGCGAGAGTTCAATGATGACGGTGAGTATAAATATAAAACGGTGGTTCGCTCTATTAGTAAGTACGGCAAACTTGCCGCCTACATGCAAACCAAAAAAGCGTTGTTAGAAGCACATAAAGATAACTTGGAGATCCTGACATTTATGGGGCGTTTAAACAGCATTGATCTTAAGTAATACCTAGCCACTTTGAACATTTCAGTCAGTTTTTAAAGAGAAATAAAAAGCCCCAAAGAGCGAACTCTTTGGGGCTTTCAGCTTCAGTCTTCTATACTACGGTCGAATAGGAGCTTATTGCTGAACTTGGTATTCAAATTCTGGAACAACGATTTCTACGCGACGGTTTTGTTGACGACCTTCACGAGTGTCGTTTGAAGCGATTGGGTTGTTTTCACCTTCGCCACGAGCTTGGATACGTGATGAATCAATACCTTTTTCAACGAGCGCGTTAGCAACAGACTCAGCACGTTTTTCAGAAACCTTTAGGTTGTAAGCTGCTGGACCAGACGTATCTGTGTAACCTACAACTTCAACGTTCGCTTGTGGGTGCTCGTTTAGGAAAGCAACTAGGTTATCAAGTTTTGCAGCGCTCTGTGGTTTTAGAGTTGTGCTGTTTAGATCGAAGCTACCTGTACCAATTGTTTGAGTTTCGAATGTTTTCGTAACTACAACTGGCTCTTCTACCACTTCTTCTACAACCACTTCTTCAACAACAACTGGCTCTTCTACGATTACTGGCTCATCGTTGCCGCCGAATTTGAAAGAAACACCTAGTGTTGCAGTGTTACCTGTCGCACGAGTTACATCGTTGCTGATGTCAGTCAGTGTTTGGTATTCCGCACGAGCTGTTACGTTTTGGCTTAGGTTGAATTCAAGACCAGCCGCGCCTAGGTAAGAGTAATCATCTTTGCCATCAAACATTACGTAAGCGCCACCCACTTTACCGTAAAGTGCGATGTCTTCAGTGATTGGTAGGCTAAATTTAGGAGCAAGAGTGATCGCTTCTACGTGGCCACCGAAAGAAGTTTGGTTAAAATCACCGATGTTGTCGAAACCCGCTTCTACTGCGAAGTATTTATTCATTTCGTAACCAACAAAAGCGCCAAGAGTAGAATCGTCTTTGTCACAAGCCTGGCCCGCTACACACGCGTCTTCCATCCATGACTTACCCATCTTACCACCAACGTATACTTCTGCTTGTGCTGCTGAAGCCATAAGTAGAGACGCTGAAATTACCGCTGCTAATTTTTTCATTATTGATTCCTCTAAAGAAGTTCTTTTGTTAGATGCCGAAATGCGCCGTCTGACTGACGTTGTATTTCAATTCTTTTTATTCATTCCTTGAGTGAGATACTTAGTCAGCTTCTTTTTATGCACATGCATTTTTTTTATGGAAGCAACTTACGTACATTTCCTGTTCAGTGATACACATCGCCATCTCGGTATCGCTGACGGGATGAACTATAACGCTAAGAAATCGCGAGAAAAATCCCAATTCTGTCAATTTATTGTCATCAAAAATCTCGACAACATGTGATCTTAAGCAAAAAAATCCCCACGCAACCACGACGCAAACGTTTGCTTTAATTTTTGGAACAACATAGCTAAAGCAAAGATTTTTCTTAAAAATGAGACAAATAAAATGGAACTTTAAGGAACATGGATAAAAATCAATCAGATATTTGATATATAATCGCTCGTTTTTTATTCATGCCAACGATATTTGGATTAAAAAATCTTATCCATATTGAGGTAAATTACAGGTGAAACCATCTCTTCATTCACCAATATGAGAGAAAGTTTCTCGTTATCTAAATTGAAGATACAAAAAAGCCGCGGTTGCTCACCGCGGCTTTGTGACTATTTATTCAAAAGAACGTTCAGTTCAAAGCAATTATGCGTTTGCTTCACGCTCAGCAATGAACTCAAGCGCCATCTTAATGCGAGCAATACAGCGCTCTTTTCCAACCAGCTCCATTACTGCATCGACAGAAGGAGACTGACCCCCGCCTGTTACAGCAACACGTAATGGCATACCGATTTTGCCCATGCCGATTTCCAACTCTTCACATACTGCTGCGATAACGCCATCTTTGATGTTCGCTGTCGTCCATTCAGTTAGTGCTTCCACTTTCGCTAATGCAAGTTCTAGAGGCTCTTTAGCCACGCCACGCAGGTGTTTCTTCGCTGCGCCCGCTTCAAACTCAGAGAAATCTTCATAGAAGTAACGGATTTGCTCAGCTAGCTCAACTAGTGTGTTGCAACGCTCACCCACCAGCTTGATCACGTCAGTAATAGCAGGACCATTCGTTACGTCTAGTTTTTGTTGGTCTAGATGCCATTGTAGATGCTCAGCAACGTACGCAGGATCTGAGTTCTTGATGTAGTGGTTGTTCAACCATTGCAGTTTGTCAGTGTTAAAAGCAGACGCTGACTTAGATACTGCGTTTAGGCTAAATAGATTGATCATCTCTTCTTGAGAGAAGATTTCTTGGTCCCCATGAGACCAACCAAGGCGCACTAGGTAGTTGTTTAGTGCCGCAGGCAGGTAGCCCATATCGCGGTATTGCATGACTGATACAGCGCCGTGACGTTTAGACAGTTTCGCGCCGTCATCACCCAGGATCATTGCACAGTGTGCAAATGTAGGTACTGGCGCACCTAGTGCTTCGTAGATGTTGATTTGACGAGGCGTGTTGTTGATGTGGTCTTCGCCACGAACAACGTGAGTGATACCCATGTCCCAGTCATCCACTACTACACAGAAGTTGTAAGTAGGTGAACCGTCTGTACGACGAATGATTAGGTCATCCATTTGATCGTTGCGGATTTCAATGCGACCACGGATTTGATCATCAAATACTACGCTGCCTTCTTTCGGGTTACGGAAACGGATAACACATGGATCGCCATCTTTTGCCGCTTCGTTTGCTGCTTTGATTTTTGGATGGTTAGCATCGTAGCGAGGCATTTCTTTATTTGCTTCTTGCTCTGCACGGATTTCATCTAGCAGCTCTTTAGACGCGTAACATTTGTAAGCTTTGTCTTCAGCAAGAAGCTTATCAACCATTTCGTTGTAACGGTCAAAACGTTGAGTTTGGTAGTAAGGACCTTCATCCCACTCCAAGCCTAGCCATTCCATGCCTTCAAGAATTGCATCAACCGCTTCCTGAGAGTTACGCTCAAGGTCTGTATCTTCGATACGTAGAACGAATTCACCACCTTGGTTTTTAGCGTATAGCCAAGAGTAAAGTGCAGTACGCGCACCACCAACGTGTAGATAGCCAGTTGGGCTAGGAGCAAAACGAGTTTTAACCGTCATTTGAGTTCCTTAGGGGTAATGAGCAACGAGAGATCTCTCGTTGTAATGTCAAGGATAAAAGTGGCGACATTTTACCACCGTAAGTCAATTCTACAATCGGTTTGACACCAGAAATAAAAACAGGGCAGAACCAAAAAGGCACAGCCCTGCTATTTACTGTTAAAGCACGAGACGAAATTACTTCAGGTTACGCATTGCCCATTGCATAAATTCTTGCTGCTCTTCACGGCTCAATTCATTAAACGATGCTTTGATTGTTTTGGTTTCCGCTGGAGAAGACGCAATGCTTGCCTTAGTCGATTCTTTATTCATTGCGTTATTATAGTCGGCAACTTCTCGTTCGTAATCACGAAAACCTTGCAAACCACCTTTACGAAGTTGAACCATAGAGAATGCCACTTCTTTTCCGTTTTTGTCTTTCAATACCACTTTAGGATCGAGTTCGAAGGCTCTCGCCTCTTCAATAGTACGGAATGTTTGATAAGCCAGAGAAAGCTCGGTGTCTTTTTCTGCATCAAACTCTAATACCAGCGGCTGCGAATCGAATTTACGGCGCTTTCCATCTTCAAATACGATTTGTCCAACCGTTACCGCTAATTGGTTTTCCCCATCCTTTAACTCGATGCTGTTGTTCTTGGATATCCACTCAGGGTAGACGAACTCGCCGTTGAGAACGCGAGGAACTAATTCAGATTGCAGAGTGAGTTGAGCAGCAAAAGCTGGCGCCGAAAGCATTGCGCAAAGTCCGAGAAGTGTCGTTGTTTTTTTCATCATGGTTTCTCACTTTATACCAATTTAGATAAGCCTCTAAAATTTACAGGCCAGTCATTTCAAAGGCTTATTTGAATAAGTATCAAGATAAAAAGGGCGTTTCCGCCCTTTTAGCTGCTTCTTTAGTTAGAAGTAGTATTCAACGCCTACAGAGAACTCGTCGTAGTCAGCAGACTTCCAACGTGCTTCTGTTGGTTTATCTAATTGAGACGCACCGTCGCCAAAGTCTAGAGTACGAGCACGTACGTACAGCACTGCCGATGGGTCTACGAAATACATAACTTGTGCTGATAACACATCGTCCGCTGTATCGTTAATTTTCTTACCATCACGCTCTAGATCAAAGTTAGCGGCGTAAGCCAGTTTGTATTGCCAATCACCCGTGGTGTACATGATAGCGGCAGACATTGCATCTTGCTTTTCACTCACACCATTGCTTGCGTCCGCCTCCATGTATTTGTATTGGGCGAAGAAAGAGATCCCGTTATCAAACCAGCCTTGTGCCCCTACCAAGTACGTGTTGTTTTCCCACGTTTGGCTTTCCATCTTGATATTACGGTTACCTTCATATGCCGCATCTAACTGGATAGGACCAATTTTGTAGTGTGCTGCGATACCACCCCAGTAGTCATCCCCTTCACCTAGACCTGCTTTATCACCTGCACCAGCTGCGATATCTAGGGAGAATTTGTCAGCAAACATTGGAGAGTCCCAGCGGATAGTGTTTGATTGACGGTCTTGGTACTTGGCGCCACCAATAGCACCACCCCAGTCGTATACATCGCCCAGGCCAGGGTTAGATGCTGGCCAGTCAACCAATTCGTACATAGGTGTCAAAACGCGACCCAGGCGAATTTGCCCCCAAGATGCACTTTCAAAACCGACGAATGTGTCACGTTCACCAAGACCTGCGCCCTCGCCACCAAAGCTAGGGTCTACATAACCGCCTTCGATTTGCCAAATAAAAGTAGGGTCGAAGTTAGCAAATTGTTTCTTACCACGGAAACCGATACGAGATTCGTTGTTTAGCTGCATGCCACCCAAGTCATCGTCCGTTGCTTTGCTGCCAGAATCGTAATCGCGGTACGCGGCCTGCATCGCGATGATCCCGTAAACTTCATAAGAAAATGAATCTTTGGTTAGAAACTCTTTTGCTGCGTCACTGTTTGCACCATCAGCAAATGCAGCACCACTGAACATCATGCCGGTAATTGCCGTGGCAAGTAGGCTTTTCTTTAGGTAAGACATTATAAACCCCTATATTTTTAGTTTTTTCCATTTTCAAATTCACTAACTAGGACATGGCAGGAACTTGAAACAGTGTTTGGACGGGGCAAATATGACAAACTTTTTTCGTACTAAAAAACTTTCCCTACAGCAATCTGAGCGACTTCAAAATGAGAAGATCAAAAATAAAATAAATCAATAAAAAACAACTATTTAACATCAACTATAAAAAATAAAAAACGTTAAAAGTACGTTTTGACACTGAACTGACATTGAGAGCATCTAAAAAACGTGAGCGACTTCATTCATCTTTTAGGTGTTTTAACGGAACTTTATATTCAAAGAGAAAAAACCTTGAGATCACTCGCAAGTAAAATGACCGTGCACTTGTGGGATTCGAGAGATTTTGACGAAATTGTTGTGAGTAGCAAATGGGTATTGACCTTACCCTTGCAGGAAGGTTTAAGCTCATAGCATCACTACTATTGAGGTGCAGATTATGTATCAGTTAGTTATACCTTTATCAGGGCTCAACTGCATGGGCTGTGCGAGAAAAGTTGAGAATGCTTTACATGCGAATCACGATGTGGAGATCCTCAATTTGTCCCCGACGCAAGTAGAGGTCAAAACCGAGTCTTCTCTTAAAGAGCTCGTCTCGTCGATTGAATCTCTTGGTTACCAAGCAGGAAATCACTACGAACTAAGCCTTTCAGGCTTAAGCTGTGGCGGTTGCGTCAAAAAACTTTCATCTTTATTAGAATCTAATCAAGACGTTATTTCTTTTGAGGCTTCAACAACGCACTTAGAGATTCGTACCCTCCTCTCCGAGCAACAAGTGATCGACTTAATAGCAACACTCGGCTATACCGCCAACCTTGATTCTGTTGAAGTAGAGAACGAAAGCTCACCAGAGACCGAACAGGTAGAAAAGCAAAGCAATATTAAAGATACGCAGGTGCCACCAGCGAGTATTCAATTGCAAATGCTGATTCAAGGCATGACGTGTGCGAGTTGCGTATCTTCAGTAGAGAAAGCACTTACTAACGTAGAAGGCGTTGAGAAAGCACAGGTCAACCTTGCAGAACAAAGCGCACTAGTATTCGCAAGCCAAGACTCTGATGACCTCCTTAACGCAATTGTTGAATCGGTAAAACAAGCCGGTTACCAAGCAGAGATCCTACAAGACGCCGCAACCCAGCAAGAAAAGCAAGCACAGCAACAACGTCAGCAACAAAAACGCTTTAAACTGGATGCTATTGCTGGCCTTGTCGTCGGTGCCCCTTTAATGATTTGGGGCGTAGCTGGCGGCAATATGATGATTCGCAACACCAACGACCAATTAGCTTGGGGCGCGATCGGTATCGTATGTTTACTCCTTCTTGCCACAGCAGGGAAACACTTCTTCAGTAACGCTTGGTTAGCAGCTACTCACAAGCGCGCCACCATGGACACGTTAGTCGCGCTCGGTACTGGCGCAGCGTGGTTCTATTCGATGCTTGTGGTGATTTTCCCAGACTGGTTCCCTCTTGCTTCACGCCACGTGTACTTTGAAGCGAGTGCAATGATCATCGGCTTAATTTCTCTTGGTCACTATATAGAAGCAAAAGCCAAAGCAAACACAACACGCTCATTGCAAGCTCTGATTAACCTGCAACCTCAGCAAGCTACGGTAATCACGGAACAAGGCGATCAACAAATCGCGGTTGAGCAAATCACGTTAGGCATGAAACTGCGTATCAAACCAGGCGAGAAAGTGCCTGTTGATGGTGTTGTGATTCAAGGTGAATCATACATTGATGAGTCGATGCTCACTGGTGAACCAGTACCAGTGTTAAAAGCGCAAGAGGCTCAAGTGTCTGCTGGGACATTAAATACCGATGGTGGATTAGTCATTGAGGCAACGGGCATTGGCGCAAATACCATGCTGGCTCGTATCATCCGCATGGTGCGCACAGCGCAAAGCAGTAAGCCAGCCATCGCGAAACTGGCAGACCAGATTTCATCGGTGTTTGTCCCTGTCGTTGTTGGCATAGCAATACTGGCCGCGCTCGTTTGGTTTGCCGTTGGCCCAGAGCCAAAAGCGAGTTATATGCTGGTGGTCACCACAACCGTCCTGATCATCGCCTGCCCTTGCGCCCTAGGCTTAGCAACCCCACTTTCTGTCACGGTGGGAGTGGGTAAAGCCGCAGAGCTCGGCATTCTGATCAAAGACGCCGACGCCCTTCAATTGGCAAGCAAAGTCGACACGGTTGTATTCGACAAAACTGGCACGCTTACCCAAGGTAAACCTAGCGTTCAGCAAGTGTTTACTCACGCCACCAGCCAAGAAGATCTATTGGCTTTAGCGTATGCGGCAGAGCGTCAGTCTGAGCACCCACTGGCAAAAGCGGTATGTGATTACGCCAAACGACACGACGCAAAGGATGTCTCATTAGACAAGTTTGAGAACGTTCGCGGGCGCGGCATTTTGGCGACGTATCAAGATAAACCGCTGCTCATTGGTTCGCTTCAATTTATGCAAGCAGAGAACGTCGAGACTAGCGCACTAAAATCTGCCATCGATGAATGCGCAAAAAATGCGTGGACTCCGGTAGCTGTGGCATTGAACGGCGAACTGATCGGTCTGATCGCCATTGCCGACCCGATCAAATCAGATGCGAAACAAGCGCTCTCTGCATTAAAATCGCAAGGCATCAAAACGGTAATGCTGACGGGCGATAGCCAACACGTTGCCAATGCTATCGGCCAAGAACTTGGTATTGATGAAGTGATTGCCCAAGTAATGCCAGATGAGAAAGCTCAGCACATTGAGCAACTTCAATCTCAAGGACATGTCGTGGCAATGGTGGGGGATGGCATTAACGACGCCCCTGCTCTCGCGTTATCCAACCTCGGTATTGCTATGGGTAGCGGCAGTGATGTCGCCATTGAAAGTTCGCAAATGACCATCCTGAACACGTCACCAATGGCGGTAGTACATGCGATTGAACTCTCTCGCGCTACACTTAAGAACATGAAGCAAAACCTATTTGGTGCCTTTGTTTACAACTCGTTGGGTATTCCAGTTGCCGCTGGTGTGCTTTATCCAGCGTTTGGATTTTTGCTCAGTCCTGTTGTCGCAGGAGCGGCAATGGCACTGTCTTCAATTACTGTCGTTAGTAATGCAAATCGACTACGACTGTTTTCAGTAAAATAACCACTTCTTTTTGAGGGTATTATGAAGTTGAAACTATTGACCTTTGCAATGCTTGCGACCGTGTCCGCCAACGTATTGGCAGCCGATGTCATTAACCATAAATCGCCATACTGTGGCTGTTGTGGAGAATGGACAAAACACATGGAAGAGAACGGCTTTACGGTCGAAGAAAAATTGCACGATGACATGAACGCCATCAAACGCGATCTAGGCATCAAGAATGAACAGCTTTACTCTTGCCACACGGCAGAGATCAACGGCTATCTGTTTGAAGGTCACATTCCAGCCGAAGACATTAAAGCGTTTTTGAAAAATCCACCACGTAACGCAAAAGGCCTATCAGTACCGGGCATGCCAATGGGCTCCCCTGGTATGGAATATGGCGACAAAAAAGACAGCTACACCGTTTACGCCTTTAACGAAAAAGGCCAAGTGTTCGAATATAGCCACCACGAAGGCAACGACCAATAAAAACAAAGCCCAGCGAGATAAACCGCTGGGCTTTTTCTTAATGGACAGTTAAGACAAATATAAAATTAGAAGCCGTAAGAGGCACCAAATACAAAAGCGTTATTCACTAGACTGTCACCACTCGCGTTTTCTGCACCGTGTGCTTGACTACGGAACTCAAAGTAAGGTTGAACACCTTTACGAGTCCACGTTGCACGAAGCTCGTGGTCCATGGTTTCCGCTTCAATCATGTAGACGTTGTTGTAGCTTAGCGTCACATCCTCATTCATCACGTAACCGATGCGGTTGTCCATGCGGTAATCTGTATCCGCATCTGCGTCTGTCGCATCAATGTGCGCACGAGTACGGTTACTTAAGGAGATGCCGTTATCGAAGTTGTAACCGATCTTAACCAATGGACGGTACTGTACATTCTCGCCAGCAGAGAACAGGTGTTGGTAACCAGCGGCAACCCATAAATGATCGGTAATATTAAATGACTGCTCACCACCCACAGTGATTGCTGGTGTTGTGTTACCTGCGCCACCGTTTTCTGTTTCCAGTTTACCCAACTGAATACCATCAAATTCGGTGTAAACCGTAAAGCCGCCGAATTGGTTATCAAAAGTATGACCAGCTTCCAGTGTAGACGTAACGTCCGAACCATGAATTCGACCATCATCGTGGAATTGAACATTACCTGTTACGTAAGAAGAACCAGCAAAAGCGCTAGAAGCGAAAGCGAGAGAAAGAGCACTCAGTGCAAAAATGTTTTTCATAATTACTGCCTTTATTTATTCACGTTATGCGATAGTTTTAGAGGGCATCTCTTCCCTTTTATCGCAAACTTTGGAATGTGCCTCCTTGGCGTTCGCAATATTGTTTCAATTAATTCGCGATGGAAAATAAAACATTTTAAAAAGTGATCTTGTTCAAACCGACGCTCAACAACCCTGATAAAAACATGGAAAATACAGTCACTTATCGTATTTTTATAAAATTATTCAAAAAATAGAAGTGTGATCGTAAACAGATAATTTATTGATATTTAGCAGATTAAGTCGATCCAGTTCACAATAACCTTGACCATTACAACCCAAAACTTATTTATCAATGAAAAATAATTAGACATCGATCACGCTTAATTTCCTCAAAAAATAAAGAAAGCCCCAACATGATGTTGAGGCTTTGCCAAAAAATTAACTTACAAGAATTGAGTTATTTCACGCTGGTCACTCGACTTGCTTTCTCACCGGTTGCTGACACGGAACGGATAAACACTTCACCTTTCACATTTGGACGAGCATTATCTGCGTAAGTTAGCCAGTTCTTGCCGTCTAGAGAGTATTGAAGCGTCACCCCTGGGAACTGAACGTTCATTGCTAGCTTGCCATCTTCTACTTTCGCACCTGGTACAGGCAGGCGGTAGTCGATACCTGATTTTTCTAGCTTAGCCAGTTCACGTTGGCCAAGTACGTTCGCAAAGCGGTTGTAGTCTTGGTTTAGCGCGACTTTGTCTACTAGGTTAGAGTTTTGCGAGTATTCAACACCCACTTTGTAGTCGTTTTCCCAATCAGCACGGTGCCATGCACGCTCAGCGGCTGCTAGTACGCGAGGGAATACCATGTACTCGTATTGCTCGTCGTTACGTACTGTCTCAGACCACAGCTGTGCTGATAGACCATAGAAAGGTTTCGCTTCGATTTCACCTTTACCAGTGAAGCCGTTACCATCGCGGTCTACAGAGGTTTCTGCGTTCTGAGGCATGTTCTCTGGTGCAAAACCAAACATCTTACGAGTATCTGTTGCACGCGTCGCCCAGTAGTAACCACGCTCTTTCGGGTCAACTTCGTACGGCATGTCCATGTATACGTAGTCTGGGTTAGAAACGATAACGTCGTAACCTTTCTTAGACCATTCGTACACTGATGATGTGCCGCCCCAGTAAAGAACGTCCCAGAAGTTAACACGCGTGTTTTCTGTTGCGAACGCTTTCTCACCTTCACTGTACTTAAGGCCATCTTGCCAAGCTTGGAAGTTTGGAATGCCTTTCTCTGCCACCATCTTCGACACTTCTTCTGCAAAGTGGCTTGGTAGATGAGCAAAATCGCTTACCGTACCGTCTGCAATTAGCGTCTGACATTGTGGTGACTGTGCGAATGGCTTGTCTTGCTTAGACAAATCAATGTTACCCTTCCAGCTTACTTTGTCTTCTGCGTTGATGTCTTGCAGACCAGCGCCTAGCTTGATGTTCTTCGCTTCGTCACCACCAAAGTGCCATGTTGTTAGCGGCGTGCCCGCTTCTTGGTGCATTGCTGCTACTTCTGAAATCACTTTATCAACAAAGCGAGTTGAAGATTCCATACATGGGTTGATGAAGCTTTGCTTGTTGTAGAACTGAACCGTCGTTACGTTCGATGTATCTTGAGGATCCATCAGGCGGTACTCGTTCGCTTCTGCTTCTTTACCTTCTTCCATTAGACGGTCGTAACGTGCTTCCATTGATACCACTGCTGCACGAGCGTGTGCTGGCATATCGATTTCAGGAATCACTTCGATGTTACGCGCTTTCGCGTACTTCAAGATGTCCACGTAGTCTGCTTTGCTGAAGAAGCCAGAACCAAAGTTGTCTGTCGTTGCACCTGAGCCAAGCTGAGGCAGTAAACAGCTTTTCTCGTCCAAATCGAAACAACGGTTAGCACCAACTTCAGTCAGCTCAGGCAGACCCGGGATTTCTAAACGCCAGCCTTCATCATCCGTTAGGTGAAGGTGAAGTTTGTTCATCTTGTACGCGGCCATTTGGTCAAGTGTTGCAAGAATCGCGTCTTTAGAGTGGAAGTTACGAGCCACGTCCACCATCACACCACGGTAATCAAAACGCGGCGCATCTTTAATAGACAGTTGTGGTAGAGAATCAGCATTTTGGCTATCTACCAGGCCAAAGATAGATTGTACTGCGTAGAAAGCACCTGCTTGGTCAAACGCTTTAATCGCAATACCGTCGCCTTTGATGCTCATTTCGTAAGCACCAGATTTTGCCAATTCACTGGTGAAGTCTGCAGGAACAACAGTGATGCTTACAGGAAGATCACCACGAACATCCACACCTACCACTTCTGCACGACCTTGAATTGCTGCGTATTGAGTCGCATCGAATGCGTCTTTAGGCAGCGCAATACCCGCCGCGATATCTACCGTACCTTTACCTGCTTCAACAGACATTGGCGTTGGTAGTAACGTGGTTGATACGTCTTGTTTTGCTAGATCTTCGTTCTTCTCGAAACGAGACACAGCGCTCGCAAATACGTTGTTGTCATCTGGCGTACGTTTTAGGTTGTTACCCTCAAGGCCAGTCACGAAAGATGCAACGTCTTCTGTGTTAAGAGAAGCGATCATCTTAGGCTCTGCATTTGGTGCAGCAACGAAAGCGCCTGGCATGAAGTCAGTTTCAAATAGCTGCCAGTATTCAGCAACAAGAGGAAGCACAACCTCTTCACCCGCAGCAAAACCATCAAACTTATCTGTTGGTTCTAGTTTGTGTAGATCACCCGTTACGCGAGAGATTTTGAACTGTTCGTTTTCAACATCCAGAATCAGACGAATGCTGTGGAAGTAAATAGCCCAATCTTTTGAGTCAACCGCTTCACCTTGGTTAACCAGCGTCATGTTTACCTTGTTACAAGACGCCCACTCAGCCCCTAAGTCCTGACAAGCAAGACCTTCGTTTGCACCGTGGTTAGTCAACACTTGGTATTGAATATCAAGATTATTAGCCAACGAATTTACAACTTGTTGTTCAGAGCTTTTCAGCGCAGAGCAACCTGCTAATGTAGTGATAACAGAAACAGCAATCAGACTAGGTTTAAACATCTTACTTCCCCAAAAAAGTCAGTGGTTCAAAACGACAATGATAAAAATCTCGGCCCCTCAAATGCGAGGTACCTAACCGTTACATTCAACATACAACCTGTTATTTCTAAGCGTAAAATAAATAGAAATAGGAAGTGATCCAGTTCAAAAAATGACACTCAGCAAAAACAATAAAAACCTAATTTTCATGGAGTTACAATACACGTTAAAATCGAACAACTTGTTTTGACGAGTTTGCTGCGATCTAGGTCACTTATATTCATGAGTTACGACTGATTTTGTAAGATTTGGATCACGCCTAATTATTTTGTGAACCATTAGTAAGCGAATTACCTATTTACCTTTCGTGAAGTGACTCTCATTTATTCGTCGTCAAAACTCGTCAATATTTTTAGAAATGACGATTTTGTCGAATACACCACTGGAGAAATTGCACTTAACCTCACACTATTTTGCGTATAAAGTTTAAAGGTATCTTATCTGAGGGCCACTCTATGTTTCGTCTCTTGACGCTCATATCATCTCTACTTGTTACTTTGACTCCTTTTTCCTCTTATGCAGAGCCACAGCATTGGTTAGCGAAAAAAGGGGAAACCGAACTTATGATTATTGGCTCGGTACATGTGGGGGATAAAACGATGTACCCACTCCCTAGAACGGTCATCCAGCACTTAAGCCAAAGCGCAGGGTTGATTATTGAAGCAGACGTCAGGAATTCTGAAGGCTTGGTTTACCCACAAACAACCATTCTTTCGAAAGATGTTTTAGACAGAGCTCAACGTCGCCACTTAATTGAAATTGCCCAAGATTTAGGTTTGCCAGAAACTCAACTCCTAAATTCCCCACCTTGGATGGCTGCATTCACCATCCAACTCGCTTTAGTCAACAAACTGGGGTATGTCTCTGATAAAGGGGTCGACATGCACTTAATAGGACTCGCTGATAAAAAGCAAATCCCGGTCATTTCACTAGAGTCCGTGCAATTCCAAATCGATTTAATCGCAGGTCAATCAGAAGGCGGTAAAGAGATACTTCTCTCGTCAATTGAAGAATATGATGGCGGAGAAGAGTTGGTTCAATGCTTGATAGAGAGTTGGAAGAGCGGTGATGGTAGCATGTTGGTCGAAGCCTCTTTGACCGATCATACAACAGAAGAGTTTAACCAAGCCTTTTTATACGAGCGTAATCGAGATTGGGCTAAAAAACTCGACACTGGCAGTGTTCTACCTCAGCAAGCGGGTCGTTACACCGTTGTTGTTGGTGGCTTGCATTTAGTAGGTAAAGATAACCTGATTGAACTGCTTAAAAATCGGGGTTTTAACATCAAACCACTGGGTAAGACGCGCCAAGCAAATTGTGATATCTAGTGATTGTTTGAAAAATGCCATTTAAATACAATTATTTAAATACAACCATTTAAAATTCATTCAAACTTTCTTATAAAACGCCGTTAAGCTAAGTGGATACAAAACAACTCATATGAAATTTAAATATTTATTCCTATACACGATTGGAGTTATGCTCACTTCTTCGTTGTCTTATGCTAAACCGCCATGCAACGTAGAATCTTTTCAAGCTATTGATATAACTCCGGAAGTAAAGGGCGGTGTTTTAGATAAAGAGAGTGGTCAATTTCTTATTACCGAAAAACCAATGATACGTTGCGCGAACATCACGTTTTCAACAGCCCACACTCGAAATCGCGTTGCACATATGATGAACCAAGGCTTTGAAGCGGTTTACTATGATGGAAATACAAGCAAATCTCACTCAGTAACGTTTGATGAAGACGATTTAAAAGCGGGTTACGTCAAGATTGGTCCAAATCACCCAAAGACCGCTTATGTCTGTTTCACTACTTCTGAAACTCCTATCAATACTATCTCGTGTGACATCAAGTAATAAATTTACTCGCTCTAAAAAATGAAAAGGCCCTACATTTCTGTAGAGCCTTCCTCTCAATATGTGTCGGTGAAGTGCCACATTCGAACATCAGACGAACCCCAATTTGATTCGATACTATTGAAGTCTAAAATTACTAGCGCCAAAAACGACGAAAGCCTGCTCATTGAGCAGGCTTTCTAAAAGTGGTCGGTGAAGTAGGGATTCGACGCGACTGGGCTTCCAGAGGACTGGCATTCCAGACCCCGATCCTCTGGTTCCAAATAAATATCACCAAATACGAAAAAGGCTCTACATTTCTGTAGAGCCTTTTTCTCAATATGTGTCGATGAAGAGCCATATTCTAACTTCAGGCGAACCCCATTTGGTTCGCTACTATCAAAGTCAAATTTGCTGCCGCTAAAACGACGAAAGCCTGCTCATTGAGCAGGCTTTCTGAAAGTGGTCGGTGAAGAGGGATTCGAACCCCCGACCCTCTGGTCCCAAACCAGATGCGCTACCAAGCTGCGCTATTCACCGAGATGTTTAACTGAGGAATTGTCCCCGTCAACGAATGCGTATATTACGGATTCTGAACTGTGGCGCAAGTGCTTTTTACAAAAAAACCTTAGGTCTTAATTCGTTTGATGAATAACTGAACACTAGCACGTAAAATGTGACTGATAACTCACAACAAAATACAGTTTATTAACCTTAGCAACATAATTGATCCAGATCAGTGTGCAACAAGACACCGCCATTTAGTTTATTCCTGTCGGGAACATCTTGGAGGAAACGTATGGACTTTTGGCTTGATCTCCTATTTGGTAATGCAGTGGGTCTATCGTCAATGATAGTAATTTTTGGGGCAATTGGTCTGATGTTATTTTACGGCGGTTTCTTCATATACAAGATCATGAACGACAAATCTCCTCACTAGATCTCGCTTAGCTCTAGAAACGCTTTGCACCGGAGTCGGTTACTTGCCTACTCCGGTTTTTTATTTGATCTCAATGCACCACTCATTGATATAATCCTATTATTCTTCCCTGTTCTTAATGAGATTACTGCTATGTCTCACGACGACGATTTTGATCTATTTCAACAGATGATGGGCGATGTAAAGCCAATCACTCAAGACACCACCGAACACAAAAAAGTACACCAAGTAACAGAAGCACAGCTCGCAAAACGCGAAGCAGCAATCTGGTTAACGGAAGATGACCCAGAATACCTATCACTTGATCACGCTGAAATGCTCAAGCCAGAGGACTTTGTTGAGTTCAAACGTGATGGTGTACAGGACGGGGTTTACCGCAAACTTCGTCTTGGTAAGTATCCAATCCAAGCTCGCTTGGATTTGCACCGTAAAACATTGAAAGAAGCACGTGATGAAGTCGTGACGTTTTTAAAGCAATGCCTATCAATGGACATTAGAACGGTCGTTATCGTCCATGGTCGAGGAGAACGCTCAAATCCACCTGCAATGATGAAAAGCTTTGTTAGCAGTTGGCTACGACAAATAAAGGAAGTCCAATGCGTCCATAGTGCGCAACGCTTTCACGGTGGAACTGGAGCCGTTTACGTCCTACTTAGAAAAAGTGCGGAAAAGAAATTAGAAACCCGCGAACGTCACCAAAAACGGTTAGGCTAAATTTCACCCTAATGCTAGAATGCCCGCCCTTATTCTTCCTTCCCCTTAGAGGAAGGGAGCTTCATTCGCCGTTGTGAAACGTTAGGAGACAAAAATGTCACAAGACAACGCTAAACGATTAAATAAATTCATCAGTGAAACGGGGTTTTGCTCACGCCGTGAAGCAGACAGACTGATTGAGCAAGGCCGTGTCACCATTAATGGCAACAAACCTGAAATGGGGACAAAAGTGCTACCTGGTGATGATGTTTGTGTGGATGGTAAGCCAGTGGCAGCAAAAGAGAAGCCGATTTATATCGCTCTCAATAAACCAACAGGCATCACCTGTACAACTGAGAGAGACGTCCCTGGAAACATCGTTGATTTCATCGGCCACCAAAAACGTATCTTTCCGATCGGCCGCTTAGACAAACCCTCTGATGGTCTGATCTTTTTGACCAACGATGGCGACATCGTGAACAAAATCCTTCGCGCAGGCAACAGCCACGAAAAAGAGTACGTCGTACGCGTGGACAAGCCAATTACAGGCGAATTTCTCAAACAGATGTCGAGTGGCGTTAAGATTCTCGACACAGTCACCCTACCTTGTAAGGTAACAAAAGAGACTAAATTCTCTTTCCGTATTGTGCTCACTCAAGGACTTAACCGTCAGATCCGTCGCATGTGTGAAGCGCTGGGCTATGAAGTATTCAAGCTGCGTCGCGTACGCATCATGAATATCTCTCTTGATGGTATTCCCAATGGGAAATGGCGTTATCTAAGTGACGAAGAAGTGGCAGAGATCCTAGCAATGTGTGAAGGCTCGGTAGGTACAGAAGAAGCATCAAAAACAGACTCTAGAGGTCGCAACATTCGTAAAGCGACCGACGCGAAGCTGTTTGATAGCCGTGAAGAAAACCAAGATTCTACTGCTCGTCGTAACCAGAAGACACGAACTTTCCGTGGTAACAATGCTGATGAATTCCGTCATGCACCAAACTCGAAAAAAGGTCAACAAAAGCGTCGTCAGCGTGATGATGAAGGCGGACGTCCAGCTAAAGGACATTACAAAGTGAAACCACAAGGTGAACGCAGCAGACCGCAAGGCGAGCATGGTAAATCACACCGTAAACCAGATGCATCGAGCAATACGCATTCAGCAAACAAGCCTCAATCACCGAGTAAGCCCAAGCAGCATTACATGAACCCAAATGCCGCGAAACCAAGTAAACCAGCTAAACGCACTGGTGGTACATTGAGTCTGAAGAAGTAACGCTTCACTGACAGGCAAGATCAAAAAAGGACGCTCATGAGCGTCCTTTTTATTTGTCATGAGTTTACAAACAAAGAGGTGCAAACTGACCGCGAGTTAAGCTCAGCAAATCTCTCGGGGCTAACTCAATTTCTAAACCACGTTTACCAGCACTCACACAGATTGTGTCTTGCTCTGCTGCGCTTTCGTGCAAAAAAGTAGGTAAGGCTTTCTTCTGCCCTAGTGGGCTAATTCCACCAACGACATAACCTGTGGTCTTTTGGGCGATTTCCGGATCAGCCATATCGGCCTTTTTGCCCTTCGCTGCTTTCGCCGCCAGTTTTAGGTTCAGCTTTTGATCAACAGGGATAATCGCAACCGCAAGGTTCTTTGGCTCCCCGTTCAAGCAGAACAACAAGGTTTTAAATACTGTTTTCGGATCCTGTCCTAGCACTTCAGCAGCTTCTAAACCATAACTATCGGCTCTAGGATCGTGCTCATACTGATGAATCGTGTGTGGAATTTTTTTCTTTTTCGCAAGATTAATGGCCGGAGTCATCAAGATTCTCCTCATAAAAACAAAAAGCGCAGATTGAATTGGATCTGCGCTTTTAGTTAATGATATCAGCGAGTTTGAGTCAATCGCTTTTTCTCTGTTGGGTTACTGATCAATCGCCGTATCAACTAAATACGTGATTTCACCTGAAGGGGCATACTCATTAACATCAATAGGGCTATGTGTTTCTAAATAATCCTTCAAAACCTCAGCATCGGTAAAACCTGTATTTACATACCCTGGATGATCGTCGATTTTAGGGTAACCATCTCCACCAGCAGCATTATAGCTTGGTACGGTAAAGCGGTAATTACCATCTAAGCGAAGTTGCTTATTACCAATGAACACATTGGTTACCTCACCATTATTGATACTCATCGCAATGCCGGCAAACTGCGCGTAAGCTCCAGAGTCGACAGGTTTAGTTGCAACGACATTTAGGTAATCCAATACTTCTTTGCCCGTCATATCAACGTAAGAGACCATATTGCCAAATGGCTGAACAGTCAGCACATCTTTGTAGGTAATCTCACCTGCTGCAATCGAATCGCGAACGCCGCCAGAATTCATTACGGCGAAATCTGCTTTCGCACGTTCCATGTGAGCCGTTGCAATTAATCGACCTAAGTTTGTTTGCTGGTAACGAACCACATTGCGGTCACCCTCAAGCTTACCGTTAGATTCTGCAATCTTCACGTTTAGTTTGCCCTGACCTTTTTCTTGATAAGGACGAAGAAACTCAAGCATCATTTCGTCTTGTTTAATCTCATCTTGGATCAAGACTCGTTGCGACTGACCATCAACTTTAACTTTCTTTTTCAAGTTTACAGGGATTAGATCGTAGCTCACCATCGAGAGTTCGCCATTACGAAACTCGTAATCGGCGCGTCCCACATATTTCCCCCACTCATGTGCCTGAACAATAAAGGTACCATTTTGTTTATCGGGCTGACATTCATCACCTGGTTTAAAGTTCTTTTTGATAACGTTTGGACCTTCCATGCACACAGGTTCTTGTGAGTGTCCTCCAACGATCATGTCGAGATCGCCGTCATTCAAATAACGAGCTAACGCCACATCGCCAGGAGCATTGATGCCTCTATTACCATTTTCATAGTGTCCCATATGCGTGACAGCAAAAATCAGATCTGGATACTCTGTTTCTTTCAGTTCTGCAATCAGCTTCTTGGCTTCTTCTTTTGGGTCACGGAAGTCAATTTGTTCAATGAATTCAGGGTTGCCAAGTTTCGCTGTGTCTTCGGTTGTAAGGCCAATGACCGCAATTTTAATGCCCTGCTTTTTAAACATCGCGTATGGTTGGAATAAACGCTTGCCAGTATTTTTATCGTAAATATTGGCAGACAACATCGGAAAGTTTGCCCACTCTTGCTGCTTGAATAGCACGTCCAATGGATTATCAAACTCATGATTACCTAGAGCCATCGCATCGTAACCAATTTTGCTCATGCCTTTAAAATCCGGCTCGGCATCTTGTAAATCAGACTCAGGTACTCCTGTGTTGATGTCACCACCAGAAAGCAGTAACACGCTGCCCCCCTCAGCCTGTATTTCTTCGCGCAAATCATCGATTAACGTTTTACGCGCCGCCATGCCATATTCACCGTATCGATTTTGCCAAAAGCGACCATGATGATCGTTAGTGTGCAACACGGTCAATTTATAGGTTGTATCGGCATTCCATTCTGGTGCAGGTTGCGTAGCACACCCAGCTAACGAGGCCAAGATAGCGGCACTCAAAACAGTTTTGATCATCAGACGCTGATTCATTTATTTACCTTTTTCTTATTGGGATTACTGAAGCACATTTTAAGCATTCGATCTATTTGAAAACCACGTGCACCCTAACACATTGATTTAATAATTATGATGCATTGTTTAGCAATAACAAATTCATCCGTAACAAGTTTGAGAATTCACGGCTTTTCAGATAAAAAAATAGCCAACACTCGGTTGGCTATAGTATTTGTTACCACCAGTCATCTGGCGTTTACTTGATATCTATATCTGCAAAGCTCTTGATCAGATCATCAAGCGATTTCATTTGTGCTAAGAATGGCTCTAACTTGTCTAGAGGCAGTGCAGATGGGCCATCACAACGCGCTTGGTCTGGGTTTGGGTGCGCTTCGATAAATAGACCTGCGATGCCTGTCGCTAGACCCGCTTTTGCAAGTTCAACTGTCTGCTCACGACGGCCGCCAGATGCTGCGCCTGATGGGTCACGCATTTGTAGTGAGTGCGTTACGTCAAAGATGATTGGGCTACCTTTCGAAGCATTTTTCATCACACCAAAACCAAGCATATCAACCACTAAGTTGTCGTAGCCGTGGCAAGAACCGCGCTCACATAGGATGATCTTGTCGTTACCGCATTCTGCGAACTTCTCAACGATGTTACCCACTTGACCAGGGCTCATAAATTGAGGTTTCTTCACGTTTATAACCGCACCTGTTTTGGCCATAGCTTCAACAAGGTCAGTTTGACGAGCTAGGAATGCAGGAAGCTGAATAACGTCTACCACGTCAGCGACAGGTTGAGCTTGCGCTTCAGTGTGAACGTCCGTGACGATCTTTACACCAAAAGTGTCTTTCAGCTCCTGAAAGATTTTCATACCTTCTTCCAGACCTGGACCACGGTATGAATGAACAGAACTGCGGTTTGCTTTGTCAAACGACGCCTTAAATACGTAAGGAATACCAAGTTTTTCCGTTACTTTTACGTAGTGCTCACAGATCTGCATCGCAAGATCACGAGACTCAAGAACGTTCATACCTGCAAATAGGGTGAATGGCTTGTCGTTAGCAACCTGAATGTCGCCGATATTAACGATTTTCTGTTCCATTTTGATTCTCTTTTTCTGTCCACGATACGCCACAGTTCGGCACATCGATAAAATTAGTGAAGTGTGACGTGCGTTCCACTCATCACATTAACTTGTGATTTTAGTAGCTCAGAAGCCGGATCGTCAGGGCATTGGTCAATAAAGTACTGAAAATCTGATACCGCTACTTGAGGGCACTCTAGCTGTTGGAAAATAAAACCACGGTCACGAATTTCGTATGGGTCATCTGGCACAAACGTTAGAGCAAGATTCGTACAACGTAATGCCAACGTATAATGCTCTTCACGCAACATCGCACTTTTAATCAATGCCAACCAGCGACCAATAATTGTTGGGTTGTCAGCTTCCTCAAAATGTTCAGGCTTTAGCTGAGCTAACGGTCCTTCCTGACCAATAAGCCAAGCTTGAAGAATCCTTTCACCTACATACTCACCATTAAATGGATTGATGTAGTCTGGCTTCTTATGCATCCAGTCGACTTTTAACAAGAACTGAGTAGGGAAAGTAACTCCCTTCAGCGGGAAACCCAGCTTTTTGCCTAGGTATAACAAAATCGAACCTAAGCTCACAGGAATACCTTTTCTGCGCTCCAACACTTTATCGATGAAGCTGTTGTCCGAAATAAAGTATTCCTGCTCGTCGCCTTTGAATCCCCACTCGTGGAAAAAAAGTCGTAGGAATGCATCAAATCGTTGCTCTTCATCGGTTTCATGAACAAGCGTGGCTTCTGCATCTTTGTAAAGACGCTCTAACTCTTGTTTCGCCCAATGTACTTTGGTTTCTGGGTTAATCGCTTTGTTTAGCTCAAGCGCACCTTCCACCAACGGTATATTGTCAAAATCTTCGTCAAAAAACTCTAACATGACGTCTTATCCAAATAACGTAGGGCTCTTAGACACAGCAATGTTTGCAGCCATGACCAACCAACCTAATGCGCCGAAAAAGCCAAATATCTTCAGTAGGTTGTTTTTCGCAAGTTTCAATGAGAAGAATCCAAGCGCAATGTACGCCAGTACGCAGGTGATTTTGTTTGTTAACCACGGTGCGGCATCGGTAAACGGGATGAAACCCGTAATGAAAATAAGCGCGATACCTGACACTAGCAATGCAGTATCAACGATGTGGGGAAACACTTTCAAAAAGCGATTATTTCGCTTCGGTGAGTTCATCATCATTAACACGAATCGGATCGATAGTAGCGTCGCGCTGAGCGCAATCGTCACTAAGTGTATGTGTTTTAGAGCTACGTACATTTTTCTTCTCTTTTTAGTTAGTGTTTGCTGACTTCCATGATTAACTGGCCAGACAACCAAGTGTTACTCGATCGTTACCGCCATAATCTTTTTCCGTAGCGACCTGTTGGTAACCAAAGCCACGCATTATCTCACGCACCGCCTCACCTTGATCATAACCATGTTCAAATGCCAGCCAACCGCCCACTTCAAGATACTGACGAGCAAGATCCGAGATATGACGAATATCAGCTAAGCCATTCTCTTTAGCAACTAATGCAGATTTTGGCTCAAAGCGCACATCACCTTGGGATAAATGTGGATCTTTTTCATCAATATATGGCGGGTTGGAGACAATTAAAGCAAACTTCGTACCTTCTGTAATAGGCTCAAACCAACTGCCTTGAGCAAAGGTCACATTTTTGATGTTTAGCTGCTCAGCATTGTACTCTGCAAGTGCTTTCGCTTCTTGCTTAAGGTCTACGCCCATCACTTGACGCTTTGGCATTTCAGATGCAAGCGCGATGGCGATAGCTCCCGTCCCCGTTCCAAGATCTAAAATAGGCCCAGTTTGCTCGTAGGTCTTATCGAGTGCAACTTCGACCAAACGTTCTGTATCCGGTCTAGGTATCAGGGTAGAAGGAGAAACTTTAAACGGTAAAGACCAAAACTCTCGCTCACCAATAATATAAGCGACGGGTTCACCAGTTAAACGTCGTTCAAGTAGAGCGTCAAACTGAGATTTTTGCTCTGCTTCTAACGCTTTTTCTGGCCAGGTCAGCAGGTAAGTTCGTGGTTTGCCAAGGACATGGCAAAGGAGTACAGCTGCATCGAGAGAAGGCGACTCTTTGCCGCCTTCTGCCAGTTTCGCCGTCGCACTTTTCAGTGCTTGCTCAATCGATTGAACTTGGCTCATCGATTAGCCGTTCTCTGCGAGCGCCGCAAGTTGGTCTGCTTGGTGCTCTTGAATCACAGGATCAATCAAGCTTTGCAGGTCACCTTCCATCACTTCGTTCAAACGATAGATGGTTAGGTTGATACGGTGATCAGACACACGACCTTGTGGGTAGTTGTATGTACGAATACGGTCACTACGGTCACCAGAACCTAGAAGGTTACGACGTGTATCAGACACTTCTGCGGCACGACGCTCTTCTTCAGCTTGAACGATACGAGCAGCAAGAACCGCCATTGCTTTCGCTTTGTTCTTGTGCTGTGAACGCTCATCCTGACACTCTACTACCGTACCCGTTGGTAAGTGGGTAATACGGATTGCAGAATCCGTGGTGTTAACGTGCTGACCACCCGCGCCAGATGCACGGAACGTATCGATTTTCAGGTCTGCCGCTTTGATTTCTGGCAGATCCGCTTCTGGGATTTCCGCCATTACTGCTACTGTACAAGCAGAAGTATGCACACGACCTTGAGACTCTGTTGCTGGAACACGCTGTACACGGTGACCGCCTGACTCAAACTTCAACACGCCGTATGCACCGTCGCCGCTTACTTTCGCGATCATCTCTTTGTAACCGCCGTGCTCTGCTTCGTTAGAAGACATCACTTCAATACGCCAACCACGCTTTTCTGCGTACTTGCTGTACATACGGAATAGATCACCCGCGAAGATACCCGCTTCGTCGCCACCCGCACCTGCACGAATTTCTAGGAAACAGTTACGATCATCGTTCGGATCTTTTGGCAGAAGAAGAATCTGTAACTCATCAGTAAGACGCTCAATCGTCGCTTTTGCTTCTTTGATTTCTTCTTGCGCCATTTCACGCATTTCTTCGTCGTCTTCGTTTGCCATCTCTTCAGCGGCGACAAGATCTTCTTGTGCTTGTTGATAAGCTTGGAAGCACTTGGTTACTTCTTCTAGCTGAGAGTACTCTCTTGATAGAGCACGGAATTTGTCCTGGTTTCCAATTACATCAGGATCACCAAGAAGATGTTGAACTTCTTCGTAACGTTCTACTAGCGTTTCTAGCTTAGTCAGAATAGAGGCTTTCATAGTGTCGTTTTCTTAATAAAAAGCGTGAGTTATAGATCATCCAAGCCAAGTGTTTGGCGGATAATCGTTAATTTTGCTGGTTCGCCTTGCTCAGCTGCACTCTGCAATGCGCGAGTTGGAGCGTGAATCAGTTTGTTGGTGAGTTTATTACTCAGCTCGCGCAGCACTTTCTCCGGATCTGCGCCTGCCGCTAAAGATTGCAAACTTTTGCTCAGTAACTCTTCACGAATTTCGTTGGCTGATTTGCGATAGTCGCGAATACTATCGACGGCTTGCAGTGAACGCAACCATGTCATAAATGCAGCGCTTTCTTCACTAACAATCGCTTCAGCTTGAATCGCTTCGACTTTACGCTGCTCAATGTTGCTGTCGATGATAGATTGCAAGTCATCAACAGAATACAGATATGCGTCGTTCAGTTCACCGACTTCCGACTCTACATCTCGCGGCACCGCAATATCGACTAACAAGATAGGTTGATGTCGGCGCTGCTTTAGAGCCGTTTCGACCATACCTTTGCCAATAATAGGCAATGGGCTCGCCGTTGAGCTAATCACAATGTCCGCTTTCGCCAAATGTTCAGGAATTTCGTTCAAACTGATCACTTCTGCGCCAAATTGGTCCGCTAAGCCTTGCGCGCGCTCTTTAGTGCGGTTCGCGACAATCATTTTTGTGCAACCGTTGGACGCTAAATGCTTCGCGACCAATTCAATCGTCTCACCCGCACCAACTAAAAGCACGGTTGAATCTGATAACGACTCAAAAATATGTTTTGCCAGTGTACATGCCGCATAAGCCACGGACACGGCATTACCACCTATATCTGTCTCTGTTCTCACCCGTTTGGCGACTGAGAACGTCTTTTGAAACAGTTTATCAATCGAGGCATCGACGGCTTGATGATCTCGCGAGTCAGAAAATGCTTGCTTTACCTGCCCTAAAATTTGAGGCTCACCCAACACCAAAGAGTCAAGACCGCACGATACGCGCATCAAATGCTTTATTGCAGCTTGTTCTTCATGAACATACAAACTCGGCATTAAATCTTCGCGGCTCACTTGATGAAATTGAGCAAGCCAATCGATCAACTTGTTTCGCGCTCCTTGCTTAACATCGCAGTACAACTCAGTTCGGTTACAGGTTGAAACAATCACACTGCCGTTAACCGCTTCGTGCTCTCTAAGTTGCTCGAGTGCAGGGCCGAGTTTATCCGGACCAAACGCCACCTTCTCTCGCAAGTCGACAGACGCTGTATTGTGATTAATTCCAATAGCAAGCAAGGACATCTAACGTGGTATCTCTGGGATAGGTTATAAAATAGGTCCAGAATTTTACTGTAAGCACGCATTTATTGAAAGGGTAAGCCGGATTTGTTTTCCTAAGTGCGACTTTTCAATGCTATAGTTGTGAGCGATTCCCGATGAAACAGATTAATAAGCCATCAAACATGACGTTACGCTCCTTTATTCTTTTTTTCTTGTCGAGCTTACTGCTCGCTGGTTGTTCGTCCGTTCCTGAAAGTGTTACCAGCGTTGAATGGCAAGCTCATGAGCAGCGACTCGAAACCATCCAAGATTTTCAAGCAACGGGGAAACTTGGTTATATTGGCCCAGACCAAAGACAAAATTTAAACTTCTACTGGAAACATTCTTCAGCACTAAGCCAGTTGCGTTTAACAACGATTCTCGGACAAACGGCATTAAAGCTCACCATCACCCCACAAGGCGCCACAGTAGAAACTTACGACGATCAGATCCTTTCTTCTCGCAGTGCTAACCAGCTGATTTACCGTCTTACAGGGTTAATGATGCCCGTCGAGCACATGCCTGACTGGCTATTAGGTCTACCTACCGATGCCGACAAATTCCAACTGTCTCCAACCAATACACTGCAAGCGTTAAACAAACAAATTGGTTTAAATGATTGGAGTATCGCTTATCAACGATATGGCGACGTTCAATGGCATGAACAGTCTCTCCCTCTGCCAAATAAGCTGAAACTCACCACAGCTGATGTCAAAATAAATCTAGTGATCACAAAATGGAACATCACCCAATGATTGAACTTTCAACACGCTGGCCATCACCAGCGAAATTGAATCTCTTTCTATATATCAACGGCCGTACAGAGAATGGCTACCACGAGTTACAAACGTTATTCCAATTCGTCGATCACGGCGATGAGCTCACCATTCAAGCGAACCATTCTGGTGATATTACGATTTCTCCAGAGATAGAAGGTGTACCTCTTCAAGACAATTTAATTTGGAAAGCAGCAACCGCGCTTCAAACTTACTCAAACTGCCCTTTTGGCGCGCATATTGAGCTACAGAAAGTGCTGCCTATGGGTGGAGGCATTGGTGGGGGCTCATCGAATGCAGCTACAGCATTAGTGGCACTGAATTACTTATGGCAACTGAATCTAACTGACGACGAACTGGCTGAAATAGGTTTAAAACTAGGCGCAGACGTGCCCGTATTTGTGCGCGGATTTGCAGCTTTTGCTGAAGGTGTTGGTGAAAAACTCTCTCCTGCTTATCCCGAAGAAAAATGGTATTTAGTCGTCAGACCGAATGTATCTATCGCAACCGTCGACGTTTTTTGTCATCCAGATCTGACGCGAAACACCCCAAAACGAGATCTAGAAACACTTTTAAATACGCCAAGCGTAAACGATTGCGAAAAAATTGTACGAATGCTCTACCCAGAGGTTGATAAGCAACTTTCTTGGCTGCTACAATACGCGCCGTCAAGATTGACGGGGACAGGATCTTGCGTTTTTGCTGAATTTTCGAGCAAATCTGAAGCAGAAACTATCCTTGCACAACTCTCTGATAAAGTCTCGGCATTTGTCGCTCAAGGGCGCAATATTTCGCCACTAAAAGAGACTTTGGCTGAATACCAATCAGCCTCACACCGACCTATTTAAACTGGACGCAAACCCGAGGTTTCCACCGTGCCTGATATGAAGCTATTTGCTGGTAACGCAACACCTGAACTAGCCCAACGTATTGCTGATCGTCTTTACATCTCTCTTGGTGATGCATCTGTTTCTCGCTTTTCTGATGGCGAAGTTGCAGTTCAAATCAATGAGAATGTTCGTGGTAGCGATGTTTTCATCATTCAATCCACTTGTGCACCGACTAACGACAACCTAATGGAATTGGTTGTTATGATTGATGCAATGCGCCGTGCTTCAGCAGGCCGTATCACTGCAGTTATCCCTTACTTCGGCTACGCTCGCCAAGACCGTCGTGTACGTTCTGCGCGTGTGCCAATTACTGCAAAAGTTGTTGCTGATTTCCTATCTAACGTTGGTGTTGACCGCGTTCTAACTATCGACCTACACGCAGAGCAAATTCAAGGCTTCTTCGATGTACCTGTAGACAACATCTTCGGCACGCCAGTGCTACTTGAAGATATGCAGGCTCGCGGTCTAGATAACCCTGTAGTGGTATCTCCTGACCTAGGTGGCGTTGTTCGTGCTCGTGCAACAGCAAAAGCACTAGGCGACATCGACATCGCAATCGTAGATAAGCGTCGTCCACGTGCAAACGTTTCTGAAGTAATGAACCTAATCGGTGATGTTGAAGGTCGTGACTGTGTGATCGTTGATGACATGATCGACACAGGTGGCACACTATGTAAAGCAGCTGAAGCACTAAAAGAGCGCGGTGCTAAGCGTGTATTCGCTTACGCTACTCACGCAGTATTCTCAGGCAACGCTGCGGATAACATCAAGAACTCAGTTCTTGACCAAGTTATCGTGACTGACTCTATCTCTCTGTCTAAAGAGATGGCTGCAACAGGTAAAGTGACAACACTAAGCCTATCTCGCATGCTGGCTGAAGCGATTCGTCGTATCAGCAACGAAGAGTCAATCTCTGCAATGTTCAACTAATACGAACATTTCAGTTACACTGATTTCAAAAGCACCCCTCTTTGGGGTGTTTTTTTATTTGTACTGATAACTAGAAAATCCCTTGGTCGCCCACCGCGAGTTTTCTGTGCTATCATACTGCGCTTTTTGAGATTCCAGAGAGATCCTAACCTTGAGTCAACAAATCAAACTTCTTGTTGGTCTTGCTAATCCAGGACCAGAATACGCCAGAACTCGTCACAATGCGGGCGCTTGGGTTGTAGAAGAATTAGCACGCGTTCACAACGTTACACTGAAGAACGAACCAAAGTTTTTTGGTCTAACAGGACGCATTATGGTCAATGGCCAGGATCTCCGTTTGCTTATCCCAACCACCTTCATGAATCTATCAGGTAAATCGATCGCAGCGCTTGCGAAATTTTATCAAATTAAACCTGAAGAGATCATGGTTGCTCATGACGAGCTAGACTTACCGCCAGGTGTCGCTAAGTTTAAAAAAGGTGGGGGGCACGGTGGACACAACGGTCTGCGTGACACCATTAGCAAACTGGGCAATAACAAAGATTTTTATCGTCTTCGTATTGGCATTGGTCATCCGGGACACAAAGATAAAGTGGCGGGTTTTGTATTAGGTAAAGCGCCAGCTAAAGAGCAAGAGCTTTTAGATGCAGCAGCTGATGAGGCTGTTCGTTGTCTAGATATCCTGATTAAGGATGGCCTATCTAAAGCACAAAATCGCCTCCACACGTTCAAAGCTGAATAAGGTTACTATCATGGGTTTTAAATGTGGCATCGTTGGTCTACCTAACGTAGGTAAATCAACTCTGTTCAACGCACTAACTAAAGCGGGTATCGAAGCAGCAAACTTCCCGTTCTGTACCATTGAACCAAACACTGGTGTGGTTCCTGTGCCAGATCTACGTCTAGACGCACTAGCTAAGATCGTTAACCCACAGAGAGTTCTTCCAACGACGATGGAGTTCGTGGACATCGCTGGTCTTGTTGCTGGTGCATCACGTGGTGAAGGTTTAGGTAACAAATTCCTAGCTAACATCCGTGAAACAGACGCGATTGGCCACGTTGTACGTTGTTTTGAAAACGAAAACATTGTTCATGTTTCAGGTAAAGTTTCACCTATTGAAGATATCGAAGTGATCAACCTTGAACTTGCGATGGCTGATCTAGATTCTTGTGAGCGAGCGATTCAACGTAACGCGAAGAAGGCAAAAGGCGGCGATAAAGACGCAAAATTTGAACTAACCGTACTAGAAAAACTGTTACCAGTACTAACTGAAGGCGGCATGGCACGCACAGTTGAGCTATCTAGAGAAGAGTTAGCAGCAATCGGCTATCTAAACTTCCTAACACTGAAGCCAACTATGTACATTGCAAACGTAAACGAAGATGGCTTCGAAAATAACCCATATCTAGATGCGGTTCGTGAGTTCGCTGAAAAAGAAAACAATGTCGTTGTACCTGTATGTGCAGCTATCGAATCTGAACTATCTGAACTGGAAGATGAAGATCGCGAAGAATTCCTAGCAGATATGGGGATCGAAGAGCCGGGCCTAAACCGTGTAATTCGCTCTGGTTACGAACTACTGACTCTACACACCTACTTCACAGCAGGTGTTAAAGAAGTACGTGCTTGGACAATCCCTGTTGGTGCAACTGCACCTCAGGCGGCAGGTAAGATCCACACTGACTTCGAGAAAGGCTTTATTCGTGCAGAAGTAGTCGGTTACGACGATTTCATCCAATTCAATGGTGAAAATGGCGCAAAAGACGCAGGTAAATGGCGTCTAGAAGGTAAAGACTACATCGTAAAAGATGGTGATGTTGTACACTTCCGCTTCAATGTTTAATTAAATGAATGAATTCTAAACACTTCATTTACACTAAAAGCCAGCTGTTAAGCTGGCTTTTTTAATACCTTAAGTAAATGAACAAAAATAAATTACGCAACTGCAAGCTAATTTATTTCCAGTTTTAGATCATAAACACGCCTCTTTGTTTAAAAAGGAAGCGAACGAGGTTTTTTCCGAAATTTATTAAAAAAAACTGTTGACGGATCTCACTCAACTTCGCATAATGCGCGCCGTTCCCAACGACAAGGCAACAAAGCGTTGAGAACAAAAAATATGGTTTTGGCTACGTAGCTCAGCTGGTTAGAGCACATCACTCATAATGATGGGGTCACAGGTTCGAATCCCGTCGTAGCCACC